>NZ_KV828498.1:3338-34140 GCF_001836405.1 Pseudomonas sp. HMSC057H01 | reverse complement strand
CGGGTTCAGCCCCGGTTAGCGGACAAGCCGTTGTCCGGGACCGGCCGGTTCCTGGCGCCGAGTCGCGCCGACAGCACGATGGCGAGGACGATCAGGGCGCCGCCGAGGAACATCCGCGGCCCCGGCGTCTCATGGAACAACAGCCAGGCGAAGGCGATCCCGTAGACCGGCTCCAGGGAGAATACCAGTGCCGCGGTGCGGGCCTTGACCACCGCCAGGCTGGCCACGAACAGGCTGTGCGCCAGGCCGGTGCAGAAGACGCCCAGCAGGGCCAGCCAGAGCCAGTCGAGAGCGGGTAGCGCCGGTAGTTCGCCGACCGCGAATGGCAGCAGGCACAGGGCGACTACCAGGTTCTGCCAGAGCGCCGCCTGCACCGGGCCGACCTGCCCGCTGTTGCTGCGGTTGGCCAGCGACAGCAGGGCGAACAGCAGGCCGGAAAGGATCGCCCAGAGCAGGCCGAGGGTGGCGCCGCTGGCGAGGTCGAAGTTCGGCGTGACCAGCACCAGGCCAAGGCTGACCAGGACTACCAGCAGTCCTTCCGCGAGATGAATGCGCTCGCGGAAGAGCAGCCCTTCGAGGATTACCGTGAAGGCCGGGAAGCTGGCGAAGCCGAGGGTGGCGATGGCCACGCCGGCGGTCTTCACGGCGATGAAGAAACTCACCCAGTGCCCGGCCAGGAGCAGGCCGCAGAGCGCCAGGCGCAGCCATTGCGCGGGTCCCAGGGCGCGCCAGGCCTGGCCCGCGAGGCGGGCGAAGAGGCCGAGGGCGAGCACCGCGAACAGCGCGCGACCGAACACGATCACCCCGGGGGAGGCGCTGGCCAGCTTGCCGAACACCCCGGTCAGGCCGAAGAGGAGGGCGCCGCCGTGCAGGGCGGCGAGGGCGGAACGTCGATTCATGGGGATCCTTCAGGCCAGGCGCGCACCGTTGGGCAGGGGCTTGTCGAAGCCGGCCAGGACCACCTTGTCCTCGCTATCGTAGACCCCGGTGACCAGGACCTCCGAGCGCACCCCGGCGATCTGCTTCGGAGCGAAGTTGCAGACGCAGAGGACCTGGCGTCCGACCAGTTGCTCGGCCTGGTAGTGTGCGGTCAGTTGCGCGCTGGAGGTGCGCAGGCCGAGCGGTCCGAGGTCGACCTCGAGGACATAGGCGGGTTTGCGTGCCTTGGGGTTGGGAGCGGCGCTGAGGATGGTGCCGACGCGCAGTTCGACGCGTTCGAAATCCTGCCATTCGATGATGTCCATGCTGACTCCTGTTCTGTCGATGGGCAGAGAGTAAGGAGTCGTGACGGATTTGTCTGTCGTGCGGCTAGCCGGTTTTGTCGCGGGACTCGCGACGCAGTTGTCGCGGGGTGACGCCGAACTCGCGGACCAGCGCTGCGGTGAAGGCGCTCTGCGAGGCGTAGCCGACCCGGGCGGCGATCTCGCCCACCGCCAGGCTGCTCTCCAACAACAGTTCGTGGGCCTGGTGCAGGCGTCGGCTGCGCGCGTAGTCCATGGGCGTCTGTCCGGTCTCGGCGAGGAACAGGCTGTGGAAGCGCGCCACCGAAAGACCGGCCAGCCGCGCCAGGTCGGCTACCTGTAGCGGATGGGCGGCATGGCGGTCGAGGTAGGCGTCCAGGCTGGCCAGTGGCAGGCGGGGCTGCTGGCGCGGCGGCTGGCGCTCGCTGGCCAGGCTGGCGAGGAGCAGGCCGGCGCCCTGGTGGGCGATCACCGGGTCGTTGATCGGGCCGCTGGCCAGCCAGTTCACCAGTTGGCCCTGGGCGGGTGTCAGCGACAGCGCCTGCGGTCGCTCGAACAGCCGCCTGCCGGCTTCGGCGTGTTCGCCCAGGCCCAGCAGCAGGCTGCCGTCGCAGGGCAGGTCGAGGACCAGGCAGCGGCTGCCGGCGGGACTCGAGCAGGCATGCCGGGCTTGCGCCGGCACCACCGCGAAGGTCTGCCGCAACACGCGGCTGCCGCGCCCCTCGACCTCGAACTCGAGGCAGCCGCTGAGGCCCAGGACCAATTGGGCATGGTCATGGCTGTGGACGATCTGGTCGTGGCTGTAGTGGCGCAGGGAAAGGATCGAACCCATGGCGAAGCTCCCGGAGGCAGGCGCCCAGTCTACCCGCTGGCGCCGGCGACAGACAGTCGCGCCCTGTCACGCAACGGTCGCCGGCCTGTCACAGTCGTTTCACCGGCGCCGTCCAAGATCGGAAAAACACCGTCGGAGACCCGCCGATGAGCACCGCGCAACGCTTCACCTCGAACCGCAAGCAGCGGGTTCGGACCCTGTGGATCTCGGATGTCCACCTGGGGACGCGGGATTGCCAGGCCGAACACCTGGCGGCGTTCCTCAAGCGCTACCACGCCGATCGCATCTACCTGGTGGGCGACATCATCGACGGCTGGAAGCTGCGCGGCGGCATCTACTGGCCGCAGGCGCACACCAACGTGATCCGCCGCCTGCTCACCCTGAGCAAGCGCGGCACCGAGGTGATCTACGTCACCGGCAACCATGACGAATTCCTGCGCCGCTATTCGAGCCTGATCCTCGGCAACATCCGCCTGGTCGACGAGGCGGTGCACAGTACCGCCGACGGCCGCAAGCTGCTGGTGATACACGGCGACCAGTTCGACGTGATCACCCGCTACCACCGCTGGCTGGCGTTCCTCGGCGATTCCGCCTACGAGTTCACCCTGCTCCTCAACCGTTGGCTGAACCACTGGCGGCGGCGCTGGGGCTACGGCTACTGGTCGCTGTCGGCGTACCTCAAGCACAAGGTCAAGACCGCGGTGAACTTCATCAGCGACTTCGAGGAAGCCATCGCCCACGAGTGCCACAAGCGCGGGCTCGACGGGGTGGTCTGCGGGCACATCCACCATGCCGAGATCCGCCGCATCGAGGGCGTCGATTACCTCAACTGCGGCGACTGGGTAGAATCCTGCACGGCGCTGATCGAACATTGGGACGGCAGCATCCAGCTCTACCGCCTGGCCGAGGAGCAGGCGCGGCTGGCGGCGCAGGCCGCGGCGGTCGAGCCGGCGGCATGAGGCTATTGATCGTCAGCGACGCCTGGTTACCGCAAGTCAACGGAGTCGTCACCAGCCTGCTGGCCCTGCAGCGCGAGCTGGAACTGCTGGGCCACCAGGTACGGGTGCTGTCGCCCGCCGACTTTCGCTGCCTGCCCTGTCCCAGCTATCCGGAAATCCCCCTGGCCTGGAATCTCTGGCGCCTCGGCGGGCTGATCGAGGCCTTCGCCCCGGATGCCGTGCACCTGGCCACCGAGGGGCCGCTCGGCTGGGCCGCGCGGCGCTGGCTGGGCAAGCGCGGCCTGGACTTCACCTCGGCGATCCATACGCGTTTTCCCGAATACCTGCGTGACCGCTGTCCGTGGCTGCCGCTGTCCTGGGGCTATGCCTTCCTGCGCGCCTTCCATCGGCCGAGCCGGGCGGTGCTGGTGAGCACCCCGCGCCTGCGCGACGAGTTCTGCGCCTGGCGCTTCCAGCACCTGCGGCTGTGGCGCAAGGGCGTCGATACCGAACTGTTCCATCCCGCCGAGACAACCCCGGCGGAAGAGCGGCCGCCGGTGTTCCTGTATGTCGGGCGGCTGGCGACGGAAAAGAACCTGGAGGCGTTCCTCGATCTCGAACTGCCGGGCGAAAAATGGCTGGTGGGCGACGGCCCGCAGCGGGCGGCGCTGGAGCAGCGCTATCCACAGGCGCGTTTTCTCGGCTACCGCCATGGCCGCGCACTGGCCGACGCCTACCGGGCGGCCTCGGTGCTGGTGTTTCCCTCGCTGACCGATACCTATGGCCTGGTGATGCTCGAAGCCCTGGCCTGCGGCGTGCCGGTGGCGGCCTTCGCCGTGCCGGGGCCGCTGGATGTATTGCAGCAGGGCGTGACCGGGGTCATGCACGAGGATCTTGGCGAAGCCTGCCGCCAGGCGCTGGCGCTGGATCGCCAGGCCTGCGGGCGCTGGGCGCGGGAGCAGTCCTGGCGGGTTTCGGCGGAGGAGTTCCTGGCGCTGCAGGCGAGCGGTCCGCGGACTGCGCCGGAATGGCGCGACGAACTGCCGGCGGCGCTCGACGAACTCAGAGGATGACCTTGTCGCGTAGGCGCTCGGCGGCCTGTTGCAGGGCCTGGATGACCCGTTCCTTGTCGTAGTTCTGGATGTTGTTGGTGTCCAGGTACATGGAGAAGCCGGGCAATTCGTGCTCGACGTAGCTGGGCGCGGCGCCGAGGTCGCGGCGCGAGTCCACCACCTGGTAGATCTGCACCGGGCGGCTGAAGCCCTTGACCGCGATCTGGCCCTTGTCGCGGCACATGATCACGTCCTTGATCAGCGAGTAGGTCTCGTGGGAAATGAGGATTTCGCCGGCTTCCGAGGCGCTTTCCAGGCGGCTGGCGAGGTTCACCTCGCGGCCGATGATGGTGTAGTCCATGCGCGTGTCGGCGCCGAAGTTACCCACCGTGCAATAGCCGGTGTTGATGCCCATGCGGATTTCCAGCGGCTTGGTGATGCCCTGGGCCCGCCACTGCTGGCGCAGCACCTTCATGTGCTTGCGCATGGCGATGCCCATCGATACCGCAGCCACCGCGTCCTTCTTCGCGCCCTGGGTGCTGGGGTCGCCGAAGAACACCATGACGCAGTCGCCGACGAACTTGTCGATGGTGCCGCCGTACTTGAGGGCGATCTTCGACATCTCGTTGAGGTAGTTGTTGAGCAGGTCGGTCAGGGCCTCGGCTTCCAGCTCCTCGGATAGCTCGGTGAAGCCGCGGATGTCGGAGAAGAACACGGTGAGCTTCTTGCGCTGGGTTTCCAGGCGCACGCTCTTCTTGCCGCTGAAGATCATTTCCCAGACCTGCGGCGACAGGTACTTGGCCAGGTTGCGCGCGAGCCGCGCGGCCTTTTCCTGCTCGCGGGCGATCTCCTGGCGCACCTGGGCCAGGCGCAGGCCCTGCTGGTGGCCGAAGAAGGCGGTGATGCAGATGTACAGTCCGCAGAACAGGATGCTGACCGCGGCCACCTCGACCGAGGTATTGCCCAGCAGCGGCGGGGCGACGAGCACGGCGACCAGCAGGGCGCTGCTGGCCGATACCAGCAGGGCCATGCCGAGCAGGCGCAGGCCGCCGATGACCAGCGCGGTGAAGCTCAGCACCAGCAGGAACATCAGGCTGGGCACCACGGAGAAGCCGAGCAGCGCCATGCCCAGGCCACAGTGCACGGCGTCGACCGCGAGCAGGGCGCGGGTCACCTTGCGCGGGTCGTGCTGGCGGAAGCGCTGGCCGAGGTGGTACGCCAGGTGCGGGTAGAGCAGCGCATAGGGCACCATCCAGAGGATGCCGTAGCTGAAATACTGGGTGTAGGTTCCCGCCGCGATGCTGGCGCCACAGGCGATATAGGCCAGCACGCGCGAATAGTATTCACGCATGGACGCGACGGACCGGCTCGTCGGCGAGCGGTCGGGGAGGGTAGGCTTCATGCGCTGGAGAGGATCCCTGTGTATTTTCGTCCCGGCTCGGCCTCGTGAGCTTTCCGCCTGGGGAATGGCGGGTGGCCAGGTTGCTGGCGGAATCTTAACCAAGCGTTTGCGCGGCGGCCAGTGACAGCTGATCGATAGTTCAGGAAAGCGCGCCGATCCGGGACCGACGGTCGTCCCGGGGGAGCGACCGGCCCGGGGGCCAGTCGCGCGGATGGGTCAGAAGCGGATGCGGCCGGTGAAAGCGTCCTTGAGCATCACCCAGTCGCCCATGAACGACCACAGCGGGTACTTGAAGGTGGCCGGGCGGTTCTTCTCGAAGACGAAGTGGCCGACCCAGGCGAAGCCATAGCCGACCAGCGGCAGCGCCAGCAGCCATAGCCACTGCTGGCTGGCCACGGCGAGGAACAGCACCGCCAGCACCAGCAGGCTGCCGACGTAGTGCAGGCGGCGGCACACCGCATTGCTGTGTTCCTGCAGGTAGTAGGGGTAGAACTCGGCGAAACTGTGGAAACGCTCGTCGTCAGGGCTGCTCATGGAATGCCTCCTCTCGTTGTGTCCGCGCAGTGTAGTGCGGGCCGCACGATGTCGCGGATGACATACAGGGCCAGTTTAGTATCCTTGGGCCGCCAGGCCGGTCGACGGTCGGCGTGCCTCCCGCCAGAACAAGAAGAGACCGATGCCGGAACGTACAACCTTGTCCAGCTGGGTCCAGGGCATCGTCCTCGCCCTGGAGCTGGAAGGCCTCGACGGACGCCAGCTGTTCGCCGAGCTGGGCCTCGACTACCAGGCCCTGCAGGACCCCGACGCGCGCTTCCCGCAGGATGCGATGAGCCGTCTGTGGCAGCGTGCGGTGGCGCTCAGCGGCAACCCGGCGATCGCCCTGAACATCGCCCGGGTCCGGCGCCCGGCTTTCCACGTCGTCGGCTATGCGCTGATGTCGAGCCGCAACCTGGCGGAAGGCTTCGCGCGCCTGGAACGCTACCAGCGGATCATCGCGGAAGCCTCCGACCTGACTTTCTGCCGCACGCCGCAGGGCTATCGACTCGGCGTCACGGTGCATGGTGATCGCCTGCCGGCGCCGCCGCAGAGTGCCGAATGCTCGCTGGCCTACCTGGTGGACATGGTCCGCTGGATCACCGGCCGGCCGCTGGACCCGCTGGCGGTGGAACTGCCCGGCGCGCCCCGCGAGCCGCTGGCACCCTATGCCGAGCTGTTCCGCGCGCCGCTGCGCTTTCACGCCGAGGAGTTCGCGCTGGTGTTTTCCCGCGTCGACCTCGAGACGCCGCTACCCTCGGCCAACGAGGCGCTGGCCCAGTTGCACGATCGCTTCGCCGGCGAATACCTGGCGCGTTTCAGCACCAGCCGCATCACCCATCTGGCCCGGCAGACCCTGTGCCGGCTGTTGCCGCAGGGAGAACCCAAGCGCGAACGGGTGGCCCAGGCACTGCACCTGTCGCAGCGCACCTTGCAACGACGCCTCCAGGAGGAGGGCACCAGCTACCAGCAACTGCTCGACGACACACGTCGGGATATGGCCGATCAGTATCTCCAGCAGCCCGGCCTGACCTTGCTGGAAGTCGCCTATCTGCTGGGTTTCGCCGATCCGAGCAATTTCTTCCGGGCATTCCGCCGCTGGTTCGGCTGCACGCCCAACGAATACCGGGCGCGCCGCCAGGGGCGCCCGGGCTAGTCGCCAGGCCAGGCGGGACGCTTCAGGGCTGCACGGCGGGTTGCGCCGAGGCCTGGCGCAGGGTCCAGTCGAGAACCTGGGCCGACAGCGTATCGCCGGCCTTGCCGAAGGCGCTGACCACCGCCGCGACCTTCTTGCCATCCACCGGCTGGCTGACCTCGAAACGCCGGCTGGCGACCACGCGCTTGTCGTCGGTACGCACCAGGCGCGCGTCGTAGCGGATCAGCGCGCTGGCCTGGCCGTTCGGGTACTCGGTCTGGAAGGCGCGAAGGTCGCCGCCCAGTTCGAAATCGGCCTGCAGGTTGCTGTCGTCGCTGCTCAGGCCGCGGACCCGGCCGTCGGCCTGGAACGCCTGCATCAGACGGTCACGCAGCAGCGACGGTGCCGGATCGCTCCAGCGCGCGCCCTGGTACACGCTGATTTCGTCGCCGTGCGGGCGCACTGCGATGCGCGGGCTCTCCAGCACCAGGCTGGTACGCGGCCGGGCGATCCGCAGCGACCAGTCGACCGGCCGCGCGGCGGCGCTGGCCGGAGGGTTGTGCACCGGTAGCAGGTAGACCTGGAGGACCTGCGCTTCCGGCAGGATCGAGCAGGCGCCGAGGGTGGCGAGCGCGGCCAGGCCGGCGGCCAGGGACAGGCGACGCAGCGGGCGAAGGGCGAGCCTCATGGGGTGAACTCCTTGGTTTTTTCCCGGCCCAGCAGGTAGTTCGCCGGGTTCTCTTCCAGGCGCCGGCTGATTCCGCGCAGTGCCGCCAGGGTATCGCGCAGTTCGCTGACCGCCGGGCCCAGCTCGGCGAGTCCCTGGATGCCGCCGTCCAGCGAGTGGCGATTCTCGCTGATCAACTGGTCGAGGGTGGCGCTGGTGCGCTCCAGCGAAGCCATGGTCTTGTTGGCGTTTTCCAGCATCCCCTTGCCTTGCTCGTTGAGCAGGCCGTTGGCGCTGCGCATCAACTCGCTGGCCTGGGCCAGCGCGGCGTTGGCCTGCCTGCTCGCCTGGGCCAACTGCTGCATCACCGCGCTGACGTTCTCGCGCTCGGCGGAGAGCGCGCCGGTGGCCTGGTCGAGATGGTCGAGGGTGCGGCTGATGCGCGCTGTGTTTTCCTCGGAGAGCAGGTTGCTGAAGCGCGCGATGAGCTGGTTGATGTTGCCCATCAGGTCTTCGCCGTTGCTCAGCAACTGGGTCAGCGGCGAGGGCGTGGCGACGATCACCGGGATCTTCCCGTCCTTGCCCTCCAGCATCGGGCTGGCGGGCGTGCCGCTGCTGAGCTGGATGATCGAGGTGCCGGTGATCCCGGTGAGCGCCAGCTTGGCGGTGGTGTCCTGCTTGATCGGCGCGCTGGCCACCACGCGGATGCGTGCCCAGACCTTGCGCGGGTCCTTCGGATCGAGGCGGAGGAAGGCCACGTCGCCGACCTTGATCCCGCTGTACTGCACCGAGCTGCCCTGGGAAAGGCCGCTGACCGCTTCGTTGAAGACGATGTCGTAGTAGTTGAACTTGCCCTCCGAGCCGGACTTGGCCAGCCACAGGCCGAAGAGCAGGGCGGCGCCGATCACGATCACGCTGAACAGGCCGATCAACACATGGTGGGCTCGGGTTTCCATCTCAGTGATTCTCCGGCACGGCGGCGGCTTGGTGGGCGGCGCGCCCGCGCGGCCCGTGGAAGTATTCGCGGACCCAGGGGTCGTCGGTGGCGGCGACCCGTTCCAGGGTATCGACCACCAGGACCTTCTTCTGCGACAGCACGGCGACCCGGTCGCAGATGGTGTACAGGGTGTCCAGGTCATGGGTGACCAGGAACACCGTCAGGCCGAGGGCGTCGCGCAGGGTACGGATCAGGTTGTCGAAGGCCGCCGCGCCGATCGGGTCGAGGCCGGCGGTGGGCTCGTCGAGGAACAGGATGTCCGGGTCCAGCACCAGGGCGCGGGCCAGGGCGGCGCGCTTGATCATGCCGCCGGAAAGCGAGGCCGGATACTTGTCGCCGGCGTTGGCCGGTAGCCCGGCCAGGGCCAGCTTGACCTGGGCCAGGTGCTCGGCGTCGGCGCGCGGCAGGCCGGCGTTCTCGATCAGCGGCAGGGCGACGTTCTCCACCACGGTAAGCGAGGAAAACAGCGCGCCCTGCTGGAACAGCACGCCGAAGCGCCGTTCGACCAGGGAGCGGCGCTCCTCCGGCAGTTGCAGCAGGTCTTCGCCGAACACCCGCACGCTGCCGGAGGTCGGCCGGCGCAGGCCGACGATACTGCGCAGCAGCACCGACTTGCCGGTGCCGGAGCCGCCGACCACGCCGAGGATCTCGCCGCGACGGACGTCGAGGTCGAGGTGCTCGTGGACCGCCTGGGCGCCGAAACGGTTGCACAGGTCGCGGACCTGGATGATCGCCTGCGGGTTGTCCTGGCTCACCAGCCCATCTCCATGAAGAACAGCGCGGCGAGGGCGTCGAGCAGGATCACCACGAAGATCGAGTGGACCACGCTGGTGGTGGTGTGCTCGCCCACCGACTGGGCGCTGCCGCTGACCTTGAAGCCTTCCAGGCAGCCGATCACGGCGATCAGGAAGGCGAACAGCGGGGCCTTGCTGATACCGACCAGGAAATGCTGTACGCCGATTCCGTCCTCCATGATCGACAGGAACATCGCCGGCGGGATGTCCAGGGTCCAGGCGCAGACGGTCATGCCGCCGACGATGCCGCAGAGCATGCCGACGAAGGTCAGCATCGGCAGCGATACCAGCAGCGCCAGCACCCGCGGCAGCACTAGCAGCTCGATGGGGTTGAGGCCGAGGGCGCGGATCGCGTCGATCTCCTCGTTGGCCTTCATCGAACCGATCTGCGCGGTGAAGGCGCTGGCGGTGCGGCCGGCCATGAGGATCGCGGTGAGCAGCACGGCGAACTCGCGGAGGAAGGAGAACACCACCAGGTTGACCGTGTAGATGGTCGCGCCGAAGTTGGCCAGCACCGTGGCGCCGAGGAAGGCGATCACCGCGCCGACCAGGAAGGTCAGCAGGGCGATGATCGGCACCGCGTCCAGGCCGCTCTTCTCGATGTTCGCCACCAGCGGCGTGACCCGCCAACTGGCCGGGCGGACCAGGCTGCGGAACAGGGTCTCCAGGGTCAGGCCGATGAAGCCGAGGAGTGCCTTGAGGTGCAGCCAGAAGGTCTCCATGGCACAACCGATGCGAGCCAGCAGTTCGATGGCGGTGGTCGGCGGCTTGGGTTTCTCCGGCTCGCAGAAGTCGTGCAGGGCGTGGCCGACGGTCTTCAGCAGGGCCTGGCGCTCGCGCGGCAGGCCGGGCTCCAGCTCGGCGAGGTCGGCCAGGCGCTCGGCGCCGAGCAATTCGGCGAGCAGGGCGGCGCCGGCGGTATCCAGGGCGCCCAGTTGGCTCAGGTCGAAGCTGGCGTTGCCCGCCACTTCGCTGCGCAGGCGCGTCACCTCGCGCTCCAGAGCCGTGTAGTGGGCGAGCGTCCAATCACCTATGGCTCTGACGCGGGCGGGCTGGGTGGAGCTATCCAGGCTCACGTGGCCGGGTTGCGGCTGTGTCGTCATGGTGCAGAAGCTTACACCGGCTTTTCAGTCCCTGAGTAGAGCCATTGCAGACAGGCCCGTGAGCGCTCAGTGGCGCCAGAACGCCGGGGTCAGCAGGACCAGCACGGTGATGATCTCCAGGCGGCCGAGCAGCATGCCGGCGGCCAGCAGCCACTTGGCGGCGTCCGGCAGGCTGGCGAAGTTGCCCGAGGGGCCGATGATGGGGCCCATCCCCGGGCCTACGCCGGCCACGGTGCTGGCGGCGCCGGTGAGGGCGGTCATCCAGTCCAGGCCGATCAGCGACAGGCAGAGGGCGAGCAGGCAGACGACGATGGCGAAGAAGAACGAGAAGGTCAGGATCGAGCGGACGATTTCCTCGTCCAGCCGATGGCCGTTGTAGTTCTGCTTGAGCACCGCGCGCGGGTGGATCAACTGGTAGAGGTTGGCCTTGAGCAGGGTGTAGGCGACCTGGAAGCGGAAGATCTTGATGCCGCCGGCGGTAGAGCCGGAGCAACCGCCGATGAAGCCGAGGTAGAAGAACAGCATGATCGAGAAGTGCCCCCACATGCTGTAGTCGCCGAGGGCGAAGCCGGTGGTGGTGACCACCGAGGTGACATTCACCGCGACGATGCGGAAGGCATCCATCCAGGGCAGCTTGGAGGTTACCGCGTACCAGGTGCCCATCAGCAGCCAGGTCACCAGCAGCAGGCCGAGCAGGCCGCGGACCTGCTGGTCCTTGATCAGCGCCTTGCGGTGTCCGCGCAGGGTGGCGACGTAGAGCGCGAACGGCAGGCTGCCGAGGATCATCACCACTACCGCGGTCCAGTGCACCGCCGGCTGCTTCCACTTGGCCAGGGATTGGTCGGAGGTGGAGAAACCGCCGGTGGAAATCGCCGACATGGCGTGGTTGACCGCGTCGAACGGGCTCATGCCGGCGCCCCAGAAGGCCAGGCTGCCGAGCAGGGTGATGCCGACATAGGTGGCGACGATGTACTTGGCGACCATGTGCGAGCGTGGCAGGACCTTTTCCGAGCGGTCCGAGGATTCGGTCTGGAACAGGCGCATGCCGCCGATCCGCAGCATCGGCAGGATCGCCACGGCCATGGCGATGAAGCCGATGCCGCCCAGCCAGTGCAGCAGCGAGCGCCAGATGAGGATGCCCGGGGACATGTCGTCCAGCCCGCTGAGCACGGTGGAGCCGGTGGCGGTGATCCCCGACATGCTTTCGAAGAAGGCATCGGTGTAGCTGATGTGCTGCTGCAGGACGAACGGCAGGGCGGCGAAGATGCATACCAGCACCCAGCTCGATACGGTGAGCATGTACATGTCCCGCGGGCGCAGGTGGACATGCTCGGGACGCCCCGGCAGGACCAGGCCGAGGCCGGTGACGAAGGTGGCGACGCTGGACCAGATGAACGCCTGGATGCCTTCGGTACGGTCGAAGGCGAGCATGGTCAGGATCGGGACCAGCATGCTGGCGGCCAGAGTGATCAGGAAGATGCCGATGATGAAACCGAGGATGCGTAGGGTCGGCAAGGCCATGGATCGTGGGGCTCTGGGCGGTGGCGGACCGGTCATTCTACCAGCCGTCCGCGGAGAGTAAATCTGCCGCTGCGCCCCTCTTCACAGCAGCCGCGAAATCGCTAGAATCTCGCTTCGCCCGCCGGCGCTCGCCGGTTTCTCTGGTGTTCTGCCAACCATGTCCACTGACAATCCGTGTCTTACCTGCGGCGCCTGCTGTGCGCATTTTCGTGTGTCTTTCTATTGGGGCGAGTGCCGTTCCGCAGGCGGCGTCGTACCCGACGAACTGACCGTCCGCATCAGCCCGCAGATGGTCGCCATGAGCGGTACCGAGAACAAGCCGGCGCGCTGCGTCGGGCTGCTCGGCGAGGTCGGTTGCGGCGTTCGTTGCACCGTCTACGAGCAGCGCTCGAGTACCTGCCGCGAGTTCGAGGCGGCCTGGGCCAACGGCCAGCCCAACCCGGCCTGCGATGCCGCGCGCGCCGCCTACGGCCTGCCACCGCTGACCCCGCCGCTGCAGCCGCACCTGGCGCCGGGACGGGTCGCCTGAGAGCGGGCGTGAGCCTGGCGATTGCGTCTACAATGGCGATTTCGTTTCTGACAGGAGTTCGCCCATGGAGGCTCTCGACGCCTTGCTCACTCGCGTTTCCCACGCCCGCCTGAGCGATCCCGCGCCCTCGCCGGAGCAGCTCGACCGGCTGTTCCGGGTCGCCTTGCGTGCCCCGGACCACGGGCAACTGCGGCCCTGGCGCTTCATCGTGGTAGAAGGCGAAGGCCGCCGGGCCCTGGGCGACCTCTACGCCCGCGCCCTGGCGAGCCGCCAGCCGGACGCCGCCGAGGAAGCGCTGGCCAAGGCCCGCAACATGCCGCTGCGGGCACCGCTGCTGGTCGTGGCGGTCGCCTGCCTGCAGGATCACCCGAAGGTGCCGCATGGCGAGCAACTGCTGGCCGCCGGCTGCGCTGCCCACGGCCTGGTGCTGGGCGCCTATGCCCAGGGACTGGGGGCGATGTGGCGGACCGGCGAGATGGCCACCGATCCGGTGGTGCACGCCGGCCTGGGGCTCGGCGAGCAGGAGCGGATCATCGGCTTCGTCTACCTGGGTACGCCGATGGGCGAGTTGCGCACGCCGGCGGAACTCGACCCGACGGCCTTCGTCAGCGCCTGGCCGGGCTGAGCGGCAACAGCAGGCGTACGCACCAATACGCGCCCTGGGCGTGCCAGAGCAGTCGTCCGCCCTGCCAGCCGGCCAGTCGTCGGGCGGCTTCCACGGCCGCCGGCAGCCAGCGCCGGCCTTCTTCCGCCTGGCCGAGGATGTCCAGGCGCAGCCGGCCGTGGCGCGCGTCCAGCGCCGGATTCAGCGTGATGCGCTGCCACGGGCGGGCCTGCGCGGCGCCGCCGAGCAGGCCGTAGAGCGCCTCGTGCAAGGCCGGGCGCCAGCTCTCCAGCGGCCAGGTGCCGCGCTCCGGCAGGCTCAGGTCGAGGCGCGCCCAGCGTTGCCGCAGTTGCTGGACGACCTGTCCCAGCTCGACCGCCAGGACCAGCGATTGCGGCTCGTCGCCGGGAAGTTCCGGCGGTGCGATGGCCTGGGCGAGCGGGCGTTCATCGAGGAACAACGAAGCGGGAAGAGTCATGCCGGATGCTCCAGGGGGAAGTGCCGCGCATCGGGGCGCGGCGTTATTCGGTCGCCTTGCGCCGTAGCGGCAGGCTGAGGGTGGCGATGAAGCCGCCGTCGGGATGGTTGCCCAGGCGCAGGTGCCCGCCGTGGCGCTCGATGGCGCGGCGGGCGATGGCCAGGCCCAGGCCGTGTCCCGGGCTGCTCTGGTTGGGTGCGCGGAAGAACGGTTCGCCCAACTGCTCCTGCAGTTCGACGGCGATGCCCGGCCCATGGTCGCGGACGCTCAGGCGCAGGTAGTCGCCGGCGCTGCTGGCGCGCACCTCCAGCGGTTGGCCGGCGGGGTTGAAGCGCACGGCGTTGCGCAGCAGGTTGTCCACCGCGCGCTCGAACATGTCCGGCCAGCCGTCGATGCTCAGGTCAGGCGCCACTTCCAGGCGGATATCCTGCTCCGGAGCCAGCAGCAGGGCGTCTTCGCGCAGCCGCTGGAGCAGCGGCAGCAGGGCGATCCGTTGGCTCGCGCCGGGTTCGGCGTCGAGCCGGGCGAGGGCGAGGATCTCGCCGATCAGCGCTTCCAGGCGGTCGCATTCCTGTTCCAGGCGCGGCCACATCTGCGCCCGCGCTTGCGGTTCGGCGCGTTCGGCCAGGGCCAGGGCGATGCGCAGGCGCGCCAACGGCGAGCGCAGTTCGTGGGACACGTCGCGGAGCAACTGTCGCTGGCTGCCGATCAGGCTTTGCAGGCGTTCGCCCATGCGGTTGAAATCGCGCGCCAGGGTGCCCAGTTCATCGCCGCGCCGCGCCAGGCGGGCCAGGCTGTCCTTCTGGTAGGCGGTCTGGCCGAGGTCGTGCACGGCGCGCCGCAGACGGTTCAGCGGACGGGTGATGGACAGCGTCAGCAGCAGGCTGAACAGGGTCAGCACCACCAGTGCGATGCCCAGCGCGCTGAGCGGCCAGAGCAGGCTGCCGCGGTGCCAGGCCTCCAGCTCCGGGTGCGGGATGCGGTAGATGAACAGATAGGTATGGTTGCTCTGCGGGCTGACGTATTCCTGGCTCAGTTGGCGCCAGGGGAAGCGCGGCAGGTTGCGGTCGCTGGTGCGCGGCGGGCGGTGGCGGGGGCGCGGCAGGTAGGTGCCGTCGACCAGGCGCTGGCCGCTTTCGTCGAGCACCTGGATGGAAATCCCGTAGTCGCGGCGGCGTTGCTCCAGCAAGCCCTGGGCCGCGTAGCTGCCCTGTTCTTCGTAGAGGGCGGTCCACTGCTCGGCGAGATCCTTCAGGCCGGGATGGCGGGCGATGATCCAGGTGTCTTGGTTCAGCGCGCGACCCAGCAGGATGGAAAGCCCGGCTACCAGCAGCAGGGCCAGCCAGAAGGCGGCGAGGATTCGCCAGAAGAGTGAACGCATGGTTTTCCTGTTGAATCGCATGTCGGGCCGGCCGCGTGGGTAAACCTCTAGGATATGCGATTCCGGCTGGTCGGAAGACCGCTACCGGAGGACCCGGTAGCGGTGGCTCGGACGTCAGTTGGACTTCTTGTCGGCCTTCCATTGCTGGAATTCGGCCCACTCTGCCTTGCGCTGCTCGCGCTTCTTCTGCAGTTCGTCGAACTTCTTCTGCTGCTCGGGGGTGAGCAGGGCGCGGATGTCTTTCTGGGTCTTCTCGTGGCTGGCCTTGAGTTCGTCCTTCAGGGCCTTCTGCTCGGCCGCCGGCAGCTTGGCCAGGTAGCGCTGGGTGATCTCGTGGCGGGCCTTCATCTGTTCGCCCATCAGTTTGCCCATCTGCTGGCGCTGTTCGCGGGTCAGGTTCAGTTCCTTCATCGGGCCGCCATGCCGGGGACCGTGCTGGCCCATCATGTGGCCGCCTTCCATCGGCGGGGGCGGCAGGTCGTTGGCGGCGGGCGCGGCCATGGCGAAGGTCGGCAGGGCGGCGGCGATGAACAGGGCGGTTAGCGTCTTGCGCATGGTGTTTCTCCTTTCTGGGGCCGGCCATTTACCGGATGAGCCCAGTCTAGGGAGGTCAAGGTCAAGCGCGGTCAGCCCTGGGTAAAGCTTGGGTAAAGACCTTGTGTCGGCGGGCTGACGAAACCCGCTCAGTGGCTGTAGTAGTAGCCGCGGCCGCGCAGGGCGAGGATGCGCGGGCTGCCGTCGGGGTGGCTGCCGAGCTTCTTGCGCAGGTTGCTGACGTGCATGTCCAGGCTGCGGTCGTAGAGGGTCAGCTTGCGGCCCAGCGCCAGTTGCGCCAGGGCCTGCTTGTCCAGCGGCTCGCCGGGCTGGCGCAGGAGCGCTTCGAGGATGCGGCTTTCGGAAAGGGTCAGGCTGATCTCCTGGCCGTCGATCTGCGCCACGCCGCGCGTCAGGTTCAGCGACAGGTCGCCCAGTTGCATCTGCGCGCTGGGCTGCGCCGGGTGGGTTCGCCGCAGCACGGCGCGCAGCCGTGCGGTGAGTTCGCGCGGGTCGCAGGGCTTGGCCAGGTAGTCGTCGGCGCCCAGTTCCAGACCGAGGATGCGGTCCAGCGGCTCGCCGCGGGCGGACAGCATCAGCACCGGCAGGTCGGGATGGTCGCCGCGCAGTTGCTTGAGCAGTTCCAGGCCGCTGCCGTCCGGCAGCATCACGTCGAGCACCACGGCATCCGGCGTCTGCTCGGCGAGGGCGCGACGGGCCTGGGCGCCGTCGTGGCTGGCACGCACGGAGAAACCTTCCTGGACCAGCCAGGTACCGAGCAGCTCGCAGAGCTCCCGGTCATCGTCGATCAACAGCAGTTCGCTCATCGGGTGTCGCTCAATTGATCCATTCGCGTCGCTGTCGCCGGCGGCCGCGGCTCAGGGCGCCGAGGACGAACGCGAGCAGGGCGGTGGCGGCGCCGGCGACATACCAGGTCTGCTCTTCTGTGAGCAGCGGCGGTTGCCGCTGCGCCTGGGCCGCCTGCAACTGCTCGCGCAACTGGCGGTTCTCCTGGCGCATACGACTGACCAGTTCGTCGCGCTGGCGTTCCGTTTCCACCAGGCGGCGCTCCAGTTCGGCGGTAGCCTGCGCAATGGAAGGCTGCGCGGCTGGAATCGGTGCTGGCGCGGGTTCCTCGGCCTGGGCCAGGGAAGCTCCCAGGCTCAGGCTCAGCAGCAGGCAATGGGCAGTGGATGGACGCATCATGACTCCTTGTACCGATGAAGCGACGGATTGCACTGTCTTCCGGTTCGCCCTTCCGGCTTGGCGAAAGCGCCGGGCCGGCCTGGTTGCGCTGCGGCGGGCACCGGAAAGCGGCGTCCGGTGCGAAAACGTTTGCCGGGAGGGCGACCGGGCCGGCCGCCGGTACCCGGCGACTGCCTCAGGGCAGGACTTTCTTGAACGGCTTGACCACCACCTCGGCATACACCCCGGCGGCCCGGTAGGGGTCGGCCTCGGCCCAGCTCTGCGCCGCGGCCAGGGAATCGAATTCGGCGACGATCAGGCTGCCGGTGAAGCCGGCGGCGCCCGGGTCGTTGCTGTCGATCGCCGGGTGCGGGCCGGCGAGTACCAGGCGGCCTTCTTCCTTCAGCTGTTCGAGACGGGCCAGGTGGGCCGGGCGGCTGGCCAGGCGGCGTTCCTGGGAAGCGGGGATGTCACGGGCGATGATCGCGTAGAGCATGTCAGTCCTTGGGCTTTTCGCCGGTATCGGCGTCGTGCAGGTGGCGAGCCAGGAACAGGCCCTGGCCGATCAGGAACAGCAAGGTCATGCCGAGGCTGCCGAACACCTTGAAGTCCACCCAGAAGTTCGGATAGGTGAAGACCACGTACAGGTTGGCGAAGCCGCACACCAGGAAGAACACCACCCAGGCGATGTTCAGGCGCACCCAGAGGCCCTGCGGCAACTGGATGGCATGGCCCATGATGCGCTGGATCATCGGCTTGTCGCCGATGAAGTGACTGCCGGCGAAGGCCAGGGCGAACAGCCAGTTGACCAGCGGCGCCTTCCATTTGAGGAAGGTGTCCTCGTGGAAGGCCAGGGTCAGGCCGCCGAGGACCAGGCAGGCGCCGAGGGTGAACCACTGGCTCTTTTCCAGGTGGCGGTGCTTGAGCCAGAGGGCGCCGTAGACGATCACCGAGGCGAGGATCAGGGTCGCGGTCGCGCCGTAGATGCCACTCAGATTGAACCCGGCGAACTCGACGTTCTGAGGGTCTATCTTGTAGACGATGAAGAACAGGATCAGTGGGATGAAATCGATGAATTGCTTCATGGTGGCAGTCAGGACACGGTTGAAGCGGCATAATAGCAACCTCTGGATGTTCTGAAACAGTCATCCTGTCTTTCCGAATGCGTCAGGCCTGTGCCGCAGGCGCATTCGCCAGGTGGAGCAGGCTCCCCGGCCCATGAACGGTACGTCTCGATACCGCGAGGCAGCGAATCGGCGTTGCTTCATCACCATTCTTCACTGGAATCAGGATTCAGCCATGCGTGTCGATCTGCATTGCCACAGTACCGCCTCCGATGGCGTTCTCGCGCCCGCCGCCCTGGTGCAGCGGGCCCACGAGAAAGGCGTCGGGCTGCTGGCGCTGACCGACCACGACACCCTGGAAGGCTTGCCGGAAGCCCACCAGGCGGCCGCTCGACTCAGTATCGAACTGGTCAACGGCGTCGAGCTGTCCTGCACCTGGGGTGGCGCCACCATCCATGTGCTGGGCTACGGTTTCGACCTCGACGCCGCTCCCCTGCGCCAGGCCACTGAAGCCCTGCACCGCGGCCGCTGGGCGCGCGCCGAGGAAATCGACCGACGGCTGGCGGCCAAGGGTATGCCCGGGGCGCTGGAGGGCGCGCGGGCGATCCAGCGGGCCCTGGGCGACAGCGGCAACGCGCCGGCGCGGCCGCATTTCGCCGAGTTCCTGGTCCAGGGCGGCTGGGTCAAGGATCGCGCCGACGCGTTCCGCAAATGGCTGGGGGCCGGCAAGCTGGGAGACGTCAAGCAGCACTGGCCGACCCTGGAGGAAGTGGTCGGCTGCCTGCGCGAGGCGCGCGCCTGGATCAGCCTGGCGCACCCGTACCATTATGATTTCACCCGGACCAAGCGCCGGCGCCTGGTCGCCGACTTTCTCCAGGCCGGTGGACACGCCATCGAGGTGGTCAATGGGGTGCAGCCGGCCGAACAGGTCGGTACCCTGTCGATCCTGGCCCGCGAGTTCGGCCTGATGGTCACCGCCGGCAGCGATTTCCACGCGCCGGGCGACTGGTCCGAACTGGGCATGTACCGTGCGGTTCCAGAGGACCTTCCGGCCATGTGGCCGCGTTTCGCCAGGCATTTTCGCGATACCGAACGTCATTCCGAAGCCAAGGGGGCCGAATGAGCCAGTTCTTCCAGATCCATCCGGAAAATCCCCAGCCACGGCTGGTCAAGCAGGCGGTGGAAATCGTCCGCCAGGGTGGGGTGATCGTCTATCCCACCGACTCGTCCTATGCCCTGGGCTGCCGCATCGGCGAAAAGACCGCGGTGGATCGCATCCGCCGCATCCGCCAACTGGACGACAAGCACAACTTCACCCTGGTCTGCCGCGACCTTTCCGAGCTGGGGGTCTATGCCAAGGTCGACACCGGCCTGTTCCGCCTGCTCAAGGCGCACACCCCCGGTCCCTACACCTTCATCCTCAGCGCCACCCGCGAGGTGCCGCGCATGCTCCTGCACCCCAAGCGCCGCACCATCGGCCTGCGCGTGCCGAACTGTCCGATCGCCCGGGCGCTGCTGGAGGAGCTAGGCGAACCGCTGATGAGCGTGAGCCTGATCATGCCCGGCAGCGGCGAGCCACTGAACGATCCCTATGAAATGCGCCAGGTACTGGAACACCAGGTCGACCTGATCGTGGACGGGGGCTATGGCGGCGGCGAGGCCTCCACCGTGATCAGCCTGACCGACACCGATCCCGAAGTGATCCGCGTGGGTTGCGGCGATCCGGCGCCGTTCATGCAGCCGGCCTGAGCGCCGCCCGAATCCGCCCACCACGAGCCTACCGATGCAGGACGATAACCCGGCCAACGCCGACACCCCTCCAGCCGAACCCGCCGCCGAGCGGGTGCCGCTGCAACTGGCGCTGGTCTACGGCGAGGCGGTCACCGAGCTGCCGCAGGACCTCTATATCCCGCCGGACGCGCTGGAGGTCTTCCTCGAGGCCTTCGAGGGCCCGCTCGACCTGCTGCTGTACCTGATCCGCAAGCAGAACATCGACATCCTGGATATCCCGGTGGCGGAAATCACCCGCCAGTACATGGGCTATGTCGAGCTGATGAAGGCGGTGCGCCTGGAGCTGGCCGCCGAGTACCTGGTGATGGCGGCGATGCTGGCGGAGATCAAGTCGCGCATGTTGTTGCCGCGCTCGGCGGAAGCCGAGGAGGAAGAGGACGATCCGCGGGCCGAGCTGATCCGCCGCCTGCAAGAGTACGAACGGTTCAAGAAGGCCGCCGAAGACCTCGACGAACTGCCCCGGGTCGGCCGCGACGTGCTGGTGCCGGCGGTGGCTGCTCCCGAGGCGCGGGCGCGCAAGCTGCTGCCGGAGCTGGCGCTGCAGGAGCTGATGCTGGTGATGGGCGAGATGCTGCGCCGCGCCGACCTGTTCGAGAGCCACCAGGTGACCCGCGAGGTACTGTCCACCCGCGAACGCATGAGCGAAGTGCTGGAGCGCCTGAAAGGCGGCGCCTTCGTGCCCTTCATCCAGTTGTTCACCCTGGAGGAGGGCAAGCTCGGCGTGGTGGTCACCTTCATGGCGATCCTCGAACTGGTCAAGGAGCAGATGGTGGAACTGGTGCAGAACGAGGCTTTCGGCGCCATCCATGTGCGCCTGCGGATAGCCCGCGAAGCGGAGGAAGGCGAAACCCTGGAGGAAGCCCTGGAAGACGATTTCGAGTGATCGCGCCGCGCCGCTGGCCGTTCGTCCCCCTGCGGACTGTCAGCTTTTCCGAGCTTCCGGCTTCGCTCCCTGCCGTGGCCTGTTAAGCTGCATGCCCGATTCCGCTATCTTTCCCTCTTCCTGGCTCCGGTATCCGTTGCGACGATGAACCTGTCCGATCCCCACGAACTCGCCACCCTGCTCGAAGGCATCCTCCTCGCGGCCGGCAAGCCGCTGTCGCTGGAGCGCCTGGCCGAGCTGTTCGACGAGGCCGAGCGGCCGGAACCGGGGCAGTTCCGCGACGCCCTGGCGATCCTCGCGCTGTCCTGCGCGGGGCGTTCCTTCGAGCTGAAGGAAGTCGCGTCCGGGTATCGCCTGCAGATTCGCGAGCGTTTCTCGCCGTGGGTCGGCCGCCTCTGGGAGGAGCGTCCGCAGCGCTATTCGCGCGCGCTCCTGGAAACCCTGGTGCTGATCGCCTACCGCCAGCCGATCACCCGTGGCGAGATCGAGGAGATCCGCGGCGTGGCGGTGAACACCCAGATCGTCAAGACGCTGATGGAGCGGGAGTGGATCCGCATCGTTGGCTACCGCGAGGTGCCGGGGCGCCCGGCGATGCTGGCGACCACCAAGGCGTTCCTCGATTATTTCAACCTGAAGAGCCTCGACGAGCTGCCGCCGCTGTCGGCGCTGCGCGAGATGGAGCCCGAGCCGGAACCGCCGGTCGAAGTGGCGGCGCAGCCGCCGCGCGACGATCTCGACGAGGATGCGATTCCTGCCTCGATCCAGGCCCTGGCCGATCGCGCCATCGCCGAGGCCGGGGAAAGCCTCGAGGAGATCGAGGGGGAGGCCGGCGAGCCGGAGAAGCCGCGCGAGGAAACCAGCTTCCGCAGCCTGCTGCTGGAACTGGACGAGATGGAGCAGGGCCTGAAGACCGACTTCGACGACCTGCTCGACCCTCCGGAGCCCTCGGAGCAGGGCGACGAGTCCGCCGAGCCAGCGGCTGGGCCGATTCCCGTGGTCGCGGAGCAAGCCGTCGAGCCTGCCGTCGCGGAGGCTGTCGCGGGCGCCGATCCCGATGACGAGGAGCGCGCCCTGGCGGAGGCCATGCGCGAGGAGCGCGAGGCACTGGACGCCGACGACGACTGGCCGCGCCGCTGACCGTCGTTCCACCCTGTAGAATTCATCCGGCCGCGCCGGCGAGGCCGGCCCGCTCCGTTTCATCGACCCTGGAACCCGCCCATGAAAGAGACCCTGAACGAACTGATCACCCTCATCAGCACCGGCTGCATGGGCGCCGAGGAGATCCGGCGGATCGCCGACGAGGCGGCCCAGGCCTACGCCGATCCGGCAGGGTTCCTCGCCGCCAACCCGGACATCAACTACGACGACAGCTTCCCGATCCCGCTCGGCGAGTGGGTGGTGGTCGGTAGCCTGCCGGATATCGTGCTGTTCCAGGCCGATACCTATGCCGAGCTGTTCGCCCGGATCGTCGCCTCCTTCGGCAAGGACGTGGCGTTCAACATCAAGCCGAAGCAGTTGCTCAAGACCGAGCCGCTGGTCGCCCTCAACCGTATCCAGGTGCAACTGAGCAGCATGTATCCGGAAAAGGGCGGCTACGTGCTGGTGGATTTCAGCGAGCCGCTGGACGACGAGTTGCAGGCGGTGCTGGTCTATACCCAGGACCTGCCGCGGGTCATGGCGCTCTGCGTCGAGGCCGGCATCTATGCCGCGCCTGCCTACGAAAGCCTGCGCGACGCCGAGGCCGAGTGACCGCGGGCCGCTCGATCGGCCCGATAGTCATTCCCTCCTGGACGCCGGCCCACCGCCTGTCGTGAAGTGACGGGCGAGGACCGGTTGCGGTCCGCGCCGAAAAAGGGGGAACGCTTGAAAAGTCCTTGCATCAATATCTGTGAGTTCGATGCCGACGTGTGCCGCGGCTGCGGGCGTACGCGCCAGGAAATCCGTGCCTGGAAGCGCGCGGACAAGGCCGAGCAGCGACTGATCCTCGCCGAGGCCGACCTGCGCCTGCTGGCGTTGCAGGCGCGCGGTCGGCGCAAGTTCCGCTGAGGCGCGTCAGTCGCGGGCGGCGGCCAGCGCCAGGGCGCTGTCCAGCATGCGGTTGGAGAAGCCCCACTCGTTGTCGTACCAGGCCATCGCCTTGACCAGCCGGCCGCTGACCTTGGTGTGGTTGGCGTCGAAGATCGACGAGCGCGGGTCGTGGTTGAAATCCACCGACACCAGCGGCTGGGTGTTGTAGCCGAGCACCGGAGAGCCCTCGCTGGCCTCGCGCAGCAGGCGGTTGACCTCGTCTACGCTGGTATCCCGGGCCACCTGCACGGTGAGATCGACCAGCGACACGTTGATCACCGGCACCCGCACCGCCAGGCCGGTAAGCTTGCCGGCGAGTTCCGGCAGGACCAGGCCGACCGCCTCGGCGGCGCCGGTCTTGGTGGGGATCATCGACTGGGTCGCCGAACGTGCGCGGTACAGGTCCGGGTGGTACACGTCGGAGAGGTTCTGGTCGTTGGTGTAGGCATGGATGGTGGTCATCAGGCCGTGCTCGATGCCCAGCTCGCGATGCAGCACCTGGGCCACCGGTGCCAGGCAGTTGGTGGTGCAGGAGGCGTTCGAGACGATCCGATGGGAGGCGCGCAGCACCTCGTGGTTGACGCCGTAGACCACGGTGGCGTCGACGTCCTTGCCGGGCGCCGAGATCAGCACCTTGCCGGCGCCGGCCTGCAGGTGGGCGGCGGCTTTGTCGCGGCTGGTGAAGAGCCCCGTGCACTCGAGCACGATGTCCACGCCGAGGCTCTTCCAGGGCAGTTCCGCCGGGTTGCGGATGGCGCTGACGGCGATGCGGTCGCCCATCACCCGCAGGCTTTCGGCATCGTGCTCGACCTCGCCGGGAAAGCGTCCATGGACGCTGTCGTACTGGAACAGGTGGGCGTTGACCGCGGCGTCGCCGAGGTCATTGATCGCCACTACCTGCAACTGTTCGCGGTAGTGGCCGGTATACAGGGCGCGAAGAACGTTTCGGCCGATGCGACCGAAGCCGTTGATGGCCAGGCGGATAGTCATAATGAGGTCGTCTCTTTTCTATTGTTGTGGTAAAAACCATTACATTTCGTCCAGAAAGAAAAGTAAACATCCTTCAACCGATGATTATGTTGTAAAAACAACAATTGATAGTCTGTAGGAGAATCTGCCATGCACCCTCGTGTGCTCGAAGTCACCCGCCGCATCCAGGCCCGTAGCGCGGCCACTCGCCAACGCTACCTCGAGATGGTCAGGGCGGCGGCCAGCAAGGGGCCGCACCGCGGCACCCTGCCGTGCGGCAACCTCGCCCACGGGGTCGCGGCCTGTGGCGAAAGCGACAAGCAGACCCTGCGGCTGATGAACCAGGCCAACGTGGCCATCGTTTCCGCCTACAACGACATGCTCTCGGCGCACCAGCCGTTCGAGCGCTTTCCGGGGCTTATAAAACAGGCGCTGCACGAGATCGGTTCGGTCGGCCAGTTCGCCGGCGGCGTGCCGGCCATGTGCGACGGGGTGACCCAGGGCGAGCCGGGCATGGAACTGTCGCTGGCCAGCCGCGACGTGATCGCCATGTCCACCGCCATCGCGCTGTCTCACAACATGTTCGATGCGGCGCTGTGCCTGGGCGTCTGCGACAAGATCGTGCCGGGCCTGCTGATCGGCTCGCTGCGCTTCGGCCACCTGCCCACCGTGTTCGTCCCGGCCGGGCCGATGCCGACCGGCATCTCCAACAAGGAAAAGGCCGCGGTGCGCCAACTGTTCGCCGAGGGCAAGGCCACTCGCGAAGAGCTGCTGGCCTCGGAAATGGCCTCCTACCATGCACCCGGCACCTGCACCTTCTATGGCACCGCCAATACCAACCAGTTGCTGGTGGAGGTGATGGGCCTGCACTTGCCCGGTGCCTCCTTCGTCAACCCGAACACCCCGCTGCGCGACGAACTCACCCGCGAAGCGGCGCGCCAGGCCAGCCGGCTGACCCCTGAGAACGGCAACTACGTGCCGATGGCGGAGATCGTCGACGAGAAGGCCATCGTCAACTCGGTGGTGGCGCTGCTCGCCACCGGCGGCTCGACCAACCATACCCTGCACCTGCTGGCGATCGCCCAGGCGGCGGGCATCCAGTTGACCTGGCAGGACATGTCCGAGCTGTCCCATGTGGTGCCGACCCTGGCGCGCATCTATCCGAACGGCCAGGCCGACATCAACCACTTCCAGGCGGCCGGCGGCATGTCCTTCCTGATCCGCCAGCTGCTCGACGGCGGGCTGCTTCACGAGGACGTACAGACCGTCGCCGGCCCCGGCCTGCGCCGCTACACCCGCGAGCCGTTCCTCGAGGATGGCCGGCTGGTCTGGCGCGAAGGGCCGGAACGGAGTCTCGACGAAGCCATCCTGCGTCCGCTGGACAAGCCGTTCTCCGCCGAAGGCGGCTTGCGCCTGATGGAGGGCAACCTCGGTCGCGGCGTGATGAAGGTCTCGGCGGTGGCGCCGGAACACCAGGTGGTCGAGGCGCCGGTACGGATCTTCCACGACCAGGCCAGCCTGGCCGCGGCCTTCAAGGCCGGCGAGCTGGAGCGCGACCTGGTCGCCGTGGTGCGTTTCCAGGGCCCGCGGGCGAACGGCATGCCGGAGCTGCACAAGCTCACGCCGTTCCTCGGGGTCCTGCAGGATCGTGGCTTCAAGGTGGCGCTGGTCACCGACGGGCGCATGTCCGGGGCGTCGGGCAAGGTGCCCGCGGCCATCCATGTGAGTCCGGAAGCCATCGCCGGCGGTCCCCTGGCGCGCCTGCGCGACGGCGACCGGGTACGGGTGGATGGGGTGAACGGCGAGTTGCGGGTGCTGGTCGACGACGCCGAATGGCAGGCGCGCAGCCTGGAGCCGGCGCCGCAGGACGGCAATCTCGGTTGCGGCCGCGAGCTGTTCGCCTTCATGCGCAACGCCATGAGCAGCGCGGAAGAGGGCGCCTGCAGCTTTACCGAGAGCCTCAACGGCTGGCGCTGATTCTGATAGGTCGATGTCCGCCGGCGCTTGGCTGGCGGCTGTCTCTCCGGCAACATCTGCCGACCGTCCCGCCCTGGCGCGGGGCATTGCGGTTCAATGACGATGAATAACGACAACAAGAGAAGCGCCGGCGGCCTCGGCCTGGTCGGCGATATCGGCGGCACCAATGCGCGTTTCGCGCTCTGGCGCGGGCAGCGCCTGGAATCCATCGAGGTGCTCGCCTGCGCCGACTACCCACGGCCTGAACTGGCCGTGCGCGACTACCTGGCGCGGATCGGCGAATCGGTGGCGAACATCGACTCGGTCTGCCTGGCCTGCGCCGGTCCGGTTGGGGCGGCGGATTTCCGTTTCACCAACAACCACTGGGTGATCAATCGCGCCGCGTTCCGCGAGGAGCTGGGGCTGGATCACCTGCTGCTGGTCAACGACTTCAGCACCATGGCCTGGGCCGCCTCGCGGCTGGGCGCGGACGAGCTGGTGCAGGTCCGGGCCGGCAGCGCCCAGGCGGATCGCGCCCGGCTGATCATCGGTCCCGGCACCGGCCTTGGCGTCGGCAGCCTGCTGCCGCTGGGCGGGGGACGTTGGGAAGTGCTGCCCTGCGAGGGCGGGCATGTCGACCTGCCGGTCACTTCGCCGCGCGACTTCGCGCTCTGGCAGGGCCTGCAGGCGCGCTACGGACACGTCTCCGCCGAGCGCGCACTGTCCGGCAACGGCCTGCTCGCCCTCTATGAAATCAGCTGTGCCCTGGACGGGGTCGCCGTCCGCGCGAGCAGTGCGGCGGAAGTCGGTGCCCTGGCCATGGCCGGCGACGCCCAGGCGGACGCCGTGCTGGAGCACTTCTTCCTGTGGCTGGCGCGGGTCGCCGGCAACGCGGTGCTCACCGTCGGCGCGCTCGGTGGCGTCTACATTACCGGCGGCATCGTCCCGCGTTTCCTCGAGCGCTTCATCGCCAGCGGTTTCGCCGAGGCCTTCGCCAGGCGTGGCAAGACCAGTGGCGCTTACCTGCAGGACGTACCGGTGTGGGTCATGACCGCCGAACATCCGGGCCTGCTCGGCGCCGGCGTCGCCCTGCAGCAGGCCCTGGACGCCGAGGGCTGAGTCGGCGTCGAGCAACCGCATAAGGAGGAGCCTCGTGAGCGCGAACGGACGATCGATCCTGCTGGTGGACGATGACCAGGAGATCCGCGAATTGCTGGAGACCTACCTGAGCCGCGCCGGCTTCCAGGTCCGCAGCGTCTCGCGGGGCGCCGACTTCCGCCAGGCGCTGTGCGAGGAGGAGGCGAGCCTGGCGATCCTCGACGTGATGCTGCCGGACGAGGACGGCTTCAGCCTCTGTCGCTGGATTCGCTCCCACCAGCGCCTGGCCTGCATGCCGATCATTATGCTCACCGCCAGTTCCGACGAGGCCGACCGGGTGATCGGCCTGGAACTGGGCGCCGACGACTACCTGGGCAAGCCGTTCAGCCCGCGCGAGCTGCTGGCGCGGATCAAGGCCCTGCTGCGCCGCGCGCAGTTCACCCAGGTGCGCGGTGGCGACGTACTGGCCTTCGAGGACTGGCGACTGGATACGGTCAGCCACCGGCTGTTCCACGAGGACGGCGAGGAGTTCTTCCTCAGCGGCGCGGATTTCGCCCTGCTCAAGCTGTTCCTCGACCATCCGCAGCAGATCCTCGACCGCGACACCATCGCCAACGCCACCCGCGGCCGCGAGGTGCTG
Source organism: Pseudomonas sp. HMSC057H01 (assembly GCF_001836405.1). Classification (NCBI taxonomy): domain Bacteria; kingdom Pseudomonadati; phylum Pseudomonadota; class Gammaproteobacteria; order Pseudomonadales; family Pseudomonadaceae; genus Pseudomonas; species Pseudomonas sp. HMSC057H01. The sequence goes on along the minus strand of NZ_KV828498.1, from coordinate 6,745 downwards.
CCGCTGGAGCGCATCGTCGACATGGCGGTCAGCCGCCTGCGCCAGCGCCTGCGCGACACCGGCAAGGCGCCGCGGCTGATCCAGACCGTGCGCGGCAGTGGCTACCTGCTGGCGGCGCAGGTGCGGCCGCACCTGCAGCCATGAGCGAACGGCGGCGCTGGTCGCCGGTGCCGCGCTCGCTGCTCGGGCGCATGCTGCTCCTGACCCTGCTCGCGGTGCTGGTCGCGCAAGGGCTTTCCAGCCTGTTCTGGCTGTCGCACCTGCGCTCCAGCCAGCGCGAGGGCCTGCTCACCAGCTCGCGCAGCCTGGCCTACTCGATGGCGGCCAGCGTCAGCTACTTCCGTTCCCTGCCGCTCGGCTACCGTCCGCTGGTGCTCGACCAGTTGCGCAGCATGGGCGGTACGCGCTTCTTCGTCTCGCTGAACGACCGGCCGCTGGAGATGCGTGCCCTGCCGGACACGCCGAACAAGCAGGCGGTGCTGGAGATCGTCCAGGACGTGTTGCATCAACGCCTGGGCAAGGAGGTCGAGCTGCAGGTCGAATTCGTCAGTCCCGACGAGCTGCGCCTGTTCAACGGCGCGCTGAAGCTCGACGAGCTGCCGCGTTCCTGGGCGCACTACGCGCTGACCCTGGAGCCGGTGAACCCGCCGGTGCTGGTGACCCAGATCCGCATCGGCGACAGCGAGTGGCTGTACATCGCCAGCCTGATGCCGGCGCCGTACGTCAGCCTGGAACCCGAGGGACTGCAACCGCAGCAGGTGCTCTCGATCGTTTTCACCAGCCTGTTGCTGCTGCTTTTCACCGGCTTGCTGATGCATTGGCAGAGCCGTCCGCTCAAGCGCCTGGCGCGCGCCGCCCGCGACCTGGCCCTGGGCAGTCCGTCGGCAGCGCTGGAGGAACGCGGCGCCAGCGAACTGGTGGAGGTGGCGCGCGCCTTCAACACCATGCACGAGCGCATCGACCGCTACCTGAACGAGCGCGGGCAGTTGTTCAGCGCCATCTCCCACGACCTGCGCACGCCGATCACCCGCCTGCGCCTGCGGGTAGAACTCCTCGAGGACGAGCGCTTGCAGGAGAAGTTCGGGCGCGACCTGGACGAGCTGGAACTGCTGGTGAAGGGCGCGCTGCAGTGCGTGAAGGACACCGATATCCACGAGAACGTCGAGCCGGTCGACCTCAACCTGTTGCTCCAGCACATCGCCGAGCCCTACCTGGCCGATGGCCGGGTGGAGGTCGTCGGTCGCGCCGCGGAGCCTTATCCGGGCAAGCCCCTGGCGCTCAAGCGCTGTATCGGCAACCTGCTGGACAATGCGCTGAAATACGGCGAACGCGCCCGCCTGAGCCTGGAGGACGGACCGGAAGCGGTGGTGCTGCACGTCGACGACGACGGCCCCGGCGTGCCCGAGCAGCGCCTGGAACAGATCTTCGAGCCGCGCTTCCGCCTGTCTCCGCGAGGGCAGGGCTACGGGCTGGGCCTGGGCATCGCGCGCAACATCGCGCACACCCATGGCGGCGAAGTCAGTTTGCAGAACCGTCGCGAGGGCGGCCTGCGGGTCAGCCTGCGCTTGCCGCGCCTGGGGCTGGAGTGATGGGCTGGCTTGGCGGGCCCTTGAACGAGGCAGGTAGGCACGAGGTTCTCCCGCGTTCTGTGGCAGCGGCAGACAGAGGCGGAGCGGGCGCTATGGCAGTGTTTGCGCGGGCATCGATTGCTCGGGCTGAAGTTTCGTCGGCAGAAGATACTCGGGCCGTACATCGTCGATTTCGTCTGTCATGAGCGGATGCTGGTGATCGAACTGGATGGCGGGCAGCATGTGGGTTCGCCGGCCGATGCCTGGCTGGAGAGTCGGGGTCCAGGGTACTGCGGTTCTGGAACGACAACGTGCTGGCGCGCAGGGAGGTGGTGCTGGAGGTCATTCTCGTGTTGTAGGAGGTTTCTGTCGCGAAACCGCCTTGCCGAGTTCAAGTCCAGATTTTCCTGCTCTGCCTCAATTCCAATGTAACCACTCCGTGACAAACCCGGATCGCTTCGTTACCCGCGACGCGGAACGCTTGAATAGACTCGAAGCATTGCAAGCGCAGACTTGCTCCGAATAACAAGAAGAAGGTTTTCCTCATGAATGCGATCCGTCGCCTCTCTGCCGTCATCTGTCTTTCCTCCCTCTGTCTCTCCCCGCTGCTGGCCCAGGCCGGCGAAGTCGAAGTGCTGCACTGGTGGACCTCCGCCGGCGAGAAGCGCGCCGCCGAAACCCTGAAGAAGCTGGTCGAAGCCAAGGGCCACACCTGGAAGGACTTCGCCGTGGCCGGCGGTGGCGGCGAGGCGGCGATGACGGTGCTGAAGACCCGCGCGGTGTCCGGCAATCCGCCGGCCGCGGCGCAGATCAAGGGGCCGGATATCCAGGAGTGGGGCGAACTGGGCCTGCTCGCCGACCTCAACGCGGTGGCCGCCGAAGGCAAGTGGGACAGCCTGCTGCCGAAGCAGGTGGCGCAGATCATGAAGTACGACGGCGACTACGTAGCAGTGCCGATCAACGTACACCGGGTCAACTGGCTCTACATCAACCCGGAAGTGTTCAAGAAGGCCGGCGCCACCCCGCCGACCACCCTCGACGAACTGTTCGTCGCCGCCGACAAGCTCAAGGCCGCCGGTTTCACGCCGCTGGCCCATGGCAGCCAACCGTGGCAGGACGGCACCGTGTTCGAGAACCTGGTGCTGAGCAAGATGGGTCCGGAAGGCTATCGCAAGGCCTTCGTCGAACAGGACAAGGCGACCCTCACCGGAGCGCAGATGGTCGAGGTGTTCGCCGCGCTGAAGAAGCTCCGCGGCTACGTCGATGCCGACGCCGCCGGTCGCGAATGGAGCGCCGCCACGGCGATGGTGATCAACGGCAAGGCCGGGATGCAGATCATGGGCGACTGGGCGAAGAGCGAATTCACCGCCGCCGGCAAGGTGCCGGGCAAGGACTACCAGTGCCTGCCGTTCCCCGGCACGCAGAAGGCCTTCGACTACAACATCGACTCGCTGGTGATGTTCAAGCTGAGCAACGCGGAGAACCGCAAGGCCCAGGAAGACCTGGCGCGCAGCGTGCTCGATCCGTCCTTCCAGAAGGACTTCAACCTCAACAAGGGCTCCATCCCGGTTCGCCTGGACGCCGACATGGCGCCGTTCGACAGTTGCGCCCAGCAGTCGATGAAGGACTTCAAGCAGGCTTCCCAGGACGGCAACCTGGTGCCGAGCATGGCCCACAGCATGGCCGCTTCCAGCTACGTGCAGGGGGCGATCTTCGACGTGGTGACCAACTTCTTCAACGACCCCGCCGCGGACCCGCAGAAGGCCGCCCAGCAACTGGCGGCCGCCATCGAGGCGGCGGCGCAGTAAGTCCCTGGCGCGGAGCCCGGCCTGGGCTCCG
>NZ_KV828498.1:0-3238 GCF_001836405.1 Pseudomonas sp. HMSC057H01 | reverse complement strand
GGAGCCCGGCCTGGGCTCCGCTCGATCCTCCCGACTGGCTCCGTGCCGCCGAGCGGCACGGGTGGGTTCCTTCGCACGCGAGAAAACGCATGGCGACCAATTCCCCTGTCTATCCCACGGCTCCGGTAGCGCCTCGTCGCGTCTCGCCGCTCGATCGCCTGCAAGGCTGGCTGCCGAAGCTGGTGCTGGCGCCAAGCGTGGTCGTGGTGCTGTTCTGCATGTATGGCTACATCGGCTGGACGCTGCTGCTGTCCTTCACCAACTCGCGCTTCATGCCCAGCTACAAGTGGGCCGGGCTGAGCCAGTACCAGCGCCTGTGGGACAACGACCGCTGGTGGGTGGCGAGCAAGAACCTGCTGCTCTTCGGCGGCTCGTTCATCGCCATCTGCCTGGTGCTCGGAGTGTTCCTCGCAGTGCTGCTGGACCAGCGCATCCGCCGCGAAGGCTTCATCCGTACCCTCTACCTGTATCCCATGGCGTTGTCGATGATCGTCACCGGCACCGCCTGGAAGTGGCTGCTCAATCCGGGCCTGGGCCTGGACAAGCTGCTCCGCGACTGGGGCTGGGAAGGTTTCCGCTTCGACTGGCTGGTGGACCCGGAGCGGGTCGTCTACTGCCTGGTGATCGCCGCCGTGTGGCAGGCCTCCGGCTTCGTCATGGCGCTGTTCCTCGCCGGCCTGCGCGGGGTCGACCCGGCCATCGTGCGCGCCGCCCAGGTCGACGGTGCGAGCCTGCCGACCATCTACCTGCGCATCGTCCTGCCGAGCCTGCGCCCGGTGTTCTTCAGCGCGCTGATGATTCTCGCCCATATCGCGATCAAGAGCTTCGACCTGGTAGCGGCGATGACCGCCGGCGGGCCGGGTTATTCCTCCGACCTGCCGGCGATGTTCATGTATGCGCATACCTTCACCCGTGGCCAGATGGGGCTCGGCGCGGCGAGCGCGATGCTGATGCTCGGCGCGGTACTGGCGATCGTGGTGCCTTACCTGTATTCCGAACTGCGAGGCAAGCGCCATGCGTGACACGTCCCTGAACCCGAGCTTCAGCGTCAGCCGCCTGGCCGTGCACCTGACCCTCTGGGGCGCCTGCGCGCTTTACCTGGTGCCGCTGCTGGTGATGCTGCTGACCAGCTTCAAGACGCCGGACGACATCCGCACCGGCAACCTGCTGTCGCTGCCCGACACCTTCACCGTCATCGGCTGGCTCAAGGCCTGGGACAGCGTCGGCGCGTTCTTCTGGAACTCGGTGCTGATCACCGTGCCCGGCGTGCTGATCTCCACCTTCATCGGCGCGTTGAACGGCTACGTGCTGTCGATGTGGCGCTTCCGCGGTTCCCAGCTGTTCTTCGGCGCGCTGTTGTTCGGCTGCTTTCTACCGTTCCAGGTGATCCTCCTGCCGATGTCCTTCACCCTCGGCAAGCTCGGCCTGGCCAATACCACCAGTGGCCTGGTGCTGGTCCACGTGATCTACGGCCTGGCCTTCACCACGCTGTTCTTCCGCAACTATTTCGTGGCGATCCCGGATGCCCTGGTCAAGGCCGCGCGCCTGGACGGCGCCGGTTTCTTCACCATCTTCCTGCGCATCCTGCTGCCGATGTCCACGCCCATCGTGATGGTCTGCCTGATCTGGCAGTTCACCCAGATCTGGAACGACTTCCTGTTCGGCGTGGTGTTCGCCAGCGGCGATTCGCAACCGATCACCGTGGCCCTGAACAACCTGGTGAACATCACCACCGGGGTCAAGGAATACAACGTCGACATGGCCGCGGCGATGATCGCCGCGCTGCCCACGCTGGTGGTCTACGTACTGGCCGGCAAGTACTTCGTGCGCGGCCTCACCGCCGGCGCCGTGAAAGGCTGAGACGGGTCGCTGACCCCGGAGACGAACGAAACATGGCAACCCTCGAACTGCGCAACCTGCACAAGAGCTACGGCAGCGGCCTGGCCGATACCCTCAGGGACATCCGGCTGAAGATCGACTCCGGCGAATTCCTGATCCTCGTCGGCCCCTCGGGCTGCGGCAAGTCGACCCTGATGAACTGCATCGCCGGGCTGGAGAGCATCACCGGCGGTGCGATCCTGGTGGACGGCCAGGACATCAGCGGCATGAGCCCCAAGGACCGCGACATCGCCATGGTCTTCCAGTCCTACGCCCTGTACCCGACCATGAGCGTGCGCGAGAACATCGCCTTCGGTCTGAAGATCCGCAAGATGCCCCAGGCCGCCATCGACGAGGAGGTGGCGCGGGTGGCCAGGCTGTTGCAGATCGAGCACCTGCTCGAACGCAAGCCCTCGCAGCTCTCCGGCGGCCAGCAGCAGCGGGTGGCCATGGGCCGGGCGCTGGCGCGGCGGCCCAAGGTCTACCTGTTCGACGAGCCGCTGTCCAACCTCGATGCCAAGCTGCGGGTGGAAATGCGCACCGAGCTGAAGCTGATGCACCAGCGGCTGAAGACCACGACCGTGTATGTCACCCACGACCAGATCGAGGCCATGACCCTCGGCGACAAGGTGGCGGTGATGAAGGACGGCGTCATCCAGCAGTTCGGCACGCCGCAGCAGATCTACAACGACCCGGCCAACCTGTTCGTCGCCAGCTTCATCGGTTCGCCGCCGATGAATTTCATTCCGTTGCGCCTGCAGCGCCGGGACGGACGCTGGACCGGCCTGCTCGATAGCGGCCAGGACCGTATCGAACTGCCGCTGAGCCTGGAGCCCGGCCTGGAGGAGGGGCGCGAGCTGATCCTCGGCGTACGACCGGAGCAGATCGCCCTGGGCGATGGCAGCGCTGCCCATGACCTGCGTACCGAGGTCGAGGTGCTCGAACCGACCGGGCCGGACACCCTGGTCTTCGTCACCGTCAACCAGGTCAAGGTCTGTTGCCGCCTGGCGCCGGACGTCGCGCCGGCCGCGGGCAGCGGCATGAGCCTGCGCTTCGATCCCGCGCGGGTCCTGCTGTTCGACGCGCAGAGCGGCGAGCGCGTGGCCGTGCGCACGGCGGGCGTGGCGGCGGAGAAGGTCACCGCCTTGAACGGCAATCGCCAGAAGAACTCCTGAATCCTTTCGTACTGCCTAGACCACAACCACGAGGACGCTGGAAATGTACAAGAACAAGAAAACCAGACCGGCCGCCAGGACCGTTGGCTGCCTGTTTGCCCTTGGAGCGCTGGGCTTGGGGAGCGCGGCGCACGCCGCCGAGGCGTTCTCCCCGAACTCGAAATGGATGCTCGGCGATTGGGGCG
>NZ_KV828497.1:3770-15932 GCF_001836405.1 Pseudomonas sp. HMSC057H01 | reverse complement strand
CCGCTGCCCTGCGCCTGCATGACCCGCTTGCTGGCGTAGTTCTCCGAGGCGATCAGTTCGATGTGGTCTTCCTGCCGCCGGTCTTCGGCGTCCATCGCGGCGAGCAGTTCGTCGTCGTAGCCCTGGAGCTGGTCGTGCTTGCTGAACATGGCGCTGGCCTCTTGTCGTGTCGGTGTCAGGACGCTCGCTGGCGCGAGCGTGGCCGCGGCGCCGCTACGCAAGCGCGGCGCCGGGAAAGGGGTATCGCCGGAAACGCGAGGACGCCGCCGCTGGCGGCGCCCTCCTCGTCCGTCACTCCTCGCTGTACGCCTCGATCGGCGGGCAGGAGCAGGTCAGGTTGCGGTCGCCGTAGACGTTGTCGACGCGGCCCACCGGCGGCCAGTACTTGGCCTCCACCAGGCTGGCCAGCGGATAGGCGGCCTGCTCGCGGCTGTAGGCATGGTTCCATTCGCCGAGCAGTTCGGCGGCGGTGTGCGGCGCGTTCTTCAGCGGGTTGTCTTCCTTGTCCAGCTCGCCGCGTTCCACCGCGCGGATTTCCTCGCGGATGCGGATCATCGCGTCGCAGAAGCGGTCCAGCTCGGCCTTCGACTCGCTCTCGGTGGGCTCGATCATCAGCGTGCCGGCCACCGGGAAGGACATGGTCGGCGCATGGAAGCCGAAGTCCATCAGGCGCTTGGCCACGTCGTCGACGCTGATCCCGCTGCTGTCCTTGAGCGGACGCAGGTCGAGGATGCATTCGTGGGCGACCAGGCCGTTGCCGCCGGCGTAGAGCACCGGGTAGTGCTCCTCCAGCCGGTGGGCGATGTAGTTGGCATTGAGGATGGCCATTTCCGAGGCGCGCTTGAGGCCTTCGCCGCCCATCATGCGGATGTACATCCAGGTGATCGGCAGGATGCTCGCGCTGCCGTACGGCGCCGCGCTCACCGCGCCTTCCTTGCGCTCGCCGCGAGCGTGGCCGGGGAGGAACGGCGCCAGGTGCGCGCGCACGCCGATCGGGCCGACGCCCGGGCCGCCGCCGCCGTGGGGGATGCAGAAGGTCTTGTGCAGGTTCAGGTGGGAAACGTCGCCACCGAACTTGCCCGGGGCGCACAGGCCGACCATGGCGTTCATGTTGGCGCCGTCGATGTACACCTGGCCGCCGCAGTCGTGGACGATGGCGCAGATCTCGCGGATCGCTTCCTCGAACACGCCATGGGTGGACGGATAGGTGATCATCAGCGCGGCCAGGCGTTCCTTGTGCTCGCTGGCCTTGTTGCGCAGGTCCTCGACGTCGACGTTGCCGCGCGCGTCGCAGGCCACCACCACCACGCGCATGCCGACCATGCTGGCGGTAGCCGGGTTGGTACCGTGGGCGGAGGACGGGATCAGACAGATGTCGCGCTGGCTGTCGCCGCGGCTCTGGTGGTAGGCACGGATCGCCAGCAGGCCGGCGTACTCGCCCTGGGAGCCGGCGTTGGGCTGCAACGACACGGCGTCGTAGCCGGTGGCGGAACAGAGCATCGCCTCCAGTTCGTCGGTGAGCTGGCGGTAGCCTTCGCTCTGCTCGGCCGGGGCGAACGGGTGCAGGTTGCCGAATTCGGCCCAGGTCACCGGGATCATCTCGCTGGCGGCGTTCAGCTTCATGGTGCAGGAGCCCAGCGGGATCATCGTGCGGTCCAGCGCCAGGTCCTTGTCCGCCAGCTTGCGCAGGTAGCGCATCAGCTCGGTTTCCGAGTGATGGCGGTTGAAGATCGGGTGGCTGAGGATCGCCGACTGGCGCAGCAGCTCGACCGGCAGGCGGTCCCCGCTGCTGGCGGCAAGGGCGGCGAAGTCCGGGAGCGCCTGGCCCTCTTCGGCCAGCAGGCCCCAGAGGGTCTCCACATCGGCCTGGCGGACGGTCTCGTCGAGCGACAGGCCGAGACGGCCGGCATCGATCTCGCGCAGGTTGATCCCGGCGGCGCGGGCCTTGGCATGGATCGCCGCGGTACGCGCGCCGGTGGCCAGGCTCAGGGTGTCGAAGAAATGCTTCTGCTCGACGGCCACGCCCAGGCGCTCCAGGCCGGCGGCGAGGATCGCGGTCAGCCGGTGGGTGCGCCGGGCGATGCGCAGCAGGCCCTGCGGGCCGTGGTAGACGGCGAACATGCTGGCGATGTTGGCCAGCAGCACCTGGGCGGTGCAGATGTTGCTGGTGGCTTTCTCGCGGCGGATGTGCTGCTCGCGGGTCTGCATGGCCAGGCGGTAGGCCGGCTTGCCGTGGCGGTCGATGGAGACGCCGACCAGGCGTCCCGGCATGTCCCGCTTGAAGGCGTCGCGGGTGGCGAAATAGGCCGCGTGCGGGCCGCCGAAGCCGAGCGGCACGCCGAAGCGCTGGGCGCTGCCGATGGCCACGTCGGCGCCGAACTCGCCCGGCGGGGTCAGCAGGGTCAGCGCCAGCAGGTCGGCGGCCACCGCGACCAGCGCATCGACCGCATGGAAGCGGCTGACCAGTTCGCGATAGTCGACGATCTCGCCGTCGCAGGTGGGGTATTGCAGCAACGCGCCGAAGTAGGCGGAGAAGTCTTCGATGGCGCTCTCGTCGCCGACCACCACCTCGATGCCCAGCGGCTCAGCACGGGTGCGCAGCACGTCGAGGGTCTGCGGGTGGCAATGGCGGGAGGCGAAGAATGCCTGGCTGGTGCGGTTCTTCGACAGGCGCTTGCAGAAGGTCATGGCCTCGGCGGCGGCGGTCGCCTCGTCGAGCATCGAGGCGTTGGCGATCGGCAGGCCGGACAGGTCGCTGACCAGGGTCTGGAAGTTCAGCAGCGCCTCCAGGCGGCCCTGGGAGATTTCCGGCTGGTACGGCGTGTAGGCGGTGTACCAGGCCGGGTTCTCCAGGAGGTTGCGCAGGATCGGTGCCGGGGTGTGGCAGTTGTAGTAGCCCTGGCCGATGAAGGAACGCAACGCGCGATTGCGCGCGGCGATCGCCTTCAGGCTGGCCAGCGCCTCGGCCTCGCCCATGCCGGCCGGCAGGTCGAGCACGCTGCTGCCCTTGATGCTGTCCGGGATCACGTTGCCGATCAGCGTGTCCAGCGAGTCGTAGCCCAGGCGCTGGAGCATGGCCTGGGTGTCGGCGGCGCGCGGGCCGATATGGCGGGCGATGAATTCGTCGTCGGTGCCCAGGTCGATGGTGCCGAGGTTCAGGTTATCGGTCATGACGGGATCCTCAGGCGTCGGCGTTGGCGTTCAGCAGGCGGTCGTAGGCGGCCTGGTCGAGCAGCTTTTCCCAGGCGCCGGCGTCGGCCGGACGGAAGCGGAAGAACCAGGCCTCGCCGAGTGGGTCCTGGTTGACCAGCTCCGGGGCGTCCGGCAGCGCGTCGTTGATCGCTACCACCTCGCCGTCCAGCGGCATCAGGATGTTGCTGGCGGCCTTGACCGACTCCAGCACCGCCACTTCACTGCCGGCGGCGTGTTCGCCGAGTTCCGGCAACTGCACGAATACCACGTCACCGAGGGCGTCCTGGGCGTAGGCGGTGATGCCGACGGTCAGCAGCCCGTCGTCGTCCTGGCGCAGCCATTCGTGGTCGGTGGTAAAGCGCAACTTGCTCATGCTGGATCCTCATTGTCAGCGGGTCGCCCGGTCGGGACGGGACTTTGTTCTGCGGCAGCCCGTAGCAAGCAGGGTGCCAAGCGGCCCCGGCCCTGTCGCCACGGGGCGTGGCCGGGCGCGGGGGAAACCCGGACAGGGCCGCCATGGAACGCTTTCGTTACAGACCCGCCGGACATTTCCCGAACCAGAGCGCAAACGCCTGACAGCAAAGGTTTTTCCGGCAATCGGAACGAATTCGTTCCGCTCGTAACCGAAGCGTTACAGCCGATGGCACAGCCCCTGTCGCTGCAAGCTGGCGCGCAGGTGCTCGAGGAACGCGCGGACCTTCCGCGTGTTGCGCCGGTGCCCCGGATAGAGGACATGGATGGAGGGCCCGAACGGCCCCGGGTCGAAGTGGTAGTCGCCGAGCAGGCGCACCAACCGCCCTTCGCCGAGCAGCGGCGCGACACTCCACTGCGGACAGAACTGCAGGCCCAGCCCGGCCAGCAGGTGGGCGAGCAGGAAGTCGTAGTTGTCGCTGGCCAGTCGCGGGCGCGGCTGGTCGATACGCTGGCGGGCGCCGTCGCGTTCCATCCACCAGAAGTTCTGGTTCAGCGAAGGGTGCTGGAAGACCAGCCAGGCGTGCCGCTCGAAGTCCTCCGGGCCTTGCGGCGCGGGTTGCCGCGCCAGGTAGGCGGGGCTGGCGCAAAGCACGATCTGGTTCGGCGCCAGCGGCCGCGCCACCAGCCCCGGCAGGTCGATGGGGCCGTCGCGCAGGCCGAGGTCGTAGCCGCCTTCGCTGAGATCGAGGAAGGTTTCGTCGAGGTCCACCCGCAGGCTGATCCGCGGATGCGCCTCGAGGAAGCTGGCGCAGGCCTGCTGGAGGAACGCCGCGGCGAACGACGGCGGCGCGGCGAGACGCAGTTCGCCGCGCAACTCCGACTCCAGCAGTTCGATCTCCTGCCCCGCCGTGCGCAGCGTTTCCAGGGACTGGCGGGCCGCCTCCAGGTAGATCTGCCCGGCCTCGGTCAGCGCCAGGCTGCGGGTGGTGCGCTCGAACAGGCGGGCACCGAGTTCCGCTTCCAGGTGGGCGACGGCCTTGGTCAGCGCCGAGGGCGTCTTGCCCAGGCGCTCGGCGCCACGGCTGAAGCTACCGGTTTCGGCAGTGGCGACGAACATCGCCAGGGCATTCAATTTGTCCATCGACTCCTTCCGTTCCGGCACAAGTGTTGTGCGCCGCGCCCGGTTCTGCCGGGCCGGCGCTTTGGCTAGTCTCGCCTTGCCCGGGCCACGCTACACAAGACCAAGAAGCAAAGGAAACCACCATGAAGCAACGGATTCCCACCCTCCTCGCCGGCGCCTGCCTGGCCATCCCCCTGCACGCCCTCGGCGCCGCCGACCTGCTGGTGGTCAACGCCAGGATCTTCACCGCCAATCCGCAGCAACCCTTCGCCGAGGCCCTGGCGGTGGAGGACGGGCGGATCCTCGCGGTCGGCGACGAGGCCGGGCTGCGCGCCCTGGCCGATGGCGACAGCCAGGTCGTCGATCTCGGCGGCAAGCGCCTGATGCCCGGCCTGATCGACACCCATTCGCACGCGGTGTTCGGCGGCCTGGAGCTGGCCGGCGCGGACATGGGCAACGAACAGGTCGGCCTCGACGAACTGGAACGGCGCCTGCGCGCCTGGCGCGACAACGGCAAGGCGCGACATGGCGACATGCTCAATGTCAGCGGCATGCATACCGCCTACTGGAGCCAGGTCAAGGACTTCCGCGCGCGCTTCGACCACGGCGAATGGGCCGACCAGCCGCTGGCCTTCATCGGCAGCGACCACCACACCGGCTGGGCCAACGCCGCCATGCTGAAACGCGCCGGCATCGACGCCGCGCGGGTCCGCGCCCTGCCCAAGGAACAGCGCAACACCATCGGCCACGACGCCGACGCCACCCCCAACGGCTTCCTCGCCGATGCTGGTCTCGACGCGGTGCTCGCGGTACTGCCGGCGCCGAGCGCGGAACAGATGCTAGAAGCCGGACGCAGCGCGGTGCGCTACAGCAACTCGCTGGGCCTGACCGCATGGATGGACCCGGCCGCCAATGGCTCGCCGGGCGACGCCCTGTTCAGCCTCAGGCCCGACGAGAACACCGTCGGCGTGCTACCGGTCTACCAGCGGCTGGCCAAGGGCGGCGAACTCAGCGCCCACGTCGCCGCCCTCCTGGTCGCCAACCCACGCAGCCGGCCGGCCGACCTCGAGGTGCTGGACAAGGTGCGCCAGCGCTTCCTCGGCAGCCCCAACCTGACCCTGCCGGGAATCAAGGTGTTCGCCGACGGCGTACCGGAATACCCGGCGCAGACCGCCGCGCTCCTCGAGCCCTACCGCAACAGCAGGAAGACGGGCGAACTGCTGATCGACCCGGCGCACTTCGGCGAACTGGTCAGCGCCGCCGACGCCCGCGGCTGGCTGGTCCACGTCCACGCCATCGGCGACCGCGCGGTGCGCGAGGCGCTGAACGGCATGCAGCAGGCGCGGCGCGACCGCGACAGCGGCATCGCCCATTCGATCACCCACCTGCAACTGGTCAATCCCAAGGAATTCGAGCGCTTCAGGCCGCTCGGCGTGATCGCCTCGATGCAGCTGTACTGGGCCGCCGCCGACGAAACCACGGTGGACCTGATGAAGCCCTACATCAGCGCCTTCGCCTACCGCTACCAGTACCCGGCGCACTCCCTGCTGAGCAAGGGCGCGACCATCGCCGGGGCCAGCGACTGGCCAGTGTCCAGCCTGTCGCCGTGGAAGGCCATCCAGCAGGCGGTGACCCGCAAGGGCCCGCAGGGCGTGCTCAATGCCGGCGAACGCCTGGACCGCCAGACCATGTTCTACGCCTACACCCGCAACGCTGCGCGGACCATCGGCCTGGAGCGCCGGATCGGCAGCCTGGAGCCGGGCAAGCAGGCGGACTTCATCGTCCTTGACCGCGACGTGTTCGAGGTGCCGGAGACGCAACTGGGCGAAACCAAAGTGCTGAAGACCTGGTTCGCCGGCAAGCCGGTGTATTCCAGCGAGGGCTGAGCCCGCTTCAGGCGCGCGGACCGATGCCGTACTTGCGCAGGCGGTGGGCGATGGCGGTGTGCGAGGTTTGCAGGCGCGCCGCCAACTGGCGGGTCGATGGATAGCTGACGTAGAGCTTCTCCAGCAGGGCTTTCTCGAAGCCCTCCACCGCCTCCTCCAGGCTGCCCACCTCGCCGTCGTTCTGCCGCGCCACGGCGGTGCCGGCGATCTCCAGGTCGCCGATATCCACCAGGCTGCTCTCGCAGATCGCAGCGGCGCGGAAGATCACATTCTGCAACTGGCGCACGTTGCCCGGCCAGCGGTTGCTCAGCAGCGCCGGGTAGGTGCCCGGCGCCAGCCGACACACCGGGCGCTGGATCTGCGCACAGGCCTGCTGCATGAAGTGCCGCGCCAGCAGCAGGATGTCGTGGCCGCGCTCTCGCAACGGCGGGACTTCCAGGCTGAGCACGTTGAGGCGGTAGAACAGGTCCTCGCGGAAGCTGCCCTCGGCGACCATCTTCTCCAGGTTGCGGTGGGTGGCGCTGAGGATCCGCACGTCGACCCTCACCTCGCGGTCGCCGCCGACCCGGCGGAAGCTGCCGTCGCTGAGGAAGCGCAGCAGCTTGGCTTGCAGATAGGGGGACATCTCGCCGATCTCGTCGAGGAACACCGTGCCCTGGTGGGCCAGCTCCAGCAGGCCTGGCTTGCCGCCGCGCTGGGCGCCGGTGAAGGCGCCGGGGGCGTAGCCGAACAGCTCGCTTTCGGCCAGGTTCTCCGGCAACGCCGCGCAGTTCAGCGCCAGGAACGGCGAGTTGTGCCGCGCACTCAGGGCGTGACAGCCGCGCGCCACCAGTTCCTTGCCGGTACCGGTCTCGCCGTGGATCAGCAGCGGCGCGTCGAGCGCCGCCACGCGCTGCGCACGGGTCTTCAGGGTGCGGATCGGCTGGGAATCGCCGAGGAGCATCTCGAACCCCTCGGCATGGTCATGGTGCAAGGCAGCCAGGCGCTCGCCGATGCGGTTCGGTTCGTAGAGGGTCAACAGGCCGCCGGCCAGGTGCCGCTCGCCCTCGCCCGGCCCTTCGGTGATCGGCGTGGCATCGAGCAGCAGGGCCTGGCCCATGAAGGTCACTTCGCGCAGCGGCAGGCGGAAGCCCTGCTCGACCAGCGCATCCTCCAGGGTTTCATCGTCGAACAGGCTGGCCAGCCGCTCGCCGGCCGGGTCGCGTCCGCAGCGCTCGCTGAAGGCCGGGTTGGCCAGCAGCACCAGGCCCTTGCCGTCCACCGCCAGCACCGGATCGGCCATCGCCGCCAGCAACGCATCGAGCTGCAAGCGGCGGCGCTGGCCGGGAAGGATGTCGACCACGGTCATCGCCTGCACGCCACGGATGCCCAGCAGCGCTGCGCGCAGTTCCTCCAGCACTTCGGGACTGAGGGTCGGCGCGTCGATGTAGACGTTCGGCGGCACCATTTCCACCGCGTCCAGGTTCAGGTTGCGCCCGCCCAGCAGCGCCAGCACCTCCTGGGTGATGCCGACACGGTCGATGAAGGAGACGTGGATGCGCATGCGGGAACCTGGACTGCGGCGACGCTCGCCATAAAGCCGTCGATTGTACGGCCTGGCGCCGCCCAGCCCAAGGGGCCGGCGTCAGGGTACGGGGCGCAGCGTCTCGCTGCGGGTGTGGTGGCTCCAGTCGCCCTCGTCGTCCATCACGGTTTCGGTCACCAGCACTCGGCCCGGCTGCTGCGGGTCGGCCTTGTACAGCACCAGCTCGGCCTCGGCATCGTCCCAGGTGGTGGAGATGTCCGGCAGCACCCGCACCCACTGGCCATCGCGGATTTCCAGCAGCGACGACTTGGTCCAGGTGCTGGTCCACCAGGTACGCAGCAGTTGCAGGCGCTCGCGGCCGCTGTCGTCGAGGCCGCCGAGGACGCTGAGCACCGCGCCGGTGCAACTGCCCAGCGGCTTGGGCGGGACGCGCGCGTCGGCGCTCCAGAGGTCGCAGCGGCAATCCTCGTATTCGTCGCACAAGGCGGCGCTGTTCGGCGCGTGGGCCACTACCCAGGCGAAATCCGCTTCGGTACCGGCGAAGCGGCCGCGAGCCAGCGGGGTGTACCGCGGGTCGACGGCGTAGCGGGTGATCTCGTCGCTCTCGCCGACGAAGCGCCAGGTATCGCCCGGCCCGGCGCGCTCGGCCAGGAGCAGCCCCGGATAGTTGCGCAGGCGTCCGTCGAGGCGTACCTGCTTGACGAAGCGCACCTCGTAGCGGCCTTCCTGGTCGCCCGGCACGATCTGCGGCGCAGCGACGATGCGCTGCTCGAAGTCGGGATGGCGGGCGAAGAAGGCCTGCTTGGCGGAGAGGGTGCGCTCGCGCGTCTGCGCGCGGCCATAGTAGTCCAGGCGCGGCGCATAGACCCCTTCCAGGGCCTTGCCGCTGCGCTGCCCGTGGGCGGCCTGCCAGCGCTGGAACAGGCCGAGGATTTCGCTTTCGGCGGCAGCCTGGACCAGCGCTGGGTACAGGCAGAAGAGCGCGGCGCAGAATACCGGGCGCAAGAGTCGGCGCATCGAGAACATCCTTGTCGTTCGATTGAGGCGAACGCCGATTGTCCCCTATCCGCCGACGCTGGCAAATGGCCCTGGACGATTTTTTCCGATTCCGCAACGCGGTGGGCATTGCGAATACGCTCCGGACAGCCTTCCCCCACCTCCAGGCCGCAGCACGGCGGATAACCGCAAGCGGCTATCCGCCCCACGCCAGCCAGCCGGCTCAATGCGCCGGCAACAAGGCCTGCAACCCTTCGGCAAGCTCCAGGCTCCACGCCGCGTAGTCGTGACCGCCGGGGAACTCGCGGTAGTGCAGCGGGTAGCCCTTGCCTTGCAGCGCCGCGCGCAGGCTGCGGTTGCTGCCGAGAATGCCGTCCGCCTCGGGCTCCTCGAGCAGGCCGGAACTGAGGAAGAACGCCAGCGGCAAACGCTCGCCAGCGGCGAACTGCCGTACCAGCCACTGCGGCTGCTGCTCGTCCGGCCCCCACCAGAACGAGCCGGACAGGCTCAGCACCTTGCCGAAGCGTTCCGGGTAACGGTAGGCGATGCAGCCCGAGGCCAGCCCGCCGTAGCTGGAACCGGAAAGCACGCGATCGGCAGGCTCCTCGCTCAATGCATAGCGCTGCTGCAACCAGGGCAGCAGCTCGTGGGCGAGCATGTCGGCGAAGGCCTCGTTGCAGGGCAGCTCGCGGCCCCGGCTGCTGGCGTCGACATTGCCGACAATCACCGCCAGGGTCGGGCGGATACGCCCGGCGGCGATCAGGTTGTCGAGGATGGTCGGGGTCGGTACGTCGCGCGCGTAGTGGTCCTCGTCGAACAGCACCAGCAGCGGATAGCGCTGGCCCTCTGGGTCGTAGCCCGGCGGCGTGTAGAGCGTCAGCTGGCGCTGGTTGGCCAGGGCCTGGCTGCTATAGCCGAGGCGCTCCACCTTGCCGCGCGGCACGTCCTTGCGCGGCTGGTCCCAGGTCTCGGCAGGGGCGCCGCCGAGCTGCACCAGCGAGGCCTGCTCGGCCCGCGGCAGCGCGCGGCTGTTGAGCCACGGCGTGCGGCTCAGCGGGTCCGGCCGTGCCGCCGCCTGCAACGCCAGGCGCAAGGTGCCGCGATCGGCCTGTTGCAGATCCGGCAGGTCGGCGCTGAGCTGGTAGGAAACCCGCGCGTCGCGGCGCAGCGGCAGGCTCAGGTAGCGTATGTCGCTGCCGGCCAGGGCCTCGAAGCGGCGGGTGTTGACCTCCGGGGTCGGCCACAGCAGGCGCACGTCGCCGGGACGCTGCTGGCGCCAGAGGAAGGTGACCAGCACACGTTCGGCATCCAGCGGCTCCACCAGCGGCGTGCCCTGCTTCGCCACCTGCTTCCAGAACGCCTTCAGCGCGCCGGGGCGCTTTTCCGCAAGCTCCGCCTGCAGGCGTTGCAGGGTCGGGCTCTGCGGCGCCGGCGAATCAAGCGCCGGGGTCTGCGGGGTGAGGCGCTGGGTGGGGGTCAGGGTCAGTGCGGTGTCTTCGTCGGCGCTGAAGGTCAGGCGCAGGCCCTGGCGCTCGCCGGCCTGCAGGCCGAGCGACTGGCGTCCGGCCAGCTCCGTCGCGCGCAACGCCTTGCCGTCGGGCGTGGTGGCGCGCAGGCGGACGCGGCCGCGGTCGACCTCCAGGTCGAGCAACTGCAACTCGCCGGGGGCAAGGTCGAGGTAGCGCTGGCGGCTCTCGCCGGCAGCGATCTCGATGCGGCCATCGGCCAGCGGCACGGGCTGGGCGGCCTGGGCCGGGGTCAGCAGGTTGAGGAAAAGCAACAACGAGGTGGAAACGGCAGACATGGAATCTCCCTTCGAATAGGCGCCGCCATCCGGGCGGCTCACCGGAAGAGACGTACGATCGCAGCGGAAATTTGCCGCTGTGATCCAGGCTAGAGCGGTTGCGCCGCGACTGGAGTAGAATCCGCCGCCTCGAAAACCGTCCGAAGGAAAATTCCGATGACCTCCCGTCTGCTGCCCGCCCTGTTGCTCTCGTCCGCATTCGCCGTCCTGGCCGGCTGCTCCACCCCGACCATCGTCACCCTCAACGATGGCCGCGAGATCCAGGCGGTGGATACCCCGCGCTATGATCGTAGTTCCGGCTTCTACGAACTGGAGCAACTGGACGGCAAGCGCACCCGCGTCAACAAGGACCAGGTGCGCAGCATCAAGGACATGTAATCCCCCGGACCCGCCATCCGCGCGGTGGCGCACTCCAGGGAAGGAGTCGAACCATGCGATCCGACCTGCACGAGGCCAACCGGCTGTCGTGGAACGCCGCCACCCGGGCGCACAACAGCCACAAGGCCGACCAGGCCGCCTTCTTCCGCAACGGCGGTTCCACGCTCTATCCCGAGGAACTGCAACTGCTCGGCCATCTCGACGGCCTGCGCCTGCTGCATCTGCAATGCAACGCCGGACAGGACAGCCTGAGCCTGGCGCGCCTTGGCGCCCGCGTCACCGGGGTCGACATCGCCGACAGCGCCATCGACTTCGCCCGCCAGCTGTCCCGCGACAGCGGCATCGCCGCCGACTTCCAGCGCGACGACATCCTCCGCTGGCTGCCCGTCGCCGCCACCCGCGGCGAACGCTTCGAACGGGTCTTCGCCTCCTACGGCACGCTGGTCTGGCTCTCCGACCTCAAGCGCTGGGCCGACGGCATCGCCCAGGTACTGGTTCCCGGCGGGCGCTTCGTCCTGGTGGAGTTCCACCCTTTCGCCCTGTACTTCGACCCACACTGGCAACCGGCCTACGACTACTTCAGCCGCGAGCCGATCGCCGAGAGCGGCGTCAGCGACTATGTCGCCGAGTCCGGCGCCAGCCTGGCGCCCTCCGGCTACCGCGCCGGCGTCGAGAACTTCAGCAACCCTCATCCCAGCTACGAGTTCCAGTGGGGCCTGGCCGATGTGATCGGCGCCCTGCTCGGCGCCGGCCTGCAACTCGAACGGCTGGAGGAATACCCCTACGCCAACGGCTGGGCCGGCTTCGACGGCATGCGCGACGGCGGCGGCGGACGCATGCTGCCGCC
>NZ_KV828497.1:0-3670 GCF_001836405.1 Pseudomonas sp. HMSC057H01 | reverse complement strand
CCCCGCCGATCGTCCGCGCCTGCCGCTGATGTACGGCCTTAGCGCAAGGAAACCACGATGACCGAAGAACGCCTGCTGCGCCGCGACGAAATCCCCCTGGTCTGGGAGATCGACCGCAGCGAAGTGATCGAGCACCTGTATTCCGTCGAGGCCGGCCAACTGGTGCTGCGCCCCGAGTTCTACGACATGCGCGGCTGGCCGGAGGGCGAGGCCGAGCACTACACGCCGATCCTGCTCGACTGCTTCGACCGCGGCGGCTGGTTCCTCGGCCTGTTCGACCAGGGCCACCTGATCGGCGCGGTAGTCCTCGACCCGCGCCGCCTCGGCCCCGAGCGCGACTGGCTGCAACTGAAGTTTCTCCACCTCAGCCACGCCTACCGCCGCCGCAGCCTCGGCGCCCACCTCTTCCACCTCGCCGCCACCCAGGCCCGCCACCTCGGCGCCAGCGCGCTCTACGTTTCGGCTACGCCGTCGCAGAACACGGTGGATTTTTATACGAGACTCGGATGCCGGCTGTGCATGGAACCGGATGAGGAGTTGTATCGGTTGGAGCCGGAGGATGTTCATCTGGTCTATGGGTTAGGGGGTAGATAACTCGCGGACTGCGCGAGGGCCGGATATTTCACGGATTGGAATGTGGTGGGAAATGAAAAGGAAATTCTTTGTAGCGGTCCTGCTATCAGCATCGCTTAACCAAGTGGTTGAGGCCGAGCCTTTTTGGTGGGCAGCGAGCTATTTCGACCCGCATCTCAGGTCGGCTCAACTTGCCTGCGAATATACCGCCAGCCGTATTTTGAGATGGTCGGACACCTACTATGCCGGGACAGTTCTTGCCATACGGGTAAAAGGTGGTTACGGGGAGTGCCTAATAAAACACCCTCCATACCCAAACGGGGGAGGAGCGCTTCCTCCTTCCTGGTATTCAATCGTCAGATGGGGCGACGGCTGCACGGACCACCAGGAATACGATGCCAACACCGGCGCCTGCCTTTCCCCCAATGGCCCGCCCAACCACGGGCCTGACTGCTCGCCGCCGTCACTGTCCGCCGGTAATCCGATCAACATCGCCACCGGCAACAAGTACCAGAGCGAAACCGACTACGCCGGCCCGGCCATCGCTCCCCTGCTCCGCTTCACTCGTCACTACAACAGCAGCAACGGACTCTGGACCCACAACCTAAGCGCCCGCCTCACCCTACAGAGCCATATGGTCACCCTGCACCGGGAGGACGGTCGGACCCTCGACTTCATCCGCCTGTACGACCGCATCACCTCCCAGGCCGATAACCTCGGCCGATTGGAGAAGATCGATGGCGGCTGGCGCTACGACGAACCGAGCGGCCTGCGCCTGGATTTCGACGAAGCCGGCGCGCTCGTCGAACTGGTCCAAGCCAGCGAAAAGCTGCGTCTGGCCAGGGAGGGAGGGCAGGTTCGCGTTTCCCACAACCGCTACCCCGGCACCTTCAGCTTCGCCGAGGATGACCGCCAACAACCACTGCGCCTCACCGCTCCAGGCCTGGCAGTGCTCTACAACTATGAAGGCGGACACCTGATCCGGGTCGCCCGCGACGCCGCCGGCCAGGCCAGTGAGCAGCGTTACCACTATGAAGACCCGCGCAACCCGCGGCTACTCACCGGCATCACCGACAACCGCGGCGTGCGCTTCGCCACCTGGCGCTACGACGAAAAGGGCCGAGCTGTGTCCAGCGAACACGCCAACGGCGCGGAGAAGGTCAGCCTCGCCTACAACTTCGATGGCTCCACCACTGTCACCAACGAATACGGCAAGCAGGCTACCTACCGCTTCCAGGTGATCCGCGGTAGCAAACACATCGTCGCCATCGAAGGGCAACCCTCTCCCAACTGCCCCAGCAGCAATTCCACCTTTACCTATGACGAACGCGGCCTGCTCAAGACCCGCCGCGACAACCAGGGCAACCTGACCACCTACGAATACAACGAGCGCGGCCTGGAAATCCTACGCACCGAGGCCGCCGGCACTGCCCAGGCTCGCACTATCGCCACCGACTGGCACCCGAGACTGGCACTTCCAGTGCGGCTCGAAGAGGCGGGCCGCAGTACGCATTACTGGTATGACGGCGACGGTAACAAAGTAGGTGAGACGGTGATAGGGAACTGATGAACGAAGCGAGCCGCACCAGATTTCGGCTATCACATCGCAAAACGGAACGAATTTTTACATGAGACTTAATCTGAAGGATTTGCGGGAGCTTCGTCTGTGACAGCTATTTCCCACTCCTCTGGCAACGAGCCATGCACACACCCTACTCCATTCTGCTTACAGAACTCACGGCGCAAGGAGCCGAAGATATCCCTCTCCCATCAGGCAGTCCTGGTCGCCCTCTTTATATCGGGCAGTGCAAGTGCCACAGAGTATTACTGGTCTAATGCGTTTACCTCCGACTTTCGCTTTCCTAGCCCTGCCGCTTACTGTGCGTGGTCTGTTGGTAAGGCGGGGTCGCCATGGTGGTTCGTTTTCCTAGAACCAACCGTTACAGGACAACTTGTAGCCCAGTGCCGACGACCTCCTTATGAAAACGAACTTGGCGTTACATACGTAGATCTGAACTATCCCATCTATCGAGTTGGCGACTCCTGCCAAACAGGTACCCAATACGACCCAACCATCGGCCAATGCCTGGACCCGAACAAGAGCAACTGCCCACCCGACCCTTCGGCTCCCGCATCCGTCCAGATCGCCTGCCCACTACCCGACGACAAGGGCCCGCCGAAGGAAAACTCCTGCGTCGGCAACCCCATCGATATTGCCTCGGGCAACAAGTTCCAGCTGGAAACCGACTATATCTCCACCAGCACCCCGGCCCTGGCTTTCCAACGCAGCTACAACAGCACAGACGGGCTTTGGCGCCACAACTTTTCCAGTAGCCTGCGCCTCACTTCCGATAGCGTCGTCACAGTGGCCCTGCATCATGGTCGGGAATTGGTCTTCACCCTTTCAGGTAGTAACTTCGTCCCACGCAATCCCGACCAGGGCCTGCTGGAAAAGAAGGGAAACGGCTGGGAATATCTGTCCGCTGACAACGAGCGACTGGTCTTCGACAACGACGGAAGACTGCTTAGGCAAACGACCACCGCCTTAGGCACTCGCTACCTCGCCTATACAGCCAACGGAATCAACGTCGACGACGAGGCTGGCAACCGGCTCACCTTCTCCGAGGACGGCAAACACCAGCCGACCAGTCTGCGTACACCCGACGGCCAGGTGACCTACAGCTATGACAGCCGCCGCCTGACAGCAGTTACCCGTAGCAACGGAGAAGGCTCGCTGACGCGTCGCTATCACTACGAGGACAGTCGCAACGGCAGCCTGCTCACCGGTATTACCGACGAACGCGGCGTGCGCTATGCCTCATGGCACTACGACAATCAGGGCCGGGCAATCTCCAGCGAGCACGCCACTGGGGCGGAAAAGATCAGTCTCAGCCACCACGGCGGTTACTCCACGCGGGTCACCAACGAATACGGCAAGCAGGCCATCTATTATTTCCAAGTAGTCAATGGCAGCAGACGCATCGTCGCCATCGAAGGCGAACCCTCTCCCAACTGCCCCAGCAGCAATTCCACCTTCACCTACGACGAACGCGGACTGCTCACCAGCAAACGCGACAACAACGGCAACCTGACCACC
>NZ_KV828496.1:114707-118344 GCF_001836405.1 Pseudomonas sp. HMSC057H01 | reverse complement strand
TGCAGGTGGTGCGGGCCGGCCCAGATGTACAGGGTGATCAGCGCCCAGAAGTGGACGATGGACAGCCGGTAGGAGTAGACCGGGCGCCCGGCTTGCTTGGGCACGAAGTAGTACATCATGCCGAGGAAGCCGGTGGTCAGGAAGAAGCCTACGGCGTTGTGCCCGTACCACCACTGGACCATGGCATCGGTGGCGCCGGAGTACATCGAGTAGGACTTGAACCAGCTCACCGGCAGCGACATGTGGTTGACGATGTGCAGCATCGCGGTGGTCAGGATGAACGAGCCGAAGAACCAGTTGCCGACATAGATGTGCTTGACCTTGCGCTTGATCAGGGTGCCGAAGAACACCACCGCGTAGGCGACCCAGACGATCGCCAGCCAGATCGCGCCGGTGAACTCGATCTCGGCGTATTCCTTGGTGGTGGTGTTGCCCAGCGGCAGGCTGACCAGCAGGATCACCGCCACCGCCTGCCAGCCCCAGAAGGTGAAGGCGGCCAGGGTGTCGGAGAACAGTCGCACCTGGCAGGTACGCTGCACCGTGTAGTAGCTGGTGGCGAACAGCGCGCAGCCGCCGAAGGCGAAGATCACCAGGTTGGTATGCAGCGGCCGCAGGCGGCCGAAGCTGGTCCAGGGCAGGTCGAAGTTCATCTGGGGCCAGACCAGTTGCGAGGCGATCAGTACGCCCAACCCCATGCCGATCACGCCCCATACCACGGTCATGATGGCGAACTGGCGAACCACCTTGTAGTTGTAGGCAGGTTCCGTCGTTGCTTTGTTCATCTGTACAGTCCCGAAAGAAATGAACAGCCGGCGACCGCCGTCGAGGGGGGAGACGGGGCGCCGGCCGGAGCCTGCAATCTAAGGGCTGGGGCGGGGGTAAAACAGCTTCAGGTCGATATGGAATTTGGGTATCAGATGGGGCGGGGGAAGGCGTTCGTGCAGGGCGGCGGCGCATACCGGGATGGGGGACGCGAGCCGATCATGGCGGATGACCGCGCGCGGTTATCCGCCCTACGCCGGGGTGGCTTTCCGTGTGCGGGGCGTCATCCCGCCAGCGACTGGGCGATCCGCCCGAGTGTCTCCATCGCCTTCTCCTGCCGCGCGCTCCACGGGTGCCCGTAGTTGAGCCGGGCGCAATGGGCGAAGCGGCGGGTGGCGGAGAAGATCGGCCCCGGGGCGAGGCTGATGCCCTGGGCCAGGGCCAGTTGGAACAGGCGCAGCGAGTCGACCGCCTCGGGCAACTCCAGCCAGAGGAAGTAGCCGCCGCTGGGACGGCTGACCCGGGTCTGCTCGGGGAAGTAACGCGCCACCGCCGCGAGCATGGCGTTCTGCTGGGTCTCCAGGGCGTAGCGCAGCTTGCGCAGGTGGCGGTCGTAGCCGCCGTGCTGGAGATAGTCGGCGATGGCCGCCTGGGCCGGGATCGACGCCGACAGGCTGGTCATCAGCTTCAGTCGCTCGATCTGCTCGGCGTAGCGTCCGCCGGCCACCCAGCCGACCCGGTAGCCCGGCGCCAGGCTCTTGGAGAAGGAACTGCAGTGCATCACCAGGCCTTCCTGGTCGTAGGCCTTGACCGGTTTCGGCGCCTGCTGGCCGAAGTACAGTTCGGCGTACACGTCGTCCTCGATCATCGGCACCTGGTGGCGCGCCAGCAGCTCGGCGAGGGCGCGTTTCTTCTCGTCGTCCATGCTCGCGCCCATCGGGTTCTGGAAGTTGCTCATGAACCAGCAGGCCTTGATCGGCAGGCGCTCCAGGCTGTCGGCGAGCACTTCCAGGTCGATGCCTTCACGCGGATGCACGGGGATTTCCACCGCCTTCAGCTTCAACCGTTCCAGCACCTGCAGGGTGGCGTAGAACGCCGGCGCCTCGATGGCCACCAGGTCGCCGGGACGGGTGACCACCTGCAGGCAGAGGTTGAGTGCCTCCAGCGCGCCGTTGCTGATGACCAGTTCTTCCACCGGCAGCAGCAGGCCGCCGACCATGTAGCGCAGGGCGATCTGCCGGCGCAGGCCATGGTTGCCCGGCGTCATGTCGGCGACCACCGACTGCGGGTCCATGTCGCGCACCGCGTGGGCCATCGAGCGCGCCAGGCGCGGCAGGGGAAACAGTTGCGGACTGGGAAACGCCGAGCCGAAGGGCACGGTGTCCGGGTCCTTGATCGAACTGAGTACGGAGAACACCAGCTCGCTGACGTCGACCTCGGTGGCGTCGGCCTGGCGCGGGCTGATCTCCGGTTCCGGCAGCGGCCGCTGCACGTGCTGGCAGACGAAGTAGCCGGAGCGTGCGCGGGCCATGATCAGCCCACGGCTTTCCAGCAGGTAGTAGGCCTGGAACACGGTGGAAGCGCTGACCCCGTAGGTACGACTGGCGTGCCGTACCGAGGGCACCTTCTGCCCGGGGGCGAGGACGCCGGTGCGGATCAGCTCGGCAATCTCGTCGGCGAATTTCTCGTAGCGCTTCATCTTGTCCTGGCCGCTGTCCTGGCTGGCCGTGGGCACGGCCGCTGGCGCCCACTCTATGCGCGCCGGGACCGTGTTGTCATGCCTCATCGCGGCCTCCTCAGCGCGCCGGCGAAACGAAGGTGCTGGTGCTGCCGACCGCCAGGCTCGGGTCGTCGATGCCGCGCAGGCTGAACGCCAGCGGTTGCGAGCCGGCCCTGGCGCGTTCGGCGGTAGAGGCCACCGACACCGGGAAGTCGAGGATCTCGCCGGGCTTCAGGCTCAGGGTGTGCTCGCCCTGCAGGCGGAACTCCGGCGCGTCGTCGAGTTGCAGGCGATAGCGCTGCGGCTGCTGGGTCTTGTTGATGACCTTGAGGGTGTAGATGTTCTCGATCTGCCCGGCGGCGTTCTCGCGGAACAGCCCACGGTCGCGGGTCACGTCCAGCGAGGCCAGCGGGCGGGCATCCAGGGCGACGACGAAGGCGCCGATCATCGCCAGCATCACCGCCGCGTAGCCGACCAGGCGTGGACGCAGGAAGCGGGTCTGGCCACCTTCCAGGGCGCGTTCCGAGGTGTAGCGCACCAGGCCGCGTTCATAGCCCATCTTGTCCATGATCGAGTCGCAGGCGTCGACGCAGGCGGCGCAGCCGATGCAGGCGATCTGCAGGCCGTCGCGGATGTCGATGCCGGTGGGGCAGACCTGCACGCACTGCTGGCAGTCGATGCAGTCGCCGAGCCCCTGGGCGCGCGGATCGCTGCCTTTCTTGCGGGCGCCGCGGGACTCGCCGCGGGCGGCATCGTAGGACACGATCAGGGTGTCCTTGTCGAACATCACGCTCTGGAAGCGCGAGTAGGGGCACATGTGGATGCACACCTGCTCGCGCAGCCAGCCGGCGTTGACATAGGTGGCGGCGGTGAAGAACAGCACCCAGAACAGGCTTTCCAGGTCCAGCTGGAAGCTGAACAGGTCGGCCACCAGCGGCCGCACCGGAGTGAAGTAGCCGATGAAGGTGATCGCCGTGACCAGGCTCACACCCAGCCACAGCGCGTGCTTGGCCGTTTTGCGCAAGAGCTTGGCGGCGCTCGCCGGACCCTGGTCGAGCTTGATCCGCGCATTGCGGTCGCCCTCGGTGACCTTCTCGCACCACATGAACACCCAGGTCCACACGCTCTGCGGGCAGGTATAGCCGCACCAGACGC
>NZ_KV828496.1:0-114607 GCF_001836405.1 Pseudomonas sp. HMSC057H01 | reverse complement strand
GGCGAACACGGTGATGAAGAACAGGCCGAAGGCGGCGATGATCAGCAGCGCCGAGAGCAGGATGAAGTCCTGCGGCCAGAAGGTCGCGCCGAAAATGTAGAACTTGCGTTCGGGCAGGTCCCAGAGCACCGCCTGGCGGCCGTTCCAGTTCAGCCACAGGGTGCCGAAGAACAGCAGGAACAGCAGGCCGCCGCCGAGGCGGCGGAAGTTGCGGAACAGACCGGTGAAGCTGCGGGTGTAGATCGGGCCGTTCACCGCCGACGGCAGCTTGCCGGGCGCGGGCGGCTGTTTCGACGGAGCGGCCGGTGCGGCGGGCTCGACCTGGATCGCGGGAATTCTTTCGCTCATTTTTCGTAGGCCCATCAGGCTGGAGAGGCGGTTGCGACTATAGGAACCGGCTGATGGGCGAAACAGCGGCAGATCGAGCGGGAAAAACCGTATCAGATGCCTCCGGAAAGCAGCGGCCCAGCATTGCCGCGGGTTGCCGGGTGACCTCGGGCAGTACAGATATGCGCCCCGTGGCAACCGGTCGCAGGCGGCACGAATTCGCCGCCGTCGGCCATCTGATGTGTTTTTTTCGGCGGAATCTGCCGCTGTTTCGCTGTCTGTACGCGGGCGATAGTGGGTGCCAGTGAACACCGGCCCATCCTGTCGCCAGAAACAGGGGCGCAGCCGGTCCCCGGTTTCTTCGCCACGCACCCTGCCCGTCATCGGTGGAGAAACCCTGTCGATGAGGGCTTTGCGATGTACCAGTACGACGAATACGACCAGGCGCTGGTGAGCGAGCGGGTGGCGCAGTTCCGCGACCAGATCGCCCGCCGCCTCGACGGCGAACTGAGCGAGGAGGAGTTCCTCCCGCTGCGCCTGCAGAACGGCCTGTACCTGCAGAAGCACGCCTACATGCTGCGCGTGGCGATTCCCTACGGCACCCTCTCGTCGCCGCAACTGCGCGCCTTGGCGCACGTCGCCCGGCACTACGACCGCGGCTACGGGCACTTCACCACGCGGCAGAACATCCAGTTCAACTGGATCGAACTGGAGCAGGTCGGCGATATCCTCGAACACCTCGCCGGCGCGCAGATGCATGCGATCCAGACCTCCGGCAACTGCGTGCGCAACATCACCACCGAAGCCTTCGCCGGGGTCGCCGCGGACGAATGGACCGACCCCCGGCCGCTGGCCGAGATCCTGCGCCAGTGGTCGACGGTGAACCCGGAGTTCCTGTTCCTCCCGCGCAAGTTCAAGATCGCCCTCAGTTCGGCGGTGGAAGACCGCGCCGCGGTGCAGATGCACGACATCGGCCTGTACCTTTACCGCCACCCCGACGCCGGCGAGTTGCGCCTGCGGGTCCTGGTCGGCGGCGGCCTGGGACGCACGCCGATGCTCGGCCAGGTGATCCGCGACGACCTGCCCTGGCAGCACCTGTTGTCCTACGTCGAGGCGATCCTGCGGGTCTACAACCGCTACGGCCGGCGCGACAACAAGTACAAGGCGCGGATCAAGATCCTGGTCAAGGCGCTGGGCATCGAGGCTTTCGCCCGCGAGGTGGAGGAAGAGTGGCAGCACCTGCGCGACGGCCCGGCACAACTGACTGCCGAGGAGTGCCAGCGGGTCGCCGAGCGCTTCGTATTGCCGCGCTACCTGCCGCCGGCCGGCGGCGAGCTGGCCTACGGCAGCGCCCGTGCGGTCGATCCGGCCTTCGCCCGCTGGGCCTCGCGCAACGTCCAGGCGCACAAGGTGCCGGGCTACGCCTCGGTGGTGCTGTCGACCAAGCCCGGCGCCAGCGCGCCGCCGGGCGACGTCACCGCGGAGCAGATGGAACGCGTCGCCGACTGGGCCGAGCGCTACGGTTTCGGCGAGATCCGCGTGGCCCACGAACAGAACCTGGTGCTCCCCGACGTGCGCCTGGAGAACCTCCACGCGCTGTGGCGCGAGGCCTGCGCAGCCGGCCTCGGCACGCCTAACCAGGGCCTGCTCAGCGACATCATCGCCTGTCCCGGCGGCGACTACTGCGCGCTGGCCAACGCCAAGTCGATCCCCATCGCCCAGGGCATCCAGCAGCGCTTCGAGGACCTCGACCACCTGCACGACATCGGCGAGCTGAGCCTGAACATCTCCGGCTGCATGAACGCCTGCGGCCACCACCACATCGGCAACATCGGCATCCTCGGCGTCGACAAGAACGGCAGCGAGTGGTACCAGGTCACCCTCGGCGGCGCCCAGGGCAAGGACAGCGCGCTGGGCAAGGTGATCGGGCCATCGTTCAGCGCCGCCGAGGTGCCGGCGGTGATCGAACGGATCGTCGAAACCTTCACCGACCTGCGGGTCGGCCCGGAACGTTTCATCGACACCTTCAACCGGGTCGGCCTGGAGCCGTTCAAGGCCCGGGTCTACGCCAGGATGGAGGAACCGGCATGAACAACCTGATCCGTTTGCGCGATGGCGTCGCCGAGGTCTGCCGCGACGATCCCTGGCAACTCCTGCGCGAGTTGCCCGACGCGTTGCCGCCGGGGCCGTTGCTGCTGCCTCTGGCGGCCTGGCTGGAGCACCGCGGCGAGGCCGGGGCCGCCGCGCCCTGGCTGGCGCCGGACGATGAGGTGGAGGCCTTGCTGCCGCACTTCGCCGAGCTGCCGCTGATCGCCGTCGACTTCCCCAGCTTCCGCGACGGTCGTGGCTACAGCCTGGCCTACCTGCTGCGCGTGCGCCTGGGCTGGAGCGGCGAGTTGCGCGCAGTGGGCGACGTGTTGCGCGACCAGCTCAGCCATATGCGCCAGTGCGGCTTCGATGCCTTCGCGGTGCGCGAGGACAAGAACGTCGTGGACGCGCTCAAGGGGCTGGCGGGTTTGAGCGTGCTCTACGGACGCTCGGCGATTGAGCCGCGACCGTTGTTCCGCCGACGCTAGGCATACGCCCCCGGACCGACGCCGATACCTGCCGCAACGCCGACCTGGCCCCTCTCCCGCAGCGGGAGCGAGGCGCGCCCCTCAGCCGTAGACCGAGGAACTGACGGACGGCGCCGGCGCGCCGCCCTTGAAGCGCCCCGCCAGCTCGCGCAGCGAACGCATCAGCAGGCTGGTGTCCACGCCCACCGCGACGAACGCGCAGCCCAGCTCCAGGTAGCGCCGCGCCAGCGCCTCGTCGGCGGAGAGGATGCCGGCGGCCTTGCCGGCCGCGCGGATGCGGCGGATGGCGTCCTCGATGGCCGCCTGCACCTCGGGATGGCCGGGATTGCCGCGATGGCCCATGGCTGCGCTGAGGTCGGCCGGACCGATGAACACGCCGTCGACACCCTCGACAGCGGCGATCGCGTCGAGGTTGGCCAGGCCCTCCAGGTTTTCCACCTGGACCAGCAGGCACATCTGCTCGTCGGCGTGGTCCAGGTATTCCGCCACGCTGTTCCAGCGCGAAGCCCGGGCCAGCGCACTGCCGACCCCGCGCACGCCCGCCGGCGGATAGCGCACGGCGCGCACCAGGCCTTCGGCCTGGGCGGCGCTGTCGACCATCGGTACCAGCAGGGTCTGTGCGCCGATGTCGAGCAATTGCTTGATCAGCGCGGTGTCGCCCTGCACCGGGCGAATCACCGGCTGGCCGGGGTAGGGCGCCAGCGCCTGCAACTGGCCGAGCAGGCTGCGCAGGTCGTTGGGCGCGTGCTCGCCGTCCAGCAGCAGCCAGTCGAAGCCGGCGTTGGCGGCCAGCTCCGCGCAGTAGGGATCGGCCAGGCCGAGCCACAGGCCGATCTGCGCCTCGCCGCTGCGCAGGCGTTGCTTGAAGCGATTGACGGGCAGGTCCATGGAAATGCCTCCTCAGACGAAACGGCAGGAGATACTGCCGAGCAGATCGTAGTCGACGTGGAAGGTGTCCCCCGGCGCGGCCGCCACCGGGCGGGTGAAGGAGCCGCCGAGGATCACCTGGCCGGCCTCCAGGCAGACGCCGTAGGGCGCCAGCTTGTTGGCCAGCCAGGCGACGCCCTTGGCCGGGTGGTTGAGCACCGCGGCGGAGACGCCAGACTCCTCGATCACGCCATTGCGGTAGAGGATCGCCGGTACCCGCCGCAGGTCGATATCGCCTGGCCGCACGGCCCGGCCGCCCATCACCACGCCGGCGTTGGCGGCGTTGTCGGAGATGGTGTCGAAGACCTTGCGCGTGACTTTCGTTTGCGGGTCGACCTGCTGGATGCGCGCATCGATGATTTCCAGCGCCGGGATCACCCACTCGGTGGCCTCGAGCACGTCGAACAGGGTGCAGCCCGGTCCCTTCAGCGGCTTGCCGAGGATGAACGCCAGCTCCACCTCGACCCGCGGCACGATGAAGCGCTGGAAGGGGATGTCGCTGCCTTCCTCGAAGAACATGTCGTCGAGCAAGGCGCCGTAGTCCGGCTCGCTGATGTTCGACGAGACCTGCATGGCGCGCGAGGTCAGGCCGATCTTGTGGCCCTTGAGTACGCGCCCGTCGGCGATCTTGCGCTCGACCCAGGCGCGCTGGATGGCGTAGGCGTCCTCGATGGCGATGTCCGGGTAGTCGAGGGAGAACTGCCTTACCTGCTGGCGCGAGCGTTCGGCGGCGTCGAGGCGGTTGGCGGCTTCCTGGATCAGGCGGGGATCGAGCATGGTCGGGGTCTCTCGGTTCAGCGTGGGTTGACCACGGCGGCGGGGGTCCGCAGGACCAGGCCGGCGCCGAGGGCGATGAGGATGGCCAGCAGGTACAGGGCCAGGCTGGCGCTCTGGGTGGTGTCGCGCATCCAGCCGATCAGGTAGGGCGCGAGGAAGGCGGCGATGCTGCCGAAGGAACTGATCAGGGCGATTCCGGCGGCCAGGGTGGCGCTGGAAAGGAAGGCCGGCGGCAATTGCCAGAACATCGGCAGGGCGGCGCTGGCGCCCATCCCGGCGATCACCAGGCCGCCCATCACCAGCCAGGCGCTGGTCGGCGCCAGGGCCGCCAGGCTGAGCCCGGCGGCGGCCATCAGCAACGGAATGCCCAGGTGCCAGCGGCGCTCGCGCAGGCGGTCGGAGGAACGGCCGATGAAGATCATGAAGGCGCAGCCGGCGAGATAGGGCACCGCGCTGAGCATGCCGATGCGGCTGTCCTGGGCGATGCCGGCGCCGTGGATCAGGCTCGGCATCCAGAACGCGATGGTGTTCACCGCCAGCATCACCGCGAAATAGATCGCCACCAGCAGCCACACCTGCGGATTGCTGAAGATGCCGGAGAAGGAGGTGATGGTCTTGCGCTGCTCCTCGCCGGCCAGTTCCTCGCGCAGCAGGTGCTTCTGTTCGTCGCTGAGCCACGTCACCCGTTCGAAGCTTTCCGGCAGCGAGCACCAGACCACCACGCCGAGCAACACAACCGGCAGGCCTTCGATCAGGAACATCCACTGCCAGCCGCGCAGTCCGAGGGCGTCATGGAAGCCTTCTAGGATCCAGCCCGAAAGCGGTCCGCCGATCACCCCGGCCATGGGCACGGCGATGGCGAACAGGGCGGTGATCTGCCCGCGTCGGCGCGCCGGGAACCAACGGTTCAGGTAGACCAGGATACCGGGGAAGAAGCCGGCCTCGGCGACCCCCAGAAGAAAGCGCAGCAGGTAGAAGCCGCGTGCGGTCTCCACCAGCAGCATGGCGGTGGAGAGACAGCCCCAGACCAGCATCAGGCAGGCGATCCAGCGGCGCGGGCCGATCCGTTCCAGCATCAGGTTGCTGGGCAGGCCGAACAGCGCATAGGCGATGAAGAATAGCCCGGCGCCGAGACCGTAGACGGTGTCGCTGAAGTGCAGGTCGGCGCTCATCTGCAATTTGGCGAAACCGATGTTGATGCGGTCCAGATGGGCGAAGACGTAGCACACCAGCAGCAGCGGCATCAGCCGCCAGGTGACGCGGTCGTGGGTGCTGTCGCTGAGAGGCAGGGTGGTGCTGTTCAGGGTGCTGGCTGTGCTCATGATCTTGTACTTTTTGTGAGCGCCCGGACGTCCCGGCGACCTGTCGGTGGCCGGGAGGCGAGCTGGGTGAGTGCAGCGTTATGGCGGGCCGGTCAGTCCGCCGGGTTGTTCAGGAATTCATGCACGTTGTTGCGCTTGTAGTTCAGCTCCGCGTCCAGTTCGGTGAGTTCGAAGGACAGCGCCAGCAGGCGTCGCGCCTGGAGCTCGGCGAAGTGCGCGGTGATCACCTCGAAAAGTGCCTCGGCGACTTGCCGGCGAGTCTCCAGGTCGCGACCGGCGCCGACTTTCAGGGTCATGTGGACGAAGGCGTAGTCGTGCTTGCCGTCGGCCATGCGCCAGGTGTCCAGGCGCACGCCGCGGCTGCGGATGCCGCCGAGTGGGAACACGCCGCTGGCGCCAAGGCAGGCGTGGACCTTCTCGAACAGGCCGGGCAGGTCGGCTTCGGCTTCGATGTTGTCGGTGTATTCGGCGATGAAGTGCGGCATGGTGGCGTCCTCAGAGGCGGCTGGCGCAACTGGCGCCGGCCGGGTTGCCGGCTTGGGCGGCGGGAATCGCCGAGCCGTCCTGGGCGGTGACCGGGAATACCGCGTTGATCTGCCCGGTGCCGGAGGAGCCGAAGTAGGGCGTCACCACCTCCGCCTTGCCGTCGTAGGCCGACCAGCCGAGGGCGCCGAGGAGCATCGCGGTGTCGTGCATGAAGCCTTCGCCATGGCCCTTGGAGGCGTACTCCGGGAGCATCCCGCAGAATTCCGCCCAGCGGCCTTCCTGCCACATCTGCACGACTTCATGGTCGAGGACCTCGAGGAACGGGCTCCAGATGCGGTCGGAGAAGTCCGGCGCCTGGCCGTTCTGGGCGAAGCGGTGGGACAGTGAGCCGCTGGCGAGGAACGCCACCGTGCCGTCGTAGTGCTCTTCCACCGCCTTGCGCATGGCCCAGCCCAGGCGCGCGCTGTCGTTCAGGTAATGCACGGTGCACAGGGCGGAGACCGAGACCACCTTGAAGTGGCGGTCCTGGTTCATGTAGCGCATCGGTACCAGGGTGCCGTACTCCGGGCCGAGGGTAGTGGCGTCGTGGGCCAGGGTCTCCACGCCGAGCGCGTTGCAGCCTTCGGCGAGGATGCGGCCCAGCTCCGGGTTGCCGGGGAAGCCGTACTCCATGTTGGCGATGAAGTGCGGCAGCTCGTTGCTGGTGTAGAGCCCCTCGAAGTGCGGCGCGCAGTTGATGTGGTAGCCGGCGTTGACCAGCCAGTGGGTGTCGAACACCACGATGGTGTCGACCCCCAGTTCGCGGCAGCGCCGGCCGATCTCGCGGTGCCCGTCGATCGCCGGCTGGCGGCAGCCGTGGCGCGGGCCGGGCAGCTCGGACAGGTACAGCGAGGGTACGTGGGTGATCTTGGCAGCCAGAGCGACTTTGCCCATGACGATTCTCCTGGTGGCCCGTTGGGCCTGGCAGCGGGCGCGGCCGCTGGCGGCTCGCCCGGATTCTTCTGATTGTGTCTGCACGCCGGCGCTGCTGGCGGCCTCGGGCGGCCGCTCTGCACGAGCGCGCCCTACACGCCCCAGCGGGGGATGTGATGGCTGCCCATGGATATACACACGTTCTTGATCTCGGCGAATACCTCGAAGCTGTATTCCCCGCCTTCGCGTCCGGTGCCCGAGGCCTTCACCCCGCCGAACGGCTGGCGCAGGTCGCGCACGTTCTGGCTGTTGATGAAGACCATCCCGGCCTCGATGCCGCGTGCCAGGCGATGGGCCTTGCCGATGTCCTGGGTCCAGATGTAGGAGGCCAGGCCGTATTCCACGTCGTTGGCCAGGCGCAGCGCCTCGGCTTCGTCCTTGAACGGGATTAGGCAGACCACCGGGCCGAAGATCTCCTCCTGGGCGATGCGCATGCGGTTGTCCACGTCGGCGAACACCGTGGGCTGGATGAACTGCCCCTTGCTCAGGTGCGCCGGCAGGCCGGTCGGACGCTCCAGGCCGCCGGCCACCAGGGTGGCGCCTTCCTCGAGGCCGATGCGGATGTAGCCGGTGACCTTGTCGTAGTGGGCCTGGGTGATCATCGAGCCGACCTGGGTCTTCGGGTCCTGCGGATCGCCGACGATCAGGCGCCTGGCGCGCGCGGCGAACTCGGCGACGAACTGCGGGTAGACGCTTTCCTGGACGAAGATGCGACTGCCGGCGGTGCAGCGCTCGCCGTTCAGCGAGAAGATGGTGAACAGCGCGGCGTCCAGCGCCCGCTCGAGGTCGGCGTCCTCGAAGACCAGCACCGGCGACTTGCCGCCCAGCTCCATCGAGTATTTCTTGATGCCGGCCGCCTCCATGATTCGTCGCCCGGTGGCGGTGCCGCCGGTGAAGGACACCGCGCGCACGTCGCGGTGGCGAACCAGCGCGTCGCCGGCGCTGGCGCCGTAGCCCTGGACCACGTTGAACACCCCCGGCGGAATGCCCGCCTCGTGCACCAGGCGGCCCAGCTCGTTGGCGGTCAGCGGCGACAGCTCGGACATCTTCAGCACCGCCGTGTTGCCCAGCGCCAGGCACGGCGCGGTCTTCCAGGTGGCGGTCATGAACGGTACGTTCCACGGCGAGACCAGGCCACAGACGCCCACCGGCTGGTACAGGGTGTAGTTGAGCATCTGGTCGTCGACCGGATAGCTGTGCCCGTTCATCCGCGTGCAGACTTCGGCGAAGAACTCGAAGTTGTGCGAGGCGCGCGGGATCAGCACATTCTTCGTCTGGTGGATCGGCAGGCCGGTGTCGAGGGTCTCCAGTTCCGCCAGGTGCGGCACGTTCCGGTCGATCAGCTCGCCGAGCCGGCGCATCAGGCGCGCGCGCTCCTTGGCCGGGGTATTGGCCCATTTCGGGAAGGCTTCCCGGGCCGCCGCCACCGCCGCGTCGATTTCCGCCGCGCCGCCGCTGGCGACCTCGCCGATCAGCTCGCCGGTGGCCGGGTTGTAGTTCTCGAAGACGTCCTTGCTTTCGACCTCGCGGCCATTGATCCAGTGTTTGATCATTCTGCGTGCTCCTGTGCGCGGGCGCGGAAGAATTCGGCCTCGCTGACGATTCGGTTGACCAGGCGACCGACGCCTTCCACCTCCACCACCACTTCGTCGCCGGGGACCACGTCGGACAGGCCTTCCGGGGTGCCGGTGGCGATCATGTCGCCCGGCTGCAGGGTCATGAAGCTGGAGAAGTATTCGATCAGGTAGGGAATGTCGAAGATCATGTCCGCGGTGCTGCCTTCCTGGCGCAGCTCGCCGTTGACCCAGGTGCGCAGGGTCAGCCGGTTCGGCTCGGGAACCTCGGCCGCGTCGACGATCCACGGCCCCACCGGGGTGGTGGCGTCGCGGTTCTTCACCCGCAGGTTGGGCCGGTAGTAGTTCTCCAGGTAGTCGCGGATCGCGTAGTCGTTGCACACCGTGTAGCCGGCCAGGTAGCCGAGGGCGTCCTCGCGGCGGACGTTGCGCGCCGGCTTGCCGATCACTGCCACCAGTTCGCACTCGTAGTGCATGTAGTCGACGTTGTCCGGACGCCAGCTGACCTGGCGGTGGCCGGTGTAGGTGCCCGGCGACTTGATGAACGCCAGCGGTTCGCTGGGCGCCTTGAACGACAGTTCGGCGGCATGGTCGGCGTAGTTCAGGCCGAGGGCGAACATGCTCCCGGTGGCCGGCGGCAGCCACTCCACCCGGTCCTCGGCGAGCAGGGTGCCTTCGGCCAGGCGGACGGCGTTGGCGTCTTCCACGGTGACCTGGTGAACCCGGCCCTGGTAGCGGATGCGTGCGTGTTTCATGGTCGGTTCCTCATTCCGCGACGATGCTGTTGGCGAGGCGGCCGAGGCCGTCGATCTCGACCTCGACGCGGTCGCCGGGATGCACGTCGACGCGCCCTTCGGGGGTGCCGGTGATCAGCACGTCGCCGGCGTGCAGGGTCATGAACTCGCTGATCTCGGCGATCAGCCGCGGGATGTCGCGCACCAGGTTGGCGGTGTTGTTGCGCTGGCGCAGTTCGCCGTTGACGTACAGCTTCAGCTCCAGCGCATGGGGATCGGCGATCTCCTGCGTCGGCACCAGTTGCGGACCGAACGGGCAGAAGCCGTCGCGGCACTTGGCTTTCACCGCCGGGCGGTAGTAGCTGTCTTCCGGCAGGCTGAACTCGTTGACGATCACGTAGCCGGCGACATGCGCCATGGCCTCTTCCTCCTTCACCCGGCTGGCGTCGCGAGCGATCACCACGCCCAGCGCCGGGCCCGGTTGCAGGCGCTCGACGCCGCGCGGGAAGAGCACCGGGGCGTCGTGCTCGTTGCGGGTATTCGGTGTCTTGATGAACAACACCGGCTTCACCGGCGGCTTCTGGTAGGGCGGCTGCTGGAACTCCGGCAGGCGGCTGTCGAGCAGGCCCTTGTAGTTCAGCGCGACGCCGAACAGGGTGCCGGCGGCGACGTCATTCAGTGCGCGGCTCATTGTGGTGGTGTCTCCTGGCGCGATAAGCGAACGGCGAGGGGGCCGTCCTGGCGAAAACTCGTTAATGTGTTAACGTTATATTTAACATGTTAATGATCGTCAACCCCGGTTGCTGCGCCATTCGTCCCGGGGAGGTGGCAAGAGGCGCCGTCTGCGGTATACGGATGCCCGCGACGGCTTGCGTGCGCAGCCGGGAAGAACAACAAAGAGAAGATCGCCATGCCAGAGCGCCAGCCGATCCCCAACATCAACATTGGGCAGGTCTACGACCAGCGCTATGCCGACGCCGAGGTGCACTACGATGCGCTGGGCAACCTGGCCGGATTCTTCGGCCGTAACATGCCGGCGCACCGGCACGACCGTTTCTTCCAGGTGCACTACGTGAAGAACGGCGCGGTGCGGGTCTATCTCGACGAGCGCCAGTACCTGGAGTCGGGGCCGATGTTCTTCCTCACCCCGCCGACCGTGCCGCACGCCTTCGTCACCGAGGCGGACGCCGATGGCCATGTGCTGACCGTGCGCCAGCAACTGGTGTGGAGCCTCACCGAGGCCGAGCCGGGCCTGGCGCCCGGCCCGCAGGTGGCGCCGGCCTGCGTGGCGCTGGGCAACCTGGAGGGCGGCGCGGCCGAGGAGGCGGCGCGCCTGGCGCTGCTCTTCGAGCAGTTGCGCAGCGAGTCGATGGCCAGCCGTCCCGGCCGCCAGCAGACGCTGCTGGCGCTGACCCGCCTGGTCATGATCAGCCTGCTGCGTCTCTCGGCCAATTCGGTGGCTGCGCGGCCGATGCGCCACGAAGACCTGCAGATCTTCCAGCGCTTCAACGCGCTGATCGAGGAGCGCTATGCCGAGCACTGGCCGCTGTCGCTCTACGCCAGCCGCATCGGCGTCACCGAGGCGCGCCTCAACGACGTCTGCCGGCGCATCGCCGACCTGCCGTCGAAGCGCCTGGTGTACGAACGGCTTATGCAGGAGTCCAAGCGCCTGCTGCTGTTCACCGGCGGCTCGGTGAACGAGATCTGCTACCAGCTCGGCTTCAAGGACCCGGCCTACTTCAGTCGTTTCTTCGTGCGTTACGCGGGGCTTACCCCCAGCGCTTACCGCCAGCGACAGGCCGACGGGGAGTCCCGTCGCTGAGCGGGTGGGCGGGTATACTCGCGCTCCCACTCGAACAGGAAGCGTTTCTCCATGCATGATGCAGCCACCTCCATGCCGCAGGCTCCCTCAACCTGGGCCGACTACCTTGCCGGCTACCGCTGGCGAGGGCAGGGCGAAGGATGTTCCGCGGCCACGGTCCACCGCCTGGAGGCTGAGCGGCGGCCGACCCTGTTCGTCAAGCAGGAAGTGCTGTCCGCACATGCCGAGCTGCCCGCCGAAATCGCCCGCCTGCGCTGGCTGCACGGTGCCGGCATCGATTGCCCGCAGGTGCTGAACGAAACCCAGAGCGACGGCCGGCAATGGCTGCTGATGAGCGCAGTGCCGGGGGACACGCTGTCCGCGCTGGCGCAGCGCGGCGAGCTGGAGCCCGAGCGCCTGGTGCGCCTGGTGGCCGCCGCCCTGCGCCGGCTGCACGATCTCGATCCGGCCGCCTGTCCCTTCGACCATCGCCTGGAACGGCGTCTGGACACCGTGCGCCAGCGGGTCGAGGCCGGGCTGGTGGACGAGGCGGACTTCGACGACGACCATCGCGGTCGCAGCGCCACGGAGCTGTATCGCCTGCTGCTCGACCGGCGTCCGGCGGTCGAAGACCTGGTGGTCGCCCATGGCGACGCCTGCCTGCCAAATCTGCTGGCGGAGGGGCGGCGCTTCAGCGGCTTCATCGATTGCGGGCGGCTCGGCGTCGCCGACCGGCACCAGGACCTGGCCCTGGCCGCGCGGGACATCGAGGCCGAACTCGGCGCGGCCTGGGCCGAGGCCTTCCTCGTCGAATACGGCGGCGATATCGACGGCGAACGGCTGGCGTACTTCAGGCTATTGGACGAGTTCTTCTAGAGTAGGGCCGGTTCGGGTCCGGACTGGATTCGGCCTGCCGTTGCACGAAAACGAGGTACAACGGCATCGGCCACTATCGCCAACGCCACCGCGCGCCCTCGCTCGTTCCGCGGAGTCGCCGGTTCAGTTCAGCCGGTACTGCGCCAGTTCCTTCGCCGAAAGCACGCGCATCCGTTTGGGATCGGTGCTTTGCATGGCCTGTACCAAGGTGCTGGGGATATCCATTTCGCGGAAGTAGGCGGCGGAGTCGTAGCGCATGCCGTTGGCCGAGCGCGAGTGCAGCGAGTCGCCGTGGGCGTAGTAGGGACGGTGCAGGCCGACGTAGCCGCGTACGGTCTTGCGCTTGCCGGCCGCCAGCAGGTAGACGCAGGTGCCCTGGCAGACGCTGCTCGACGGCACCAGCGCGTCGAAGCCGGATTCGCGCAGCAGGCGGCCCATGCGGATCGCCTCCGGCACGCTGCCGCCGATGCTGTTCAGCAGGAGCAGCTTGCGCGAGTAGGTTCCCGGATTGTTGCGCAAACCCTTGAGCAGCGTCTCGTAGTCGCCCGGCGCGATCTCCTCCGAGACGCGGACCGTCAGCACCCGCCCCATGCTCTTGTGTTGCAGCGAATGCACTTCGACCCTGGCCAGTGCGGGAGTCGCGCAGAACACGGCGAGGCAGGCGAGGACGGTCCGGAGGCGGAGGCGGGGCATGGAACGGGGCGATCCTGTCAGACGGCGATGGCTGCCGAAGATACCTGCAAGCGTTGCATTGTGCACGGTCCTCGTCGTCAGGACGAGGAGCCGGTCTCCGCCTGGCGCACCGGCAGGCGCAGGCAGAAGGTGATGACGTCGTCGCGGCAGTCCACGTCGATACGTCCCTGGTGGGCCTGGGCGATGGCCTGGGAGATGTACAGGCCGATACCGAGGCCGTTGCGGTTGCGCTGGTTGTCCGCCGACTCGCGCTTGAACGGTTCGAACAGGTTGGCCAGCTGCGCTTCGGAGAGGCCGCTGGTTTCGTTGAGCACGCTCAGGCACACCTCGTCGCCCTGGCGGGTCAGGGTGACCAGCACCGGCCGGCCGGGCAGGCCGTGATGACGGGCGTTGCTCAGCAGGTTGGCGGCGACCTGGGCGTAGCGGTCCGGGTCGACCACGGCACGAACCTGCGGGTCGATGGCGATCTCGATCACCAGGCCGGGATAGGCGACGTCGGTTTCGCAGACGATCTGCTGCACCAGTTGCGAGACGTCGGTGTCGACCGGGTTCACGGTGAGGCCGATGCCCGATTGCAGGCGGCTCATATCGAGGATCTGGCTGACCAGCCGTTCCATGCGGCTGCTGGACGCGGAAATGTGTTGGCGCAGTTCGGTGGTGCGGGTGTCGCTGGAGGACAGCAGGGCCGCCGCCATGGAGATCGACTGCAACGGGTTGCGCAGGTCGTGGCCGAGCACCGCGATCAGGCGCTGGCGCATGCGGTCGACCTCGGCCGCATGGTTGAGGCACAGTTCCATCAGGTCCAGGCGCAGCTTTTCGGCGATCGCCAGGTCGGTTTCGCTCCAGGGCGTGGAGTGGCCGCGGACCACTTCCTCCCAGGCCTCGAACGAGCCGCGCGGGGTCAGCCGCGGGCCGGAGGGGCCGATGGTCAACAGCTTTTCCGGCTTGCCGCCCCAGCGGATGCGGTGCACTTCCTCGTGGCGGAACCAGAAGATCCAGCCCGATTCCTGGCGGTGGAAACGGATCGCCAGCACACCGCAGCAGTCGCCGCCGTCCGGAGAGTCCTCGCTGGGCTGCGGCCAGTTGTCGGTGTGGTAGATGTCCCGTTCCGGGTCGCGCTGCAGGCGTTGCAGGACATTCCCGGCCTGGCGCTCGAAGTCGCCGCGGATGCTCAGGGTGCGGCCGCCGAGCATGACCAGGGCGCCGTCGCAGGGAATCAGTGCGGCGATGCCATCGTCCGGGTGGGCCAGTGCGCCGAACAGGTCGTCGGCGTCCCGCGCGCGGCGAGCCAGGGCCAGCCTGCGCTCGGTGGACACGCGCAGCAGTTCGGCGATACGCCCCTGCTCCAGGCGCTCGACGATGGCGCTGCAGACCTGGGAGAAGATCTGGAACGACATGCGCACCGGGTAGGGAATCAGTTTGGGCGACATGTGATGGCAGGAGAACAGTCCCCAGAGCTTGCCGCCGACCACGATGGAGATGCTCATCGAGGCGCGCACGCCCATGTTGGTCAGGTATTCGCAGTGGATCGGCGAAACGCTGCGCAGCACGCTGTAGCTGAGATCGAACGATTCGTTGGTCTCCGGGTTCAGCGCGGGAAACACGCGCATCGGCGTATAGGCCACGTCGGCGATCAGCCTGATCGGGTTCTGGATGTACAGGCGACGCGCCTGGGCCGGGATGTCCGAGGCCGGGTAGCGTTGCCCCAGGTAGCTTTCGAGGTCTTCGCGACGGCTCTCGGCGACCACCTCGCCGGAGTCGTCATGACGGAAACGGTAGGCCATCACCCGGTCGTAGCCGGTCATCCGGCGCAGTTCGTCGGTGACGTTGCTGAGCAGGCTGGCGGTGTCGTTGTGCAACTGGACCTGGGCGATGATGCGCTGGGCGTTGAGGGTGAAGGAGGTGATCGACAGCGTGTCCGCGGTGCGGATCTCGAACTCCAGGTAGAACACTTCCTTGTAGCTGTGGCCGATCACGTCGAACAGGTGTTCGCCGATCCGCGTCTCGACGCTGTTCGACCATGGGCCGTTGCCGGTCAGTCCCTCTTCGAGCATGCGCAGGACCTCCGGCCCCACCTGCTCCGGCGTCAGGTAGGAACCCGGCGAGGCGACGAAACCCAGTAGCGCCTGGATGTTCTCGCTTGCCGCGAGGACCATGCCGTCCGCGCGCAGGGCGATCAGCGCCCCGTGCGGCTGGATCGCGCCAGGCACGTGGATGGGTTCGTCCTCGCAGTTCGCCAGGGTAACCGGGGTGATGCTCGTCATCTATCGTCCAGCCTGGTCTCCAGGCAGTCAGGCTTCGTCGAGAACCCATCGACGAAACGAAAGGAATGTAGCCTGTGCCGCATCCTGCGCAAGGCCGATGGCTTCGGGGCTGTCGATCTGCCGGGCGAGCTGTTCGAGAAACTCCTGCCAGCGCACCCCGGTTGCCTGGCCGTAGCCCCGCAACCACTGTAGCGGCAGACCGGGCAGGCGTGGAGCTAGTCGTTTGTAGAGATACGCGCCGCCCAGCGTCGCGCCTTCCATCACGTAGGCCACCCCGAAGACCTCCGCGGCCCGTGTCGCATTCGGCAGGTCGGCGCAGCGCGGTAGCGCCTCCACCTGCGCGCGGCTCATGCCGCCGGCCAGCAGGTCGCTTTCCAGCCAGGCGCTCTTGACCAGCCGCGCGTCGGCCCGCAGCGCCGCCGGCCAGCCGCTGCGGTTGTCGCGCAGCGCGCGCTCCAGAGGCTCCAGCCAGCCAAGGATGCGTCCGGCATGGTCGAGGTAGGCGCGGTCGTCGAGATCGTCGTCGCCC
Organism: Pseudomonas sp. HMSC057H01; assembly: GCF_001836405.1. NCBI lineage: Bacteria > Pseudomonadati > Pseudomonadota > Gammaproteobacteria > Pseudomonadales > Pseudomonadaceae > Pseudomonas > Pseudomonas sp. HMSC057H01. The sequence goes on along the minus strand of NZ_KV828496.1, from coordinate 98,749 downwards.
AACGGCGAACGGCGGTCCAGTTCTGCGTGCAGGTCACGGGTGGCGTCGCGGAGTGCGGCGAGGGCTGGCGATGGAGATGGGGACATGAGGTCAGGGCCAGCGATTCGAGGCATGAACGGAAAAGAGTAGCAGGAAGCCGTACGCCCGGCTCGGAATAAATGGGCATCCCCGCGCGTGGCGCAGGGATGCCGGAGCGGGCGCGCTCAGGCCGCCTCGGTCTGCACCACCCGGTAGCAGGGGACGTAGGCCGCGCCGCCGGGCAGCTTCATCCGGTGCTGCTTGACGAAGGCCTGCAGCAGGCGGTCCAGCGGCAGCATCACCGCCGGGTCGCCGTGGATCTCGTAGGGCCCGTATTGCTCGATCATGCGGATGCCGTTGTCCTTGACGTTGCCGGCGACGATCCCGGAAAACGCGCGGCGCAGGTTGGCCGCCAACTCGTGGGGCGGCAGGCTGCGGCTGAGCTGGAGGCTGGCCATGTTCTCGTGGGTCGGCTCGAACGGGCGCTGGAAGCTTTCATCGATCTTCAGCATCCAGTTGAAGTGGAAGGCGTCGTTGCGCTCGCGGCGGAACTGCTTCACTTCCTTCAGGCCCTGGGCCATCTGCTTGGCCACCTCGGCCGGGTCGTCGATGACGATCCGGTAGTGGCGCTGCGCCGCATGGCCGAGGGTCGCCCCGACGAATTCATGGAGCTGCTGCAGGTAGGCTTCGGCGCTGCGGGGACCGGTGAGGATGACCGGGAAGGGCAGGTCCTGGTTGTCCGGGTGCATGAGGATGCCCAGCAGGTAGAGGAACTCCTCCGCGGTCCCGGCGCCGCCGGGGAAGATGATGACCCCGTGGCCGACGCGGACGAAGGCTTCCAGGCGCTTCTCGATGTCCGGCAGGATCACCAGTTCGTTGACGATCGGGTTCGGCGCCTCGGCGGCGATGATCCCCGGCTCGGTCAGGCCCAGGTAGCGGCCGCCGACGATGCGCTGCTTGGCGTGGCTGATGGTGGCGCCCTTCATCGGCCCCTTCATCACCCCCGGTCCGCAGCCGGTGCAGACATCCAGGCTGCGCAGGCCGAGTTCGTGGCCGACCCTCTTGGTGTACTTGTATTCCTCGCTGCTGATCGAGTGGCCGCCCCAGCACACGACGATCTTCGGCTCGACGCCGGGGCGCAGCGTACGGGCGTTGCGCAGCAGCTGGAAGACGTAGTCGGTGAGGCCCTGGGAGCTGTCCAGGTCGACGTGCTGGCTGTCCAGCCCGCTCTGGGTGTAGACGATGTCGCGCAGGGCGCTGAACAGCATCTCGCGGGTGCTGGCGATCATCTCGCCATCGACGAAGGCGTCGGCCGGCGCGTTGATCAGCTCCAGGCGCACGCCTCGGTCCTGCTGGTGGATACGCACCTCGAAGTCCTTGTAGGCGTCGAGGATGGTCTTGGCGTTGTCGCTGTGGGCGCCGGTATTGAGGATCGCCAGGGCGCACTGGCGGAACAGTTGGTAGGTCTTGCCGTTGGCGGTTTCGCTCAGTTGTTGCACTTCGCGTTGGGAGAGGGTTTCCAGCGTGCCTTTCGGACTGACCGAGGCGTTGATCACAGGGCGATGAGACATGTGCGATTCCATGCAGGGGACGCGGCGGCGTAGAAGAACCGCCGCATCCGGATAAGGGAGCGCCGGGCAGGTTGCGTGCCGGGGGAGAGGGCGATCAGCCGTCGGAGTGGGGCGACGAGGCAACCGTGCGCTGGGGCTTGGCTCCAGGGTCTTGGTTAAATGTAATAGCGAGAACCTGACTGATCTGACAAGGAAAATCTCGAATTTATCTGTCGCCGGCCTGGCAGCGGGGAAATCCTGCCACTAGCCGTGGACGAAAAGATCCGGCATCGGCTGGGATAATCGACTCTTCTCCTGATATCGTTGCGTTTCCGCCGGATGCTCGGCCAGTCGAAGGGAGGAACGAAGCATGTCGTATGAACAGTCCAGCAGCGTACCTAGCGACTTTCTTTCCTCCTTTTTCCAAGAGCCTGTCATCCATGATCGAACTCAGAACCATCACCCGCGACGACTGGGAAACCTGCATTGACCTGAAGGTCGCCCGCCACCAGGCGCACTTCGTCGCTTCCAACCTCTATTCGCTGGCCCAGAGCCGCTTCCTGCCGGGGTTCCGCGCGGTCGGCATCCACCACGGCGGGCGCATGGTCGGCTTCGCCCTCTACGGCCCCGACGCCGACGACGGCCACTACTGGCTCTACCGCCTGATGATCGACCGCCGCTACCAGGGCAAGGGGCATGGCCGCGCCGCCCTGCAACGGATCATCGCCAGCGTGCGCCGGACGAGGCGGCGCAGCGATCGCCTGATGGTCGCCTACGCCGTCGACAACGACGTGGCCCGCCAGCTTTATCGGGACGCCGGCTTCGTCGAACAGGGCCTCGCGCCCTGGGGCGAGACGATGGCCTGCCTGATGCTGCCGGAGCCGTCCCATCGTTCCGGGAAGGTCGCCGGAGCGCCGGGCGGGCGTGCAGCGCACGGCGTCCCGGCGTAGAATCGCGGGATTCGGCAGTTCCCTCCAATACCTATAACGACCATCCAACGCACATCGCCGCCCCGGACCCTTGCGTCCGGGGCGTTTTCCGTCGTGCGTGGCGAGGGTCGCGGGACCTGCCCGTCCGCCCCCTGCTCCGGAACCGAACGCCCCATGGACAGCACCTCCGAAACCCGCAGCGGCAGCTGGCTGAGCGTGATCGCCCTGGCCCTGGCCGCCTTCATCTTCAACACCACGGAGTTCGTCCCGGTCGGCCTGCTCAGCGACATCGGCCACAGCTTCGAGATGCCCACCTCGCAGGTCGGCCTGATGTTGACCATCTATGCCTGGGTGGTGTCGCTGGCCTCGTTGCCGATGATGCTGCTGACCCGCAATATCGAGCGGCGCAAGCTGCTGGTCGGGGTATTCCTGCTGTTCATCGCCAGCCACGTGCTGTCCGGGCTGGCCTGGAGCTTCCAGGTGCTGATGCTCAGCCGGATCGGCATTGCCTTCGCCCACGCGGTGTTCTGGGCCATCACCGCTTCGCTGGCGGTGCGCGTGGCGCCGCCGGGACAGCAGGCCAAGGCGCTAGGGCTGCTGGCCACCGGCACCACCCTGGCGATGGTCCTGGGCATCCCGCTGGGGCGGGTGGTCGGCGAGGCCCTGGGCTGGCGTACCACCTTCATGGCCATCGCCGGACTCTCGGTGCTGACCTTGCTCTACCTGGCGCGCTCCCTGCCGCTGCTGCCAAGCCAGAATTCCGGTTCCCTGCGCAGCCTGCCGATGCTGTTCCGACGCCCGGCGCTGGTTTGCCTGTACGTGCTGACCGTGGTGGTGATCAGCGCCCAGTTCACCGCCTACAGCTACATCGAGCCCTTCGCCAAGCAGGTGGCGCAGATGAGCGGCGAGGCGACCACCCTGCTGTTGCTGTTGTTCGGCGGCGCCGGGATCTTCGGTTCGATCCTCTTCAGCCGCTACAGCGAGGCTTTCCCGCGAGGCTTCCTGCTGGCCGCGATCCTCGCCTTGGGCAGCAGCCTGGCGCTGCTGTTGCCGCTGTCCGCGCAGCCGACCTGGCTGATGGCGCTCAGCCTGCTCTGGGGCATGTCGATCATGTGCTTCGGCCTGGCCCAGCAGTCCCGCGTCCTGCGCCTCGCCTCGGACGCCACCGACGTGGCCATGGCGCTGTTCTCCGGCCTGTACAACGTCGGCATCGGCGCCGGCGCGCTGCTCGGCAGCGTGGTCAGCGAACGCATGGGCCTGGCCTCGATCGGCAACGTCGGCGCCGCGCTGGCGCTGGCCGGCCTGCTGCTCGCCCTGTTCGCCGCACTGCGCTACGCGGAGGCGCTGAAAACCACGTCGTTGTGAGTGCTCATTCACTGGCCCGGATGATTCGGCGGAGGAATCCGCCCGCTTGATCTAGTCTTCTGTGACGAAAAGGCGCAGGGAGTGCGGGATTGCCCCGCGCCGGGCCGGCGCAGGGACGGAATATCGGGTGAACGTACAACAGAGCAAGTTCAGGCTGAGCCGCTGGGCGGGCGCGACACTGGCGCTCGGACTGTTGCTGTCCGGGCTGGGCGCCTGGGGGCTGGCGCTGGTCAACGAGCAACAGGCGCGGATGGCGCTGGAACGCGAGGCGGAACTGCTGGCCGAGGCGGTGACCCGCCGCGTGGAACTCTACCAGTATGGCTTGCGTGGGGTGCGCGGTGCCTTGCTGACAGCGGGCGAGGCGCACATCGACCGCGAACTGTTCCGCCGCTACAGCCTGACCCGCGACATCGACCGCGAGTTTCCCGGCGCCCGCGGCTTCGGCTTCATCCGCCGGGTGGCGGCCGCCGACGAGGCCGGGTTCCTGCGCCAGGCGCGGGCCGACGGCCAGCCGGAGTTCCGCATCCAGCAACTGACTCCGCACGATGGCGAGCGCTACGTCATCCAGTACATCGAGCCGGTGGCGCGCAACGGCCAGGCGCTGGGCCTGGACATCGCCTCGGAAGCCAATCGCCGGGAGGCCGCCCGCGCCGCCCTGGAGACCGGGCAGGTGCGCCTGACGGGGCCGATCACCCTGGTCCAGGCCAGCGGCTTGCGCCAGCAATCGTTCCTCATCCTGATGCCGATCTACCGCAGCGGCATCACTCCACCGCCGGGGCCCCAGCGCGAACTCGAAGGCTTCGGCTGGAGCTATGCGCCGCTGCTGACCGGCGAGGTGCTGGCCGGGTTGCCCATCGACAACGCGGCGATCCACCTCGAACTCAGCGACGTCACCGGCGACGGCGCTGCCGTGCCCTTCTTCGTCAACGGCGCCGCGGCGCCGGCTCAACGCCTGTTCGGCCACATGCTGCGGCGGGAGATCTACGGTCGGCACTGGCAGATGGCGTTCAGCGCACTGCCGCTGTTCGTCCAGCGCCTGCACCAGCCTTCGCCGCGCATCCTGTTCCTGGCCGGCAGCCTGGTCAGCCTGTTGCTGGCGGCGCTGGTCAACGCCAGCGCCCTCGGCCGCCAGCGCCGGCATCGGGAGGCGGCGACCCAGGCGCGGCTGGCGGCGATCGTCGGCAATTCGGCGGACGGCATCATCGGCGTCGGCCTCGACGGCGTCATCAGCGACTGGAATCGCGGGGCCGAGGCGTTGTTCGGCTACCGCGAGGAGCAGGCGGTCGGGCGGCGGGTGGTGGACCTGCTGGTGCCGCCATCCAAGGAGAACGAGGAACTCGACATCCTCGCCCGCATCGCCCGTAAAGAACAGGTGGTCAGCTTCGATACCGTGCGCCGGCACCAGGATGGCCACCTGCTCGATGTGGCGGTGACCGTCTCGCCGATCCTCGGTCCGGACGGCGGCGTGGTCGGCGCCTCGAAGACCGTACGCGACATCTCCGCGAAGAAGGCCGCCGAGGCCCGCATCCGCGAACTCAATACCGGCCTGGAGCACCAGATCGCCGAGCGTACCGCCGAACTGCGTCGGTTGAACGTACTGCTCGGCAGCGTGCTGCAGGCGGCGTCCGAGGTGTCGATCATCACCCTCGACCGCGACGGCATCATCAGCGGCTTCAATCTCGGTGCCGAGCGGATGCTCGGCTACCGCGCCGACGAGGTGGTCGGCAAGGCCTCGCCGACCCTGCTGCACAGCGAGCGGGAGTTGCTCGCCCGCGGCCAGGAGCTGGGCGAGGAGGGTTTCCGCGTGCTGGTGGCGCGGGCCGAGCAGGAGGGCGCCGAGACCCGCGAATGGACCTATCTGCGCAAGGACGGCTCGCCGCTCAGCGTGACGCTTTCGGTTACCGTCCTGCGCGACGAGGCTGGGGCGATCAACGGCTACCTGGGCATCGCCGTCGATGTCACCGAATGGCGCAACGCCGAGCGCGAGATGGCCGCGGCGCGCGACCAGTTGCAAATGGCCGCCGACGTGGCGCGCCTGGGCATCTGGCGCTGGAACCTGGCCGACGACAGCCTGCAGTGGAACGAGCGCATGTGCGAGCTGTATGGCCAGCCGCTGGCGTTGCGCGACGGCGGCCTGGTCTACGAGCATTGGCGCAGCCGCCTGCATCCGGAAGACCTCGAGCGCACCGAGGCCAGCCTGCGCGCGGCGGTGGAGGGGCGCGGCAACTACGATGTGATCTTCCGCGTGGTGCTGCCCGACGGCGGCATCCGCTTCATCCAGGCCGGCGCGCAGGTCGAGCGCGACGCCGACGGCAACCCGCTGCAGGTCACCGGGATCAATATCGATATCACCAGCGACCAGCAACTGCAGGCGCGCCTGCGCGAGGCCAAGGAGCAGGCGGACGCCGCCAGCGCGGCGAAGTCGTCGTTCCTGGCGAACATGAGCCACGAGATCCGCACGCCGATGAATGCCGTGCTGGGCATGCTGCAACTGGCCCGGCAGACTGATCTCAACGAACGCCAGCGCGACTACCTGGACAAGGCCAGCTCGGCGGCCACCTCGTTGCTCGGCCTGCTCAACGACATCCTCGACTACTCGAAGATCGAGGCCGGCAAGCTGGTCCTGGAAATGCTCCCCTTCGAGCTGGAGCCGCTGATGCAGGACCTGGCCGTGGTGCTCTCCGGCAACCAGGGCGACAAGGACGTCGAGGTGATCTTCGACATCGATCCCGAGCTGCCCAGCGCGGTGGTCGGCGACCGCCTGCGCCTGCAGCAGATCCTCATCAACCTGGCCGGCAACGCACTGAAGTTCACCGCCCGCGGGCACGTCCTGGTGAGCTTGCGGCGGCTGGCGCACGACGCCCACCTGGTGCGCCTGCGGGTGCTGGTGGCGGACACCGGCATCGGCATCAGCGCGGAACAGCAGCAGCGCATCTTCGAAGGTTTCACCCAGGCCGAGGCGTCCACCTCGCGACGCTTCGGCGGCACCGGCCTCGGCCTGTTCATCTGCAAGCGCCTGGTCGACCTGATGGGCGGTGAATTGCGGGTCGAGAGCGCGCCGGGCAGCGGTAGCCGGTTCTGGTTCGACCTGGACCTCGACGTCGCCCACGACCAACCGCTGCGTGCGGCCTGCCCCGGGGCCGGCGAACCGCTGCGGCTGCTGGTGGCGGACGACAACCTGGTGGCCGGCGAGCTGCTCGAACGCACGGTCGGCGCCCTCGGCTGGCGCGCCGACTGCGTCGGCAGCGGCAGCGAGGCGGTGGCACGGGTCCAGGCGGCGATGGCCGAAGGCCGTCGCTACGACGTGGTGCTGATGGATTGGCGCATGCCCGATCTCGACGGCCTCAGCGCGGCGCAACTGATCCGCCAGTTGCAGGGCGACCTGCCGCCGCCCATGGTGATCATGATCACCGCCTATGGCCGCGAGGTGCTGGCCGATGCGCGCGACCACAGCGCGCCGCCCTTCGTCGATTTTCTCACCAAGCCGGTCACGCCCAAGCAACTGGCCGACTCGGTGCTGCATGCCCTGCACGGTGAACAGGGCGCCCCGGCCAACCCGCCGCCGCGCCCGGTGGAGCGCACCCAGCGGTTGCGGGGCGTGCGTCTGCTGGTAGTGGAGGACAACGCGCTGAACCGCCAGGTCGCCGCCGAGCTGTTGAGCAGCGAGGGCGCCCGGGTGGCCCTCGCCGACGGCGGGCTGGCGGGCGTTCAGCAGGTGCTGGAGGCGAGCGTGCCGTTCGACGCGGTGCTGATGGACATGCAGATGCCGGATATCGATGGTCTCGAGGCGACCCGGCGAATCCGCGCCGACGGGCGCTTCGCCGGGCTGCCGATCCTGGCCATGACCGCCAACGCCTCGCTGGCCGACCGCGAAGCCTGCCTGGCGGCGGGCATGAACGACCATGTGGCGAAGCCGATCGACAAGGAGCGCCTGGTGCTTTGTCTGCTCGGTCATCTCGGCAGGAGCGGCGACAGGGGGGCGCCGGCAACGACAGCGGACGCGGGCGAACTGGTCGAGGCGCGGGGCGATATCGTCGGGCGTTTCGGCGGCAGCCTGGAGCTGATCGTCCAGGTGCTGCGGCGCTTCGTTCCGGATATGCAGGACCTCTTCGCCCAGCTCGAACGCCAGCTCGGCGAGGGCGATGTCCAGGGCAGCGCCGCGACCCTGCATACCATCAAGGGCAGCGCGTCCACCGTTGGCGCCAGCGCCCTGGCCGGCCGTGCCAGCGAGCTGGAGCAGGCCCTGCGCCGCGCCGATCCGCGGCGCGGCATGGAAATCCTCGCCGGCATCCGCCTCGACGAACTGCGCACCCTGTGCGATGCCTGCCTGCTCCGCCTGCAGGCGATGTTCGGCGACGTGCAGGCGGAGTCGGCGAGCTGAACCCCGGCGCGGTGGCCTGTCCCGCCAAGAATTCAGGCGGACCCGGGGCTCGCCTGCATCCGCTGCGGCCTGTAGGGTGAATAACGCCATGGGCGTTATCCGCCGATACTCCTGAAGCCCGCCCAGGTCTTGAGCGACATCCTCTTCCTGTCGTTCAGTGCCTTCAGGCGTCGCGCAGCAGGTCGTGGGCGTTGAGCAGGGCGTAGGCGACTTCCGGGCGCTTCTCCAGGCCGCGGCGGATGGCGGCGGGAATCGCCTGGCGGGTCTTGCGGCAGAGCCCCGGCTGCTCCTCGAAGCGCATGCGGATGCCGCGCATGCTGCGCACCTCGCCGAAGGCCGGGGCGATCCGCAGGCGGATGCCCAGTTGTTCCTCCATGCGCCGCAGCAGGTGTTCCAGGTCTTCCAGGCTGCGCAGGGCTTCCAGGCGAGCGGCCAGGCGCTGCTCTTCCTGGCGGGTCAGGAGGAGGATGCGACGGTCCGCGCCGGGCGCCTCCAGGCGCTCGCGTTCGCAGACGCAGGCGCCGGGCGGGCAGGGCTGGCGGAGGGGCGGGGAAGCGCTCATGGCACCATCATAGCCAGGACCGGCGTCCCGCGCCGCTACGCTCCGTCGCCCTCGCGAGCGCGCCTCAGCGCTTCAGCGGCACCTTGGCCTGCTGCTCCAGGCCGCTGAGGATGGCGTAGGCGATCTTCACCCGCTCGGCATTGGGATAGTTGCGGTTGGCCAGGATCACCAGGCCCAGGTCGCGGCCCGGGACGAACGCCACGTAGGCGCCGAAGCCGTTGGTGGAGCCGGTCTTGTTCAGCAGGCGCTGGCCCTCCAGCGCCTGTGGCGCGGGCAGCCTGGCGATCCTGTGTGGTTGCAGCGCCATCGGCGTCGAGTTGCCGGCCTGCAGGCGCTTCAGGGAGATCGGCCAGTCGTAGGCTTCCCAGCCCAGGCCCTGGGTCATGTCGCCGACCTTGTAGTAACCGCGATGGGTGGCATCGAGCGCCTGCGCCCAGGGCCTGTCCAGGCGCTCCGGATGCAGGTTGGCATCGACGAAGCGCAGCAGGTCGGCCGCGCTGGTCTTCACCCCGTAGCCTTCGGCATCCAGCGGGCCGGGACCGACCCGTAGCGGGCGGTCGTCCTTGCCGTAGCCCTGGGCGTACTGCGCCAGCGCCGCCTCGGGCACGTCGAGGTGGGTCTGTTCGAGGCCCAGTGCCGGGAACAATTGCTGCTCCATGAGCCGTTCGAACGGCTGGCCCAGGCTGCGCGCGGCGAGATAGCCGAACAGGCCGATGCTCGGGTTGGAATAGAGGCGCTGGCTGCCCGGCGCGTAGGTCGGCTGCCACTGGCGGTAGTAGTCGCGGATCTGTGCCCGGTCCTTCTGCACCGAGTCGGGGAACTGCAGCGGCAAGCCGCCGGCGGTATAGGTCGCGAGGTCGAGCAGGCTGATGCCGTCGAAGCGGCTGCCCTGCAGCGCCGGCCAGTGCTGGCTGGCGCGGTCGTCGAGGCGCATCTTGTCCTGGGCCAGGGCATAGCCGGCGAGGGTGGCGGTGAAGGTCTTGCTCACCGAGCCGATCTCGAACAGGGTCTCCGGCGTCACCCGGCGGCCGTCCTCTTTCGAGGCCAGCCCATAGCTGAAGTAATGCGGTTCTCCTTTCAGGCTGATGGCTACGGTCAGGCCCGGAATGTCATTGGCCTTCATCACCGGTTGTACGGCGGCGTCGACCAGTGCCTTCAGGCGATCCGCCGGGGCCTCATCGGCAATGGCCGGGGTGGTGGCGAACAGCAGTGTGGAAGCGGCGATGCCGCACAGGCAGGGGAATCTGGTATCGCGCATGAGGATTGGCGTCCTTTGTCGTTGGCTGCATGAGAAACCGCCCCGGGAGCGCTCCTTGATCGGCGGGCGGGGAAAATCTAGGCTTGCGCAGGATTTGCGGCAAACGACGAATACTCGCGGCAGCCATTAGAAAAATTTGGAGTAGAGATTGGTTCGACCCCATTTGCCGCTGAACGCCCTGCGCGCCTTCGAAGCTTCGGCCCGGCACCTGAGCTTCACCCGCGCGGCCATCGAGCTGTGCGTGACCCAGGCGGCGGTCAGCCACCAGGTGAAGAGCCTCGAGGAGCGTCTCGGCGTGGCCCTGTTCAAGCGTCTGCCGCGCGGCCTGATGCTGACCCACGAGGGCGAGAGCCTGCTGCCGGTGCTGTGTGACTCCTTCGACCGCATCGCCGGCCTGCTGGAACGCTTCGAGGGCGGCCACTACCGGGACGTGCTCACCGTCGGCGCGGTCGGAACCTTCACGGTCGGCTGGCTGCTGCCGCGGCTGGCGGACTTCCAGGCGCGCCATCCCTTCATCGATCTGCGCCTGTCCACCCACAACAACCGCGTCGACATCGCCGCCGAGGGGCTCGACTACGCGATCCGCTTCGGCGGCGGCGCCTGGCACGGCACCGAGGCGCTGGCGTTGTTCGAGGCGCCGCTGACGGTGCTCTGCTGCCCGGAGGTCGCCGCCCAGTTGCACAGTCCCGCCGACCTGCTGCAGCACACCCTGCTGCGCTCCTACCGCGCCGACGAGTGGCCGCTGTGGTTCCAGGCGGCCGGACTGCCGGCGCACGCGCCACTGACCCGGAGCATCGTCTTCGACACCTCGCTGGCCATGCTCGAGGCGGCCCGCCAGGGTGTCGGCGTGGCCCTGGCGCCGGCGGCGATGTTTGCCCGGCAACTGGCCAGCGAGAGCATCCGGCGTCCGTTCGCCACCGAAGTGAGTACCGGCAGCTACTGGCTGACGCGCTTGCAGTCGCGGGGGGAGACCAGCGCGATGCTGGCGTTCAGGGAGTGGTTGCTGGAGAGGGCTGCCGTTGAGGCGCGGGGGAGATAACGGTTATGCAGGCGATTGAAGTGTCGATGAAGAAGTAATCACCTTCCTCGCGCCTTTCTTTATACGCTCGGGCTCTCCCAAGGTTGATACGGTTTGAGGCGTTAGGGTTGTGATTGGAATTGCTGACGGCGTGGTGGATATGGACCGGCTCGTCGGCGTTGCTGATCGCTCCGCTAAGCGTCACTCCCAGGCTGGCGGCATAGGCCCGGCGTGCCGCAACGATCTCGCTCTCGAGCATGCCTGCTTTCCCTGCTGCGGCAACGACGGCAAGTTCGCATAGGCGGCCAGCCTTCCTCGGGGAAACCCTCAGGTCGGCGCCTGCGGACCACAGGGCAAGCAGCGCTTTGGATGGAGCACAGCCATTTCTGCTGCGCTCTTCGATTGTCTCCAGGAGCGGACTCATATGGCCTCTTGAAAACTGTCGGTGGATTGCCAGCAGTATCGACGATGGTGCGCTTAAAGCAATGCGGAGCAGGCGGAGATTGCGGCGAAACGGCGGATAACGCTTCGCGTTATGCGCCCTACGGGAGCGGTGCTCGGCTCGCCGGCGGAAGGCGTCTACGGCTTTCCGGTTCCCGCGTCGAAATACGACCCGCCGTTGCTCGGCAGTCCCGTCCACATCTCGTCGAGATTGCGGAAGTTCCAGGCCTCCGCCGGCTCGAAGCCGACGATTCGGTCGGTCTGTCCGGCCCTACCCAGGTCTATCACCTGCTGCGGGATCGGCACCTTCGAGCGGGCCGAGAAGAATACCTTGACCCGTGGCGTCAGCAGCGAGCGGCCGTGTTGCTCGAGGACCACGCCGAGGCGCCCGCTTTCCAGCCTGACCAGCGCGCCGACCGGGTAGATGCCCACTGCCTTGACGAAGGCGCGGAACACCTGCGGGTCGAAGTGCCCGTTCCATTCGGCCATGCGCCGGATCGCCTCGGCGGCGTTCCAGCCCTTCTTGTAGGGACGGTCGGAGGTGATCGCGTCGTAGACGTCGCACACCGTGCCCATCCGCGCCAGCAGGCTGATCTGCTCCTGCGCCAGGCCGAAGGGGTAGCCGGTGCCGTCGATGCGCTCGTGATGGTGCAGGCAGACATCCACCACCAGGGCGCTGACCTGGCGGCAATCGAGCAGCATCCGCGCACCGTTCTGCGGATGCCGGCGGACCAGGCCGAATTCCTGCTCGGTGAGCTTGCCGGGCTTGTTCAGGATCGGATCGGGTACCGCCATCTTGCCGATGTCGTGCAGCAGTCCCGCCAACCCCGCCTCGTGTACCAGCGGGTCGGACAGTTCGAGCTGGCGGGCGAGGGCGATCATCAGCGCGCAGACCGCCACCGAATGCATGTAGGTGTATTCATCCGAGGTCTTCAGCCGTACCAGGCTGACCAGCGCGTTGGGATGGCGCAGCACCGAGGCGGAGATTTCGTCCACCAGGTCCGATGCATGCGCGGTGTCGATGGCCTGGCCCATGCGCGCGTCGTGGAACATGCTGACCACGGCGGCCTTGGCGCGGCCGCAGAGCAGGGCGGCGTGGCGGATTTCCTCCTCCAGGGCGACCCGCGCCGGCGAAGGGTCGGCCGGCATGGTGACCGGCAGGACCGCAGCGGCCGAGACCGCCGCTTCCTCCGGGAGGTCGAGGCCCTTGCCGGCGTCGATCCAGACCTCCTTCACGGCGCTTTCGCGCAGGCGCTGCAGGTCGGACTGGTTGTCGAGCAGGAAGCCGCCTCTTTTCCAGAACGGGTGGTCCAGCCACGAGCCGCAAAGGCTCTGGACGAACATACCGAGGCGAAGCTGGGTTACCGGAATGCGTTTCAGCACGATGGGCTCGACCTCGAGACTGGGCCAGGTGGCTGTCTCCTAACGGTAGCCGAGATGGGCCGGCGGGAGTGAGAGATGCCCGTCAGTTCGTCGGCGTGACCTTCGCTTGGCTGCGTATCGTTCTGTATCCGCGTACTCCCGGCATACAAATCCCTCCGCCGACGGTACAGCCCCGATACATCGCCCTGGCGAAGTGGCCCTATCCAAACCGGCGCCAGCCAGGTCCTCGCGCTGGCGGAGACGGCGGTGGAAACCTACGGCGGCGATAGCACGGGCCAAATCTCAGTCGCGGCGCTCGACGAGCGCGTCCTGGTGTACAGCCATCAAGCGTTGCGCGTTGGGCGTGAGATGGCCGCTGTGCCAGATGAAATGGATCTCGGTGGTGCCATAGTCGCGCAACGGATGCGCGCGGACCTGGTGGTTGCCAGGTAGCGTCGCAAGCACGGAGCGCAGCACCCAGGCGGCACCCATGCCTGCGCTGACGCAGGCGAGCATGGTGTGGTAGGACTCGATTTCCAGCACTGGCAGTTGTTGCAGGCAGTCGGCTTCCTCCAGCCAGCGATCCATGCGGAAGCGGAACGAGCAGTCGTGACGGAACCCATACAGTTCGGCGCAACGCAGGTCGCGCGGACTGGTGATCGGTGGATGATCCAGCTCGGTAACCAGCACCATTTCGTCGACGAAGGCCAGGCTACTTTCCAGGGTCTGAGAGCGCACGGGACCATCGCTCAGGGCCAGGTCTAGCACTCCATCCGAGACCTGCTGCACCAAGGCTTCCGAGGCTTCGCTGCGGATGTCCAGTTCGATCGCGCGGTGGCGTTGGCGGAACCGCCCGATCAGGCATGGCATGAAGGCGACCAGAACCACGTCGAGGGCACCTACCACCAGGCGGCCGCCGCTCTCTTCGTTGCGCATCATGGCCCGGGTACTGTCGCTGAGATCGAGGATTCGCCGGGCATGCTCCAGCAGACGCCGACCGTCCGGCGACAGGCGCAGACGCTGGTGCTCGCGCAGGAACAGCTGGCAGCCGAGGTCTTCCTCAAGCTGGCGGATGCGTACGGAGAGACTCGACGGGACACGGTTCAGCGCCTTCGCCGCGGCGTTGATCGAGCCGGTGTGGGCCACGGCGCAGAAGGCGCGGAGCTGAGACAATTGCACCTGGGTATTCTCGCTTTGCGAATCGTTGGCTGAATATTTTTCGATTTCCAGAATACCTTGTCGTTCGCTACCGTTCGCCCGTCCTTACGTCCGGTGATCGGATCCCGGCGTTCCTTCCCGGCTTGCGGGCCCATCGCGTCCGCTCATGGAGAGATTACATGGATCTGCAACTCGCACAGCGCAGGGTGCTGGTTAGTGGCGGTTCGCGCGGTATCGGCCGCGCCATCGTCGAACATTTTCTCGCCGAAGGGGCCGAGGTGGCCTTCTGCGCCCGTGGTGAGGCGGGCGTGGCCGAAGCAGCGGATTGCTTCGGCGAGCGTGCCTTTGGCATGTCTGTGGACATCACCGACCCGCAGCAGGTGCGCGGTTGGGTAACGCGCTCGGCGCTGCACTTGGGCGGCATCGACATCGTTGTGCCCAACGTCAGCGCGCTGGCCGGTGGCGGAGACCTGGACACCTGGCGGCGCGCTTTCGAGACCGACCTGCTGGGCAGCGTGGGCATGGTCGCTGCCGCCCTGCCGTGGTTGAAACGCTCCGAGGCTGCCTCGGTGGTGCTGATCTCCAGTGTTTCCGGCCGCGAGGTGGACATGTTCGCCGAGCCCTATGGCGTGCTCAAGGCGGCCCTGGTCCACTACGGGAAGACGCTTGCCAGCCGCCATGCGGAGGACGGCATTCGGGTCAATACGGTGTCGCCGGGCAACGTCTATTTCGAAGATGGCGTATGGGGCGCGATCGAACGGGATAGCCCGGAAACCTTCGCCCGTTGTCTCGCCGCCAATCCCATGGGGCGCATGGCGCGACCCGACGAGGTGGCGCGGGCGGTGCTGTTCCTGGCCAGCCCGGCGGCCAGCTTCACCACCGGAACCAACCTGCTGGTGGACGGCGGGTTGACCCGGGGCGTGCAGTTCTGAGCAGAGTGCCGGAGGCTCAGGCCTCTACCAGCTCCGGCGCATCCCGCCGCTGTTCCGTCGGCGCATGGGGCGCCGGCTTGCCGAGGATCAGGTCGGCGGCCTTCTCGCCGATCATGATCGCCGGGGCGTTGGTATTGCCGGTGATCAGCGTCGGCATGATCGACGCATCGGCCACCCGCAGGCCTTGCAGGCCGTGCACGCGCAACTGGTCGTCGACCACCGCGAGCTGGTCGTGGCCCATCTTGCAGGTGCCCACCGGATGGAACACGGTGCCCAGGTTGGCGCGGATCCAGGCCTCGATCTGGCCGCGGCTGGAAACCTGCGGGCCCGGTACCAGCTCGCCCTTGAGGTGACGGGCGAAGCTGCGGCTGGCGGCCAGTTTGCGGACCAGTTGGAAACCCTGGACCAGGGTATCGAGGTCGGCAGGGTGGCTGAGGAAGTTGGCTTCGATCAGCGGCCGGTCGTGCGGGTCCGGCGAGTTCAGGCGGACCCGCCCGCGGCTCTGCGGGTGCATCACCGCGACGTGCAGGCTGACCCCGTGGCCGAAGGGGACCAGGCGCTGGGGCTGGTTCTTCAGCGCGGGGGCGACGATCAGACCCAGCTCCGGGGTCTCTGCCTGCGGGTCGAGGCGGAGGAAGCCACCGGACTCGACGGTGTTCGAGGTCAGCGCCCCGCGCCGGCCGAACAGGTACTGCCAGGGCGAGCGCAGCAGCGGCAGCCAGCCCTTCGGCGAGAAACCCAGGCCGTAGCCGAGCTTGGCCTCGGTGCGGTACATCAGCACGATGTCCTGGTGGTCCTGCAGGTTCTCGCCGACCCCAGGCAACTCATGGCGCTGGACGATGCCGTGGCGCGCCAGTTCCGCCGCCGGGCCGATGCCGGAGAGCAACAGGAGCTGCGGCGAGTTGATCGAGCCGGCGCTGAGGATCACTTCGCGGCGTGCCTGCAATTGCACGACCTCGCCAGCCTGGCTGATCTCCACGCCGGTGGCGCGGGTGCCTTCCAGCAGCACGCGCAGGGTCAGCGCGGAGCTGAGGACGGTGAGGTTGGGCCGCGCCAGGGCCGGGTGCAGGAAGGCGCGCGCCGCGCTACAGCGTTCGCCGTTGACCTGGGTGACGTGGAACGGGCCGATGCCTTCCTGGCGCTCGCCGTTGAAGTCGGCGTTGTACGGCCAGCCCATTTCCTCGGCGGCCTGGAAGAACACCTGGTTGATCGGCCCCGGGCTGCGCTGCGCGGCGACGTTCAATTCGCCGCCGCGCCCGTGCCAGGGCGATTCGCCCGGCTCGAAATGTTCCGAGTGGCGAAAGTAGGGGAGCAGCTCGTCGTAGCTCCAGCCACGGTTGCCGAGGGATGCCCAGCGGTCGTAGTCGTGGCGGTCGCCGCGGATGTAGATCATCCCGTTGATCGCGCTGGAGCCGCCCCAGACCTTGCCGCGCGGGCAGGCGATCGGCTGGTTGGCGGTGCCGGGCTGGGCGGCGAAGCGATGCATCCAGTTCCACTTCGGGTTGGCGATCAGGCGGATGATCCCGGCCGGCGTGCGGATGTAGGCGGCGGGGAGCGGCGTGCGGTCGCTGGGGCCGGCCTCGACCAGGCAGACCGAGACGGCGGGATCGGCGGAAAGACGGTTGGCCAGGACGCAACCGGCGGAGCCGGCGCCGACCACGATGTAGTCGAACGAGCGGCGGGCAGTGGAAGTCATGTCGGCACCTTTCTGGGTGTGCTGCCGGGCCTCGCCCGGCGTTCTTTTTCGCCCCGCGCCTATGGGCGCGACGCTACTCCATTGGACGGGGAAGCGCGCCCGGCCGCTTGTACCAGCCTGCCGGCGGGCTTGACCGAGGCTGCCAGGTGGCGCGCTAAAGCCCCAGCAGCGAGCCCATGTCGACCATCAGTTGCAGGCCGACGACGAAACCGTCTCCACTCAGTTCGCGAGCGCCGGGGTTGTAGTAGTTGTCCGGGTTGAAGATGTACTGCACCGACGGCTCCAGCGCGATGTGCGGGGTCAGTGCGATGTGCGCATTGGTTTCCAGGGCGTACACGTCGCGCTGGCCGAGTTTCGCATCGCCGCCAGCGGCGATCCGCGCCTGGCGCTGGAACTCCAGCTGGTGATCGTTCAGGCGCAGGTAGCTGGCCTTGAGGTTGAGCTTGTCCCGCGTGCGGTCGAAGGGTGCATGGTAGGTCATGCCCAGCTCGGCGAAATGACGGAACGGCTGCTTGTCGTCGGCTGATACCGACAGCGAGCCGAACAGCCCCAGCGCCCTCGGCGAATCGAGGCGGCCGCCGTCGGCGCGCCAGAACAGCTGCTGGAACTTGAAGAAGCCGCCGGCGCTGCCGTGGTCGCTGGCGCCGGTGAGCGGGTCGACCTGGTTGGCGGTGTTCAGGTAGGCATTGAGTTCATAGTGCGAGCGATAGGGATCGAGGCTTTCCTCGCGCTTGTCGCCGATCCCCAGCAGCAGGCTGGTGCCGCTGGCGTCGTCGGTGCCGAAATCGAGGCCATGGCGCTTCTTCAGGTAATCCACCGGGTTGGACTCGAAGGCCCCGGCGTGCAGGTACAGGGTCGGGGTCGCCCGGTACTTCAGGTAGCCGCCCCAGGCGCCGTAGGGCGGCGGCAGGATGCCGGTGGAGGCGTCGATGATCGGGTCATTGCA
This sequence comes from Pseudomonas sp. HMSC057H01, assembly GCF_001836405.1. NCBI lineage: Bacteria > Pseudomonadati > Pseudomonadota > Gammaproteobacteria > Pseudomonadales > Pseudomonadaceae > Pseudomonas > Pseudomonas sp. HMSC057H01. The sequence continues at coordinate 81,133 of NZ_KV828496.1, read as the reverse complement.
GGTGACCACGGTCTCGCAGTTGTAGATCAGGAAATAGCGCCGCGCATTGGTGCGTCCGAGATGGCTGTCGAGGCGTCCGCCCAGCCACTGCTGCTGCCAGGTGAGCAGGCTCAGCTGGTTGGCGCCGATGTCGTTGTGCAGCGGCGCGCCGCCGAAGTAGCTGCCCACCGCGCCCTGCCAGCTCGGCCCGGTGGGCTGACCGGTGCCGCGGTCGAGGATGAACAGGGTTTCCTCGATGTGCAGCGAGGCGCCGTCCAGGCCGGCGAGGGTGGCGAGGTCGAGGTCGGCGCCGAGGAACAGGTCGCCGCTGTTGCCGAAGCTGTGCTGGCGCGGGCCGGTGTCGAGGTTCTTCAGCGACAGGCTCCAGAACTGCGCGTGGGTCTTCACGCCGTGGCGCTGGAGTCGTTCGCCGAACCCGGCCAGCGGGCCGCTGCGGCTGTCTTCGGCGGCCTGCGCGGAGAGACCGAGGAAACCGGCGCAGAGCAGCGCCGGCAAGGTGCGGAGGGTTTTCATGGCAAGGCACTCGTCTTGTTGTTGTTCTGTCGTGCGAATCGCTGTCCGCCCCAAGCGGACAGGTGCATCCGGAGCGAAGGCGGCTCAGGCGCAGAGATAGCCGCCGTCCACCGCCAGCACGGCGCCGGTGACGAAGCTGGCGCCGGGACCGCAGAGGAAGGCCGCGGCGCTGGCCACCTCGGGCGCCTCGCCCCAGCGCGCCAGCGGCGTGCGCTGCATGATCCGGCGGGTGGCCTCGACGTCGGCCTTGAGCCCGGCGCCCAGCGGCGTGTCGATCCAGCCGGGGGCGATGGCGTTGACCCGGATGCGCTCGGCGGCATACTCGCAGGCCAGGGAACGGGTGAGCTGGACGATGGCGCCCTTGCTGGCGCTGTAGGCCGGGCGGTCGGCGGAACCGAAGGTGCTGTACATCGAGGCGATGTTGAGGATGCTGCCGCCGCGCTGCGCCAGCAGCGGACGGGCCAGTTGGCTGGCGAGCATGGCGGCGCTCAGGTTGAGGCGCAGCACCCGTTCGAAGGTCGCCAGGTCGTATTCCTCGCGGTCGCGGCTGATGCCGGCGTTGTTCACCAGCACATCCAGGCGCGGCAGCGCTTCGAACAGCCGTTGCAGGCGCTGGCTGTCGGTGATGTCCAGTTCTTCCCGGCGAATCCGCGGATGACGCGGTGCGTGCACGCCGTCGGCGTCCAGGCCGAGGGCGACGACTTCGGCGCCGAGTTCGGCGAACTGCATGGCGATGGCCGCGCCGATGCCGGAGCTGCCGCCAGTGACCAGCACCTGCTGGCCGGCGTAGATATCGTGTTGGAAAACCATCGGCGATCGTTCCTTCAGGCGTCGGCCAGGGCCGGGTTGGGATTGACCAGCACCTTGACCTGCGACTTGTCGCGCAGCAGGGCCTCGAAACCGTGCTCGACGGCCTGCTCCAGGGGCACGCTGCGGGTCACTGCGCGGGCCAGGTCGAGGCGGCCATCGGCGAGCAGGGCGATCAGCTCCGGGTAGGCGTCGCGGTAGCCGACGCTGCCGAGCAGGCGCAGTTCGCGGTTGACCAGGTCGAAGGCGTCCAGCCTGACCTCGCCCATCAGGCTCACCAGCACCAGCTCGCCACCCTTGCGCAGGCTGGCCAGGGCGGCGTCGAGGCTGGCCTGGCTGCCGGCGGCCTCGAAGGCGCAATCGAGCGCGCCGCCTTCGCGCAGGCGCGCCGCCGTGTCGCCGTCACGGGCGTCGAGCGCCCGGCTGGCGCCGAATTCGCCGGCCAGGGCGAGGCGCTCGGGACTGACGTCGACCGCGGCGATGTCCTCGATTCCGCGCAGGCGGGCGAGCATCACCAGCAGCAGACCGATCGGGCCGAGCCCGAACACCGCGCAGCGCTGGCCCGGCGCCAGGCTGCTGCGGCGCAGCGCGTGCAGGGCCACGGCGGCCGGTTCGAGCACGGCGGCCTGGCGGAAGCCCACCGCGTCCGGCAGGCGGTGCAGCATGTAGGCCGGCACCCGCGCGCGCTCGGCGAAGCCGCCGTCGCCCATCAGGCCGATGAAGCCCATCGACTCGCAGAGGTTGTAGCGGCCTTCCCGGCAGTAGCGGCATTCGCCGCAGCGGTATTCCGGCTCCACCGCGACGCGGTCGCCGATGCGCAGTCCCTCCACGCCAGGGCCGAGCGCGGCGACCACGCCGCAGAACTCATGGCCGAGGGTCAGCGGCGCGCGGCAACCGGACAGCGGGTGCGCCTCGGCCTGGGGAATCGAGTGCGGGCCGCTCTGGTATTCGTGCAGGTCGCTGCCGCAGATGCCGCAGTAGGCGACTTCCAGTTCGACTTCGCCGGGCCGCGGCGCCTGGCGTTCCAGTTCGCTCAGGCGGAGGTCGCGGGCGGCGTGCCAGCGCAGTGCTTTCATGGTTGGTTTCCTTGCAGGACGGAGGTAGGCGCGCTGCGCTGGCGCGCCAGCACGGCGGGCGCGGTTTCGCGCAGGAACAGCGAGAGGAACGCGGCGAGCAGGGCGCCGCCGCAGGACATCCACATGACGATGGACAGGTCGAAGCGGTCGGCGGCGAAGCCGGCCACGGTCGGCGCGAGGAAACCGCCGACCAGTTCGCCGAGGCCCATGATCAGGCCGAGGGCGGTGGCGATGACGCCGCGCGAGACGGTCTCCGCCGGGATGGTCGCCATGAACAGGGTGAAGCAGCCGAGCCCGGTGTAGGTCAGCAGCAACAGCAGGCCGAGGCTGGTCGCGTTCGGCGCATAGAGCAGCGCCAGCGGGCAACACGCGGCGAGCAGGGAGAACGCCACCAGGGTCGGCCGACGGCCGATGCGATCGGATATCGCCGGTACGGCGAAGCCCCAGACCACCCAGGCGACGCCCAGGCAGCTCATCAGCCTGCCCATGGTCGCCGGGCTGAAGCCGCGGGCGTTGACCAGGAAGGTCGGGGTAAAGGAAATCAGCACGATGAACCAGGTGACGAATACGCAACTGATCAGGGTGCAGAGCAGGATGTTGCGGCTCTTCAGCAGTGCCAGGCGCTTGCCTTTCGCGTCCTCCGCGCGCGGCGCCGGGCGCTGCGCACGGGGCGGGTCGGGACGCACATGGCGCCAGATCAGCCAGGCGATCAGCAGGCCCGGCAGCAACGAGACGATGAAGGCGTGACGCCAGCCGAGGGCTTCGGCCAGGGCCACCAGCAGCGGCGGGCCGATCACCGCGCCGAGCAGGCCGGCCGCCGAGCCCTGTAGCAGGCCCATGTTGAGGCCGCGGCGATGCGGCGAGGAGGCCTCGACCATCAGCGATTGCGAGAGCGGCAGGATCGGCCCCTCGGCCAGGCCCATGATGCCACGGAACAGCAGCAGGCTGAGGAAGCCGCCGACCAGCCCGGACAGCGCCGAGCACAGCGAGAACAGGATCACCGCCACGATCAGCAGCGGCTTGCGCTGCCCGCGGCGGTCGGACCAGGCGCCGACCAGCGCGCCGGATACCGCCCAGGCCAGGGCCAGCACCGAGGAGAGCATGCCCAGGTGGCTGTTGCTCAGTTGCAGCTCCTGTTCCATGAAGGGAAACAGGAAGGACAGCGCCAGGCGGTCGAAGAAGACGAAGCCGAAGGTCAGGAACAGCACGCAGAGCAGGACGTTTTCGTAACTGGCGGAATTGTTGTTATGCGCCATGTCGGTCTCCAGGCCGGGCGGGCCGGCCGGCGGGGAGGCGCGCATCCGCCGGGGCGGCGCGCGCCCGGGGTCAGCGGAACAGGGAGTCGATGTAGGCGGCGCCGACGCCGATCTTGTCGTAGTGCGCGCGGCACATCGCGATGTAGTCGTGGACGTCGAAGATGCCGTCCGCGTTGCCCTTCTCGTCGAGCCAGACCAGCGGCCCCTTGACGATGAAGAACGCACGCATCGGCTGCTCGTGCTCGTAGGCCACCAGGGTGTGGCCCTCGCCGGGCGTCTCGTAGACGAAGTCGCCGGCGGTGGCGGTCCAATCGTGCTCCAGGTAGCCCCACTTGCCGCTGATGGTGTAGGCGAACACCTCGTGCGGGTGGTAGTGGCGGTTGACCAGGCCGGCGCTCGTCGCCATCAGGATGTCGCACCAGCGGTTTTCGCTTGGCGAGATCCACAGCGGACGCGACTTCACGGTCTCGGTGAAGGGCACGTAGAGGCGCTCGTCTTCGGTCGGCGCGTTGTGCAGGTAGACCTCGGGCTTGGCGTCCGGCTTGAAGCAGTCGGGAATCGGTTGCAGGTCTTTCCAGAATTCACGGGTGGCGAGTTCGGGCATGGGGCGGCCTCTGTCGTTGTTATCGTCGGGCCGACTCTAGCCATGGGCGGGCCTCCGGGTTTGACCCTGGCGGCCAGGAAACTTGCGCTTTTCGGACATGGCCTGGCGCGACCCGCGACGCGCCGCCAAGCTGGCCTGCCCAGCGTCGGAGCCGGCTGGAGGGCGATTGACGGAGGAAAGGATTCAGATGTTAATGACGGGGTGCCAGGCGCCTCGCCGACCGACCGCGACAGGTCGGCGGAGCGGCCCGGCGCCTGGCCCCGGAGGCCTTGCCTGAGGTCCGGGAGGTCCACGCAGCGTTCGACGAGAAGAATAAAAATGCCCGCACATGCCTTGCTCGAAATCCGGCGGGCCAGCACCCAGGACATTCCCCTGGAGCAGCGGCTGGCGTTCTGGGAGGACTACAACGCTTCCATCCTGGTTGGCCTGAAATGTTCGTCGTATTCCCAGGTCGGCTTCGCCGCGACCCAGGACAACCTCTGCCTCGAACGCCTGCGGCTGGCCCGCATCGGCGGCAACGAGCACGTGGTGGAGCGCGACCGCTCGATGATCCGCGCAGTGCCCAAGGAGTCGATCTTCGTCTCCCTGGTGCAGGGCAGCCAGTCGTTCTTCTACCAGGACAACGGCTGCAACCTCCTGCAACCGGGCGAGCTGGTTATCTACCGGACCGACAAGCCCTACCTGTTCGGTTTTTCCGGACCGATGCGGCAGTTCATCTTCGACATTCCCCAGGACGATTTCGCCGAGCGCTGCCTGCGCGACTTCAAGGGACCGCTGAAGATCGGCGCGGAAAGCCCGGTGCAGCGCCTGCTGGTGCGGACCCTCGGCGAGCGTACCCGGGATTTCCTCGACAGCCCCCATGGCGAGGATGCCGAGCGCTACCAGGAGGAAGCCTACGACCTGCTGGCGAGCATCATCAGCGACCATGCCGGCGAGCACCGCGCCAGCGCCCTGGGCGCGTCCTACCTGCTGGCGGCCAAGCAGTACATCCAGCAGCACCTCGACGAACCCGCCCTGAGCTGCGAGCGGGTGGCCGCCGCCACTGGCGTCTCCAGCCGGCACCTGGCGCGGCTGTTCGCCCAGGAAGGCAGCTCGCCCGGGCGCTACCTGCAGGAGCGGCGCCTGGAGCGCGCCCGCCAGTTGCTCGCCTCGCCCCAGGGCCGGCGCCTGGACGTCGCCGAGGTCGCCTATCGCCACGGTTTCTCCAGCCAGGCGCATTTCGCCCGGGCCTTCAAGGCGCGCTACGGGATGACGCCGAGCGAGGCGCGTGGCCGCTAGACCCGATTACCGTACCTTTCCTCCTCCTACTGCCAAGGACCCGTTCCGTGACCGACAAGAAAGAGCAGATCGCCCGTTTCATCCAGCACGAATTTCCCCAGACCCGGGTCGTGGTCGAAGCCGTCGGCGAGCGTAGCGCCACGGTCTGGCAGGCGGTCGACGCCAGCGACCTGCGCCCCGGCGGCACGGTCTCCGGGCCGACCCTGATGGCCATCGCCGATGTCGCGCTGTACGTGGCGGTACTGGGCGAGATCGGCATCGTCCCGCTGGCGGTGACCACCAGCCTGACCATCAACTTCCTGCGGCGTCCGGCGGCGGACCGCCGGGTGGTCGCCGAGTGCCGCCTGATGAAGGTCGGCAAGACCCTGGCGATGGGCGAGGTCTCGCTGTTCTCCGAAGGCGACGCGGAACCGGTCGCCCATGTGGTCGGCACCTACTCGATCCCACCGGCGCACCGCCGCTGAGGGCGGCGCTCAGGCCACCCGGTGCGCCGCGCGCTGGTGCGCTTCCTCATCGGCGCGGCGCTTGAGGTAGGTGCGGGTGGCCACCGCCGGCGCGTCGCTGGCAACGGAGATCTCGTAGCTATCCTCATCGGCCTCCGCGAGTACCTTTTCCAGCGCGCCGAGGCCTTCCACGTCCTCGACGAAGGCGGCGAACAGTTGCTCGTGCATGAAAGCGCCGACGGTCTCGTCGTCCTGGGCAAAATCGCGTCCGTGGACGATGAAGTAGTGCATGCTGCCGTGGGTCTCCGGGGTGAGGATGTGCGCCGTGCGGATGTGGAATTCCGGTCGCCGCTCGGCGGGCAGGGCTGTGTCGTAGAAGGTCGCGCTGACCTGGTGCAGGCCTGGCGAGAGAAACTCCGAGGTGGTGATGCGCGCCGCCGTGGGACAGCCGTCGAGGCCGGTGGTGCGGCCCCAGACCGGCGACAGGGTGGTCGGCAGCACGTGCCGTACCAGCCGGTAGTGGCCTTCCTTCAGGTCCAGCTCATAGGGCGCCCCGGCGTAATCCGGGGTGCCGATGGTATTGGCGTGGAGGTAGGTGAGATGGGTCAGGTCCATCAGGTTCTCGTGCATGCTCACGTAGTTGCCCGGGTGTAGGAAGTAGCCCTTGGAGCAGGCCCAGCCCGGATCCTCCAGCCAGGGCCGCTGCGGCAGTCGCTTCGGGTCGGCCAGTCGCGGGTCGCCGAGCCAAATCCAGACCAGCGGGCCGCGCTCCAGAAGCGGGTAGTGACGGATGCCGACGCCGCGCGGACAGGCTTTCTGCGACGGTGTCTCGATCAACTCGCCCTGGCTGTCGTAGCGGAAACCGTGATAGCCGCAGACGATCCCGTCCCCCTCCAGGCGACTGCGCGATAGCGGGAAGGAGCGATGCGCGCAGCGGTCTTCCAGGGCTACCGCCTGGCCGGCGAGGGTGCGATAGAGCACCACGCGCTTGCCGAGCAGAGTGCGCGCGAGCAGTTCGCGGCCGACCTCCTCGGCGAAGGCGGCGACGTACCACTCGTTGAAGATGAACGACGTGTCGCGCGTGGCCATCTGCGCGGCGGCCTTGCGTGAACTGGCGATGAGATTGGCGTTGGGCAGGCTCATGAGGCGTCTCCGTGGTTGTTCTTCGGGGTCAGAGATCGAGTTCCAGGTAGTTGCCGCGGCAGCGTGATACGCAGATCAGCAAGGTTTCCCCGCTGGCCCGCTCGGTGTCGGAAAGCACATGGTCGAAGTGCTCCGGCTCGCCGGCGCAGACGCGTGTCTCGCAGGTCCTGCATATCCCGGCGCGGCAGGCGTAGGGAGGCTCCAGGCCCTGTTCCTCGAGGACTTCGAGGATGCTCTGGTGGCTTTCGACGCGCAGGCTCAGGGCGCTGCGGCGCAACTCCAGGCGGAAGGCGTCGGTGCCGCCGGACGAGGACGCCGGCGCTACTGGAGCGTCGAAGCGTTCGAAGTGCAGGCGTTCCGCGCAGCCGCTCCCGGCGTCGCGGATGGCCTGCATCAACCCGTCGGGTCCGCAGCAATAGAGTTCTTCGTCGGCACCTAGGCCGGCGATCAGCGCGGTACTGTCGAGTGGGTCGCCTTCGTCGCTGCAATGCAGCCGCGTCCGTTCGCCACCGAGCGTCATCAGTTCGGCGAGGAAGGCTGCGCGCTGGCGTTCGCGGACCGCATACAGTAGGCGCCAGTCCTTGCCCTGCGCCTGGCACCAGCGAACCATCGAGAGAATCGGGGTGATGCCGATGCCGCCAGCGACGAAACAGTAGCGCGCGGCGTCTTCGCGCAGCATGAAGTGGTTGCGCGGTGCCGCCGCGTGCAGGCGGTCGCCCGTGCGCAGTTGGCGGTGGATGAAGCGGGCGCCGCCACGGCTGTCGTCGCCAAGGCCTATCGCCAGTTGGTAGCGCTGGCGTTCGCGGCAGTCGTTGAGCAGGGAGTAGTGGCGGATCAGGCCGTTGCCCAGGTGAAGCTCCAGATGCGCGCCGGGGGTGAAGGCCGGCAGTTCGGTGTCGTCCACGGCGGCCAGCTCGACCAGCACCACGTCGCGCGCAACAGCGCGGAAATCGGTGACCTGCAGGTGCAGGCGGGAGGAAGGCGATGCGCTCATTGTCGGGGGTTCCTTCGGCAGACATGCAGCGAGGCTAGCGCTCCTCCAGTGCCGGCCTGTCCCCCCAGAGGTGGACAGCGGGTTTACCGGCGTCCGTCGCGGTTGCTAACGTGTCGGTCGAGGCCTGGACAGGACCTGCCCTTCCTCACCCATTACAACAAGAACAACGATGCGTGCCCGCCACCATGATCAGCTTCTGGAATGCCCCGCCGGGGTCGCCGTCGGCGGACCTGCGCCCCTTCGTCGAGCTGGCCTGCGCCTTGGGTGGCGAAGGCTTCCCCGCCGCTCTGCTGGAAACCCTTGGCCATTGGGTTGCCGCCCGTCATTTCAACGTGCTGCGCATCGGTGCACCGCGCCCCGAACTGCTCCTGGCCGGCACTCGCCATCGCGACGCGCAACTAGTGTGGCGCTGCTGGCAGGCCTATTCGCGGTACTACCACAGCCATGACCCGCTGTTCCTGCGCATGCAGCGCCAGCGCCGCGGCCCGGTGCCGCTGCTGGGCCACCTGCTGGCCGAGGACATCGAGTTCGATGCTTACCGCGAGGCGATCTATCGGGACAATGGCCTGAGCGAGCGGCTGTCGAGCCTGCATTGGGACGAGGAAGGCCGGCCGCTGCTGTTCAATCTCTACCGGCACCGCGAGGACGGCTATTTCAGCGAGCGCGAGATCGCCGCCTTCGAGCAGTGGGTGCCGGCCCTGCTGCAACTGCTGAGGGGGCACCTGGCCTTGCGCCGGGGACGCAGCGCGACCGACGAGTGGCGGCTGGCGCTGTTGCACCGGGCGACGGACCTGACACCCCAGGAGCTGGCGGTCTGCCTGCACCTGCTGCGCGGGTTGAGCCATGCCGGTATCGCCGCCGAGCTGGGGCTCAAGGAAAGCACGGTGAAAACCTACCGCAACCGCGCCTTTGCCCGCCTGGACATCCATTTTCGCAGCCAGCTTTTCGCCCTAGTGCAGGGCTGAGGAGGGCCGGACGCCGCCTGTGGGGCGGCTCCGGAGAGAGGGGTCAGGCGGCTCGGCAGGCTCGCTGCAGGCGATGGAAGCTGCGGCTGAAGTAGACCAGGCCGTCGCCCTGTTCGAGGACCTGGATGTCCTCCAGCTCCAGCAACAGCACCGAATGGGTGCCGATCTCCTGGACCTCGGCGATGCGTCCCTGCAGGTTGGCCAGGGCGCCGTGCAGCACCGGCAACCCGGCGAGGCCCTCGCGCCAGTCGTGGAGGGCGAAGCGGCGTTCCATCGGGACCTCGGTCATGCCGGCGAAGTGGCGGGCCACCTCTTCGTGTTCGCCGCTGAGGACGTTCACGCAGAGCCGGCCGTTGGCCTTGAACACCGTGTTCATCTCGCTGTTGCGGTTGATGCAGAGCATCAGCGTCGGCGGGCTGTCGGTGACCGAGCAGACCGCGGTGGCGGTGATCCCGCAGCGTCCGGCCGGGCCGTTGCTGGTGATCACGTTGACCGCCGCCGAAAGATGCGCCATGGCGTTGCGGAAGGCTTGCTGCCTGGGTTCGAGCTGGGACATGGGAATAACCTCCGGACGCGACGCGGGCGTCATTGGCGGATGCGGTCGAGCACGTTGATGTCGTCCGGGTTGTGCAGGTGCGGCACGGTCCAGCCGTTCTCGTCGTAGTCGCCCATGCACTGCTCGACCATGCCGAGCATGCCCTTCATCGCCCCGCTGCCGACCGCCTGGCGCAGGGCCTGCATGCGGATCTCGTCCTGGCTGCCGGCGTAGTTGATCTCGTACAGCTCGTGGCGGCCGCCGAACTCGCTGCCGATGGCGTCCCAGAGCAGCTTGAGGATCTTGATCCGCTCCCGGTGGCCCATGCCGCCGGAGCCGCGGCAATAGGTGGAGAGGTACTTGTCGAGCTGCGGATTGTGCAGGTCGCGAACGCCGGAGGGCAGGTAGATCAGGCCGCTGGCGACCACCTGCTCGATGGTCTTCTTGATCTCCGGGTAGGCCTGCGGCGCCAGCACGCGGTAGGCCTGCAGGGCCTCGGCGCTGGGTAGGAAGGCGCCGCTGTACCATTCGCTGGCGTTGCCGTACATGGCGTCGGTCAGCGACCAGAACAGGTTGCGCCAGGCCACCACTTCGCCGACCTGCGCCTGCACGCCGCGGAACTCCAGGGAGCCGGTGCATTGCAGGGCCTTGTAGAGGGCGCCGGTGATGAAGTCGAGCTTGACCGCCAGGCGGGTGCAGCCCTGCATCGGGAACAGCCGGCCGAAGCCACCCTGGGGGAACCACTGCTTGCAGCGCTCGAAGTCGCGGTAGATCAGTACGTTCTCCCAGGGGATGAACACCTTGTCCATCACCAGGATCGCGTCGTTCTCGTCGAAACGGCTGGACAGCGGGTAGTCGAACGGCGATCCGGCGATACCCGCCACCAGTTCGTAGGAGGGGCGGCAGATCAGCTTCATGCCGGGGGTGTTCATCGGCGCGATGAACATCAGGGCGAAGTCGGTGTTGTCGCCGAGCAGTTGCGCCGAACCCTGGCCGACGAAGTTGTAGTGGGTCAGCGCGGAATTCGTGGCGACCACCTTGGCGCCGCTGACGACGATGCCGCCGTCGACTTCCTCGTCCACCGAGATGAACACGTCCTTGACCTGGTCCACCGGCTTGTCGCGGTCGATCGGCGGGTTGACGATGGCATGGTTGAGGTACAGGCAGGCTTCCTGGATGCGCTTGTACCAGGTTTTCGCGTTGTCCTCGAAACGCCCGTAGAAGCCCGGGTTGGCGCCGAGGGCGCTGCCGAAGGCGGCCTTGTAGTCCGGGGTGCGGCCCATCCAGCCGTAGGTCAGCCGCGACCACTCGGCGATGGCGTCGCGCTGCTGGCGCAGTTCGTCGGCGCTGCGCGCGTAGCGGAAGAACTTGTGGGTATAGCCGCCGTTGCCGGTATCGGTCTCCCAGCAGAGCTTTTCCTTGCTCTGCGGATCGTGCAGGGCGTCGTAGAGCCGGGCCATGGAGGCGGCCGCGTTGCGGAAGGCGGGGTGGCTGGTGACGTCCTTGACGCGGTCGCCGTAGATGTAGATCTCACGGTCGTCGCGCAGGCTGGCGAGGTACTCCTCGCCGGTGAACGGACGGGTGGCAGAGGCACGGAAATCTTCGGGTTTCATCATCGTCTCCAGTCATTGTTGTTATCTGCGCGAGAGCGCCTGGAGGGGATGATGGGACGGGGGCGGAGCGAGCTGAATGGCTTTTCCGGGGAATGAATTGCACTTTCCATGGCCCCGCGTGACGCCCGGCGCCCGGCCGCGAAGGGCGGCCGGGTGGCGGCGCGTTCAGCTTTCGGCGGGCTGCCAGGCAATCTCCAGGCTTTCGCTGTTGGCCATGCGTTGCAGGTGATCGGCGACCACGTTCTGCATGTGGGCGAGGCTGTCCTCGTCGGGGCTGTTGAGAATCATCAGGACATGGTCGGGGTGGGCGAGCAGCTCGCAGTTGGAGTCGCCGAAGTCGATGAAGCCGCGCTCGGGAGTGAGTTCGACTTCGAACTTGTGGCCCCAGTGCTTGCACAGGCGATTGACGTAGCGTGCGGCCGATTCGGTACGGACATGGGAGGTGGAGCGGAACATGAAGCGAATCCTCTCGGTTGGGGATTTCCGATACTAACCTGCTGAGAGTCATTCTTATTCATCCATTTTGCAGGGGCTTTCGATAATCGCCCGGCAAATGGCCGGCCCTTGTCCGTGGGGTAGGGCGAGCGCCAGTTGTGGGGGCGGCTGCATCGAGGCCTGCCGGGAGGTTCAGCTAGATGCCGGAGCACGCCTGGCGGATAACCGCGAGCGGTTATTCGCCCTACCGGAGCCGGCGGAAGTGTTTGCCGGATACGTCGGAAGGCGCTCTCTCTGGAGGGAGAGGGCGAACGCCAGCGGCTTCAGGCCAGCCCGCCGTTTTCCGGCAGCAACGCGCCGCCATCCACAACCAGGGTCTGCCCGGTGATGTAGCTCGCCTCGTCGGAGGCGAGGAAGAGCATGGCGTGGGCGATGTCCAGCGGCTGGCCGACACGCCCGAGGGGGATGTGCGCGGCCAGCGCGGCGGCGTCGCCGAGGCTGCCCAGCGCCGGAGTCGCGACCAGGCCGGGCTCGACGCCGTTGACGGTGATGCCGTCGCCGGCCAGCTCCAGCGCGGCGGCGCGGATGAAACCGTTGACCCCGGCCTTGCTCGCCGCATAGTGCGAGAGCCCAGGGATCGCCGTGCGCGGACCGGTCACCGAGGAGGTCACCAGGACGCGCCCGGCCACGCTGCGGCGCAGGGCGGGAAGGGCGGCCTGGGTCAGCCTGAAGCAGCTTTTCAGGTTCACCGCCAGGGTCCGTTCCAGGGTGCCTTCGTCCAGTTCCGCGAGGGCGCACTGGGGAAAGGCAGCGGCGTTGTGCAGGAGGATGTCCAACTGGCCGAAGCGCTCCAGGGTCGCGCTCACCGCTCGTCTCGCGGCGTCGTGCTCGCTCAGGTCGACGGCCAGCAGTTCGGCCGTGCCTCCGCCCAGGCGGATCGCCTCCAGGACGGCCTGGCCGCGGCTGGCGGTACGCGTCGCCAGCAGAACCCTGGCGCCTTCGGCGGCGAAGCATTCGGCGATGGCCCGGCCGATGCCCTGGCCGGCGCCGGTGACCAGTGCGACGCGGTTCTCCAAGCGCCTCACGATGGGCGCTCCAGCAGTTCGCCCAGGCAATCGCGGAGCAGGCGGTCGTGCAGTTCGACGTCCTCCGCGCGGGTCGCCGGGCAGGTCAGCGCCATGTTGTGGAATGGCGTCAAGAGCACGCCGCGGTTGAGCAGGTAGAGGTGCAGGCAGGCCTCGACCAGGCCGTTGCGTGCGTGGTGGGCCTCGCCGCCGTTGCGCGGGGCGTGGGTCATGAACAGGTACTCGACGCGCGCGCCGATGCGCGTCACGTGCCAGGGCAGGCGCAGTTCCTCGAGCGTCGCGCGGACGCCCGCCTCGAGCTGCGCGGCGAGCTGGAACATATGCCGATAGGCGTCCTCCGTCATCACTTCGGCGAAGGTCGCGCGCATCGCCGCCAGTTGCAGCGCGTTGCCGGCCAGGGTGCCGCCAAAGCCGAAATGGTTGATCGCCTGCCCCGGTCGGAAGTGCGGCAGTACCGCCCAGATCCGCTCCGCCTGCGCCTGGCTGCATCCCCAGACGGCGCTGGGAATGCCGCCGGCGATGCATTTGCCGAGGACGAAGAAGTCCGGCTCGAGGCCATGCGCGCCGCTATAGCCGGCGGGACCGCAGGAGATGGTGTGGGTCTCGTCGATGATCAGCGCCACGTCGTGGCGGCGGGTCAGTTCGCGCAGGCCGGCGTGGAAGCCTTCGGCCGGCGGGACCATGCCGACGTTGGTCATGAAGGGTTCGGTGAGCACCGCGGCGACGTCGCCATGGGCGAGGGCGGCCTCCAGCGCGTCGAGGTCGTTGAACTCCACCAGGCGGGTGGTGGCGTCGTGGCGTACGCCATTGGGGTGAACGCCCGCGCGCGGAACCATGCGCCCGGCGGCGTCGAATTCCACCTGCGATTCGTCGACGCTGCCGTGGTAGTTGCAGTTGAACACCACCACCTTGTCACGTCCGCTGAGCATCCGGCACAGGCGCAGGACGAAACGGTTGGCGTCGGTGGCCGAGGTGGTCACCTGCCAATAGGGCAGGCCGAAGCGCCGCGCCAGTTCGGCGCCGACCCACAGGCTGTCCTCGGTCGGCAGCATCAGGGTCGAGCCGCGCCGCGCCTGGCGGGCGATGGCGTCGGCCACCGCCGGTTGGGCGTGGCCGAACATGGCGCCGCTATCGCCGAGGGCGAAGTCGACGTACTGCTGGCCGTCGATGTCGGTGACGCGCGCGCCCTGGGCCTCTTTCACCAGCAGCGGGCAGTTGCCCGGCCACTGTTGCATCCAGTGCAACGGTGCGCCGTACAGCCAGTGGCGGCGGTTTTCCCGGTAGGCCTGGGCGGAGCGCGGATGCAGTTCGTCGAAGCGTCGCAGCTCGCGCTTGAACAGCGCTTCGACGCGGGCCAGGTCGAGGCCGAAGGTGGTGTCCATGGGCGTCCTCACAGGTCGTGGCGGGTCTGGTTGAGCACCTGGGCCAGGGCGCCGACCGGGAAGTTAACCGGGGTGGCGAAGTCGTCGTCCTGGTAGCCGAAGATCTTGCCGTCGGTGCGCCCGGCTTCCAGGTCGATCAGCAGCACGCCGAGGGTCGGCACGATCTTCTCGCGCCAGACGAACAGGTACAGGCGTTCGGCCAGTCGGTAGCAGTGGCAGCGGTCGGTATCGGCCAGCCCTCGCTCGGCGCCGCGCAGGCATTGCCAGGTGTAGAAGTCGGGATTGAGGTAGACGTGTTCGTAGGCCTCGCTGGCGCTGTAGACGTAGCGGTTGCGCAGGCCGACCAACTCGTCGCTGGGGACGTGCGGGCAGGCGCCGGGCTGCCACGGGCGGTCGAGGCTGCCATGCAGGAACTCGGCCTCGACGCCGGTCAGTTCCCGGCCGGCCAGGGCCCGGGAGAACAGACCCTGTTCGCAGGCCGTGCGGTCGGGCAGATGGCCGAGCACCGCGGTGAACGCCTGGTTGTCGAAGTCCAGCACCAGGCTGACCGAGACCGGCCGGCCGTTTTCCTGCTTGAGGAAATCCACCAGGTAAAGGTTCTCCCGCAGTGAACTGGCGCGGTAGTCCGACTCGCCGCTGGCACTGCCGTCGGCCAGGCGCCAGCGCAGGCGCTGCGAGTCGAAGGCATGTTCGATGACCCAGCCGTTGGCGAAGTGCAGGACCCGTTCGAGCCCGGCGAGATCGCCGCAGGCGGGAAGGACGTGGTTGTCCGGAGCGAAGCCGTCGGCCAGGGCGCCGACGGTGATCCATCCGGAATGCGAGTGGGCGGACATAGGGTTCTCCTCGTCGTGGGAAACCCATGCTGGCCTGTCTTCGAGTATCCCGATATCGACCGGATGGTTGATAGGTCGATATGCCACGGAAATAGCACGGAGCGGCGAAGGGAAAGTTATCGAAGATGAAGTATTAGATGGGTTTTCGTTTCTTCTTTTTTGGTTTTTTAGTTAATGGGTTCCTGTTCTTCTATAAGTATTTTCTGAATGTATTCTTATGTACCTATTGGCTGTTATCGGAAATGGACTACATATGTTTTCGTATGATTATTATTTTTAAATCCTGTCTTTCTTTCTAGTATTTGGGTCTGCGTTTATCAGGGCGCAATCTTCGGCTGTCGCGTAATGGTCGGAGGCGCTCTAGGCGGCCGTCCCGGTTGCGCGCAAAGGCTTGGCTACCTTGGCCGGTTCGTACTGCATCGGCTCTCCAGGGAGCAGCCAGGATGTTCCACAACTCCAAAGGAAATCAGATGAACAAGTTCAAACGTGCAATTCTTGCGCCCCTCGTTGCGTCGGGCACCCTTCTCGCGCTGATGTCCCCCGCGGCCCATGCGGTCGATGGGATCGTCAACTTCTCGGGCAACATCACCGACGTCGCGTGCGATATCAACGGCCAGGCGCCGGGTGCGGGCAACGTCACCAACGTCGACCTGGGTATCGTGGCGCCGACCCATTTCACCGCCGTCGGAACCAACTCCACTTTCCAGGAGTTCGATCTGGTCCTCTCCGGTGCCGGCTGCACCAATGACAAGAAGGTTTCCATCGCCTTCGATACGGTCACCAACGTCGACCGCATCAGCGGCAACCTGATGCTGATGGGGCCGTCGAAAGCCAAGGGCGTGCAGATCCAGATCTTCAACAATTCGGCGGCCAACACCACGAAGATCCCGCTGGGCTTGGTCGAGGCCGCCCCGCAGAAGGCAACCATCGACAAGAACACGGCGACCCTGAAGTACAAGGCCTCCTATGTGTCCACCGAGAAGACCGTGATCGCGGGTACCGGCCTGTCCCATATCCGCTACCTCCTGGCGTACGAGTAAGCGGCGGTCGACGGACGAAGAGGTGAGGCCATGGCGCCGCTAATGCATCGTTTTCATTCTTTCGTGGCGGCAAGCGCCGTGGCCATCGCCCTGTGCGCCGGAACGGCTCATGCCGGGCTGATCGCACAGGGCACTCGCGTCGTCTTTCCGGCCAGCGAGCGCGAGGTCACCTTGCGGGTCAGCAATACGTCCGGCACTCCCGTGCTGGCGCAAGCCTGGATCGACGATGGCCGGCAGGACGTTCCCCCCGAGGAACTGCAGGTCCCCTTCAGCGTCACGCCGGCCGTGACGCGAGTGGACCCCAATGGCGGCGCCGTATTGCGCATCGCCTACCTGAAGGCCCCGTTGCCGACGGATCGCGAATCGCTGTTCTGGCTGAATATCCTGGAAGTTCCGCCCAGGGACGAAGACGAAAACAATGCATTGCAGTTTTCCTTTCGTTCGCGCTTCAAACTCTTCTTTCGACCCAGCCAGTTGAAGAGTGTCGATTCGGCTGCCGGGAAACTTCAATGGAAGTTTCTGGAGTCAGGGGGAGCAGGAAAAAAGACCGTAGTACAGGTAAATAATCCGACGCCTTACTACGTTTCGTTCGCCAGCGTCGAATTGATTGTCGATGGCCGTGTCATGTCCGTGGGAAAGGGAATGGTCGCGCCATTCTCGACGAAGGAGTTCGACTGGCAGGGAAATCCGAAGAACATGGAAGCCGCTTCCGTCAGATACGAAGTCATCAACGATTACGGTGGCCGCAATACCCTCGATAGGGCACTCGGCAAATAACCCCTCCGTTTCCCCGCTTTTTACTTACGGCCCGACATATGAGTGGCGATTTTAAAATCGCTGCAGGGATTACATATGCCCAAAGTTTCTCTTCATAGGTGCTTGTCCGCTCCCGCTTACGGTGGGCAGGTCGCCCTGTTGCGAATGGCGATACAGGGAGGGATCGCCGTTCGTTCCCTGCGATTCGCCTGTCTGCTGGCACTGTTTCCTTCGCTGTCCTCCTGCCAGTCCTGGTCCTCCGTCGGCGCCGCCGGCGTAGCCGGGGCGAAAGCGAAGGAGGCCAGGGCGGGAGCACCGGCGAAACAGCCGCAGGCGCCCGCGGTGGCCGTTGCGTCACCGGCCGGCGGGTTGGACGCACCGTCGCGGCGGATCGTCTTCGACGCGCAGATGCTGGCCCTGGGGCCGGGCGGACGCTCGATCGATACATCGCGTTTCGAGCGCGGCGACGTCATCGAGCCAGGCCGCTATCGCCTCGACCTGCTGCTCAACAGCCGATGGCGCGGTGTCGAGGAAGTCGAGCTGCGCCGCCAGCCGGGGCGGGAAAGCGCGGTCTTCTGCTACGACCGGGGCCTGCTGGAGCGGGCGGGCATCGACCTGGAGAAGAGCGCGCGTGGCCAGGATCGTTCCTCGGCTCGCGATCCTCTGCCCGAAGGTTTGCACTGCGACCCTCTCGAGCGCTATGTGCCGGGGGCCCGGGTCAAGCTCGATATCGCCGAGCAGTCGATCTATATCTCGGTGCCCAGCTATTACCTGAGCCTGGATTCGTCGAAGACCTATGTCGATCCGGCGAGCTGGGACAGCGGCATTTCCGCCGCCTTGCTCAACTACAACAGCAATCTCCACGTCAGGGAAAACCACGGCAGGAGCGCCACCAGCGGCTATGCCGGGATGAACGCCGGCTTCAATTTCGGGCGGGCGCGCCTGCGCCACAACGGCACGGCCACCTGGTCGCGCCGCATGGGCAGCCATTACCAGCGTAGCGCAACCTATGTGCAGACCGACCTGCCGGCCTGGCGTGCGCAGTTATTGCTGGGAGAAAACTCCACCAGCAGCGAGTTCTTCGATGCGGTGTCCTTCCGTGGCGTGCAGCTTTCCAGCGATGACCGGATGCTGCCGGATTCGCTGCGCTACTACGCTCCGGTGGTCCGTGGGACCGCCAGTACCAATGCGCGGGTATCGGTCTACCAGCGTGGCTACCTCATCTACGAAACCACGGTGGCACCCGGGGCGTTCGCTCTCGACGAACTGCAGACCGCCAGCTATGGCGGGGACCTGGAAGTGCGGGTGACCGAAGCCAGCGGGGAAGTCCGCAGTTTCATCGTGCCGTTCGCCACCACCGTACAACTGCTGCGCCCCGGGACCACGCGCTACAGCCTGACGGCCGGGCGGCTCAACGATCCCAGCCTGGAGCGTCGCCCGAACATGCTGCAGGGCGTCTACCAGCGCGGCCTGGGCAACGACGTCACCGCATACGCGGGCGGGGCCTTCACCGGCAGCTACATGTCCGGGTTGATGGGCGCGGCGCTGAACACGCCGGTGGGCGGATTCTCCGGTGACGTGACGCTGGCGCGTACCGAGGTTCCCGGCGACGACCGCCTTAGCGGCTCCAGCTACCGTCTCGCCTACAGCAAGAACCTGCCGAACACCGGCACCAACTTTTCGCTGCTCGCCTATCGTTACTCCACCGGTGGCTATCTCGGCCTGCGCGACGCGGCCTTCATGCAGGACCGGGTAGAGCGAGGCGAGCCGCTGGAGTCGTTCTCGCGCTTGCGCAACCGTCTCGACGCCAACATCAGCCAGCAACTGGGCAACGGCGGCAACCTGTACCTGAACGGCTCCTCGCAGCGCTACTGGAGCGGCGGCGGGCGGGCGGTCAACTTCTCCGTCGGCTACAGCAACCAGTGGCGCGACGTCAGTTACTCCATTTCCGCGCAACGCCTGCGCAGCCACTACGAAGGCTTTTCCAGCGGTGACAAGCGCGGCGAGACCAGCACGCTGTTCAGCCTGAACCTGTCCATTCCGCTGGGCGGCGCGGGACGCGGGTCGCCGACCCTGAGCAGCTACCTGACCCGCGACAGCAACAGCGGAACCCAGCTCACCAGCGGGGTTTCCGGCATGCTGGGCAAGCGTGGCGAGGCCTCCTACTCGCTGTCGGCCTCCCATGACCGCGACAGCCGGCAGACCTCGAAGAGCGCCAGCCTCGACTATCGACTGCCGCAGGTCGAACTCGGCTCCAGCCTCTCGCAGGGACCGGGCTATCGGCAGTTGTCGGTCAAGGCCGCGGGGGGCCTGGTCGCGCACAGCGGCGGGATCACCGCGGCACAAACCCTGGGCGAGACGATCGGCCTGGTCCACGCGCCAAACGCCAGGGGCGCGGGTGCCGGCTACTCGGGAAGCCGGGTCGACCGCCACGGCTATGCGGTGATTCCCAACCTGCTGCCCTACCAGTTGAACAGCGTCGACCTCGACCCCAACGGCATGGCCGACGAGATCGAGCTGAGGTCCAGTTCGCGCAACGTGGCGCCCACCGCCGGAGCTGTGGTGCGCCTCGACTATCCGACGCGGGTGGCGAGGCCCTTGCTGGTGGATAGCCGGATGCCCAGCGGCGAGCCCCTGCCGTTCGCCGCGGAAGTGCTCGATGCCCACAGCGGGCAGCCGGTGGGCGCCGTCGGCCAGGGCAGCCGCCTGGTGCTGCGGGTCGAGCAGGATCGCGGCTCGGTTCGGGTGCGCTGGGGCAACGAGCCGCAGCAGCAGTGCCTGGTCGACTATGCGCTGGGCCCGCGCGAGACGACGCCTCCCGTCCTGCAACTGGCATGTCGCCCGGCGTCGGCCGCCGACCGGGAGCGCACGCTGTGACCGGCGTCGGCCTGGGACGATGCGGCACGGCCTGGGTCCTGCTGGTGGCGCTGGTGGCCGATGCCTCCGCCTCGCTGTCCGTGATCGGGACCCGTTTCATCTATCCGGCGGGCGTTTCCGCGCTGACGATTCGCGTCGGTAACGTCGGGACGCGCCCGGCCCTGGTCCAGGCCTGGCTCGATCGCGGCGACGAGACGGCGGACCCGAGCGCTGTCACGGTGCCGTTCATCCTGTCGCCGCCGCTGTTGCGCATGGACCCGCAGGAGACCCAGGCGCTCCAGCTTCGCCATACCGGCGAGCCGCTGCCGGACGACCGGGAATCGCTGTTCTGGGTCAACCTGCTGGAGGTGCCGGGGCGGGAGGACGGCAGCGGCAACCTGCTGCTGGTGAGCTACCGCCTGCGGATGAAGCTCCTGTTCCGTCCGCAGGGTCTGGCCGGCGATCCGCGAGCCGCCGCGCGCCAGGTCGTCTGGCGCCTGCGTCCGGCGGTACGGCCGGGGCAGCGGGCGCTGCTGGAGGCGGACAACCGCAGTCCCTATCACGTTTCCCTGGTGCGCCTGGAGCTGGGCGAGGGCGACCTCGCCATGTCCCTCGGCAGCCTCACCCTGCCGCCTTTCGCCCTTACCCCGTTGAGTCTGCCGGCCGTGCCCGGCGAGGCGGCGCGGGTCCATTTCGATGCGGTGGGGGATGACGGCCAGATCGAGCGCGGCGACGCGCCGGCAGAGAGATACCCGTAGGAGTTCGGCAGGGCCCGGGGAGTTGGGCTCCTGCCGTAGCACGGCCCTGCGAATAGGTCGCGGGGTTTCACTGGAGGAAGGAAGCACATGAACAAATGCTATGCACTGGTCTGGAACGTATCCCAGGGCTGCTGGAACGTCGTCAGCGAAGGCAGTCGCAGGCGCGGCAAGCCCGCCGGCGCCAAGGCGGCGATCGCCTCCGCCCTGGCCCTGCTGGGCGCCACGGCCCTGGCTCCGGCCTATGCGCTGCCAAGCGGGGGAACGGTGGTCGGCGGGAGCGCGAACGGGGAGATACACCTGTCGGGCGGCAACAGCCTGTCGGTCAACCAGAAGGTCGACAAGCTGATCGCCAACTGGGACTCCTTCAGCGTTGCCGCCGGCGAGCGGGTGATCTTCAACCAGCCGAGCAGTAGCTCGATTGCCCTGAATCGGGTGATCGGCACCAAGGCCAGCGATATCCAGGGCCGGATCGATGCCAACGGCCAGGTCTTCCTGGTCAACCCCAACGGCGTGCTCTTCGGTCGCGGCGCCCAGGTCAATGTCGGCGGCCTGGTGGCTTCCACGCTGGACATCACGGATGCCGAGTTCAACGGCAACTCCTCCAGATACCGTTTCACGGGTCCCTCTACCAACGGTGTCCTCAACCACGGGGGCGCCATCACCGCGGCGGAAGGCGGCAGCATCGCCCTGCTGGGCGCGCAGGTCGACAACCGCGGGACGGTCCTGGCGCAGATGGGCGGTGTCGGGCTCGGCGCGGGCAGCGACCTGACGCTGAATTTCGACGGCAACAAGCTGCTCGACATCCGCGTCGACGCCGGGGTCGCCAATGCGCTGGCAAGCAACGGCGGCCTGCTCAAGGCCGACGGGGGGCGAGTCCTGATGGCGGCCAGGACCGCCAATGCGCTGCTCAACACGGTGGTGAACTCCCAGGGTGCCATCGAGGCCCGTTCGCTGCGCGGCAAGAACGGGCGGATCGTGCTCGATGGCGGCCCGGACGGCAAGGTCATGGTGGGAGGCGCCTTGTCCGCCAATGCGCTGAAAGGTCCGGGGCACGGCGGCACGGTCGAGGTCCGGGGGCAGGCGGTGGAAGTGGCCCTGGGCACCCAGGTGAACACGCTCGCCAGCAATGGCCTCAACGGCACCTGGAAGATTGCCGCCGACAAGATCGACGTGCGCCCGTCGGCGGTGTCGGATGGCGTCACCGTTCATGCCGACACCCTGTCGCGGAACCTGGCGAGCACCAATATCGAACTGGTTTCGACCAAGGGCGACCTGGACCTCGACGGCTCGGTGAGCTGGGCATCGGGCAACCGGCTGGGGCTGGGCTCCGCGGCCGACCTGACGCTGAATGGCAGGCTGAATGCCAGTGGCGCCAAGGCTGGGCTGGAGCTGAAGGCCGAAGGCGCTATCGATATCAATGACAAGATCGTTCTCGGCGGGGCTGGCAGCGCGCTGGCCATGGATGCCGGCGAAGGCCACCGGGTGAACGGCACGGCGTCGGTCTCCCTGGCCGGGGCCAACGCGACCTACGTCTCCGGCGGCTATTACTACACGGTGGTGCAGAACCTGGCGCAGTTGCAGGCGATCAACAAGAACCTAGACGGCCTGTACGTGCTCGGCGGCAATATCCTGGGCGGCAGCTATTACTGCACGGCACTGCAGTCCATCGGCGGGCCCGCCGGCGTCTTCAGCGGCACCCTGGACGGTCTCGGCAACAGCATCGGCAATCTCTCGATCAGCAACACCGGGCCGAATGTCGGGCTGTTCGCCCGCTCCTCGGGCACCCTGAGCAACCTGAAACTGAACAACCTGCGGGTATCCGATAACACCTACGGCTCCGGTCCGTCTTCGCTCGGCGCCCTGGTCGGGATCAACAGCGGGCGTATCGCCAACGTCAGCGCCAGCGGGGTCTCGGTCGTCGGCAGCCGACTGCGCTCCAACGCACTGGGCGGCCTGGTCGGGCGCAATATCAACGGGCAGATCACGAACGCATCCGTCAGCGGCGGCGTCACCGCTTATGCGGCGAGCACAGCGGTCGGCGGTCTGGTGGGGGAGAACTTCACCACCGCCTGGGGGCCGGAGGCGGTCATCGAGAACGCCCACAGCAACGTCCATGTGGCTGCACAGTCCACCGAGCGCAACAGCCTGGGCGGCGTCGGCGGCCTGGTCGGACTGAATGCGAAGGCCACGATCAGGGCGTCCGGCAGCCAGGGGAAGGTCGAGACCTACCGGCCCGGCCTGAACGTCGGCGGCCTGGTCGGCTACAACATGTTCGGCCACGTCTCCGATAGTAGCGCCAGCGGCCAGGTGGAGGCCGGCGGCGCGGGGTATACCGGCGGGCTGGTCGGCCTGAGTTCCGGCGGCGAGATATTCCGCTCGCAGGCGAGCGGGTCGGTGTACAGCAAGGGCGGCCTGGCGACCGGAGGGTTGATCGGCAAGGCAGAAGGCAACGGCATGCTCGGAAACCTGAAAGCCAGCGGCAGCGTCATGGACCAGGGGGGCGCGGATCTGGGCGGGCTGGTCGGCAACAACAGCCAGGGTGCCATCGAGACCGCCGAGGCGACGGGCAAGGTCAGCGGCGGCAGCAACAGTCGCGTCGGCGGTCTGATTGGACACAACCTCGGCGGTTCCGTCGCCCATGCGATCTCGCGCGGCGACGTGAGCGGCGGCTTCAACAGCCTGGTGGGCGGGCTCGTCGGCCACAACGGCGGCGAACTGTTCAACGTGGATGCCAGCGGCAGGGTCAGCGCCGCTGCGAGTGCGTCGGTTGGCGGCCTGGTCGGCAGCAACGCCGGTTCGATCCTGTCGGCGCGCAGCAGCAGTACCGTTAGCGGCGGCGGGCGCAGCCGCATCGGCGGCCTGGTCGGCGAGAACCAGATCCAGGGACGCATCGTTTCGTCCATGTCGGAAGGCACCGTCAGTGGCGACTACTACGTCTCCATGGGCGGGCTGGCCGGCGTCAACCTGGGATCGATCGAGTACTCCGGCGTCAGCGGCAAGATCGACTTCAAGCCTCAGTCCCATTACGGCCAGATCTACGGTGCGCAGGTCGGCGAGAACCGTGGGGTCCTGGGCGGCAACTACGTGATCGGCGAGGCGGCGCTCCTGCCGCCTGCCGGTATCGACTACGGCAACATCTGGTAAGGCCGGCAGGGGAGGTCCCAGGCGGACCTCCCTTCCCGGCCGGGGCCGCTCTCGCCTGGAGTGTGGCCCTCTTCCGCAGGCGCAATCTTGGAGAGTTCCATGAGCATGAGGTTATTTCCCGGCCGCGTTTCCCTGCGCCGCCGGCCTGGCGCGCAGGCTCGGCAGGCGCTCGTTCTCGGCCTCTGCTGCCTGACCGGCGGCCAGGCCTGGGCCCTGAACGAGGTCGCCCTGAACTGCTCGTTCGGCAATGGCAAAGGCTTGCCCTGGCGTGTGGTGAACGAGCTGACCAGCGGCACGGCGAAAGGCACGGTGCTGTTCGCCAGGCCGGTGAGCCTGTTCCTGAGCTACAAGCCCCAGGCTTCCCAGGAGGCGCATGAGCTGGTCCTCGGGGGGAACTGGTCCGGGGTGGGCTATCCGGGGCCCTACGGCACGGTAGCGTCCGACGTCAAAGGCATCGGCTATCGGATCTCGGTGGATGCCCAGGACGGCGTCAAGCGGGTGATTCCGGTCGACAACCAGCCCCATGCGCTGGACAAGCGAGTCACGAGCTTTTCCGGAAGCACGACCAGCGACTACCTACAGGAACTGGTCCTGACGGTCGACCCCGGCGAGTTGCCTGCCGGCGACCTGAAGGTAACCAGCGTATCCGGCAGCGCCACCCTGAATCTCTGGGCGGTGGACAGGCTGAAGGGCGAAGCGTCCATCGGCAGCGTCCTGGCGGTGCCTGCGGACAACTACCCCACCGGGGTTTGCCGAAAGCCCTATTCGCTGATCGGCCCGGCCTCCATCGCTATCGGCGGCGGTCCCCCGCCGCCGCCGATCCCGAAGAAATGCAAGGTCGAGGTGGGACGGGAAATCAACGTCAAACTGGGTAGCGTCGCGTTGAAGAATTTCCCGCGGGTCAACGACACCTCCACGGAGCGCTCCTTCGATATCTCTCTCAGCGAGTGTGCGGCGCTGGCCAAGCCGGAAATCGCTTTCCGCGACAAGTATGTCTCGGCGCAGCAAGCGGACCCGACGATCCTCAGCTTGAAGAGCGGCGGCGCGGCGGGGTTCGGCATCGTCGTGAAGAACGGCCTGGACCAGCAGCGGATACGTTTCGACGGCACGCCCTACCCGATGCGGCGTGTCGGCGACAGCGCCGACCTCCCGCTGAGTGCCGCCTACATCCGTATCGGCGCGGAGGGCGAATTGAAGGCCGGGGTCGCCGACGGCGCCGCCGAGTTCACGTTTACCTTCCCCTGAGCGGCGCCGCCGCTCTTTCCCCGGCGTTTCCCGCCCCGCCTCGGGAAGCGCCGTCGGCCGCTTTCGCGCCAGCCCTCGCGAAGGCTCGGCCCCTCACCTCCAGTGGTTGCAGATCGCCGAAGGCGCTCTGCATATCGCTCCGCTGCTCGTCCTGGGTCTCGTGCGCACATGCCATTCCCGCACGCGGAATACCGATATTGCGTATGGGCGAAGGCTTTCTGAGGGATATGCAAGTTTCCTCGGTAGGATTTCGCGCAAATAAACGAACGCTATTTTCCAGGCGATAGTTTCAGGTTGTCGCGGAACTCTTTTTTCAAACTTTTTGCTGCTCTGGCTTGTCCGTTTCGTATTTCATAATTTCTCATAAGTGTCTGCGTAGGCGTTTTTCGGGGGCTGTTTCAAGTGTCTTTGTTGTTAGTTTACGAGGCGAAAAAATAGTAGTTTTACTATATTAAATATCGTCGGTTTCACTAGAAAATACACATGTTCACTTTGAACCGGGGCAGTGGCGTCGGCGGATTCCGGACCGCGCTTTCCTCCTTGCCGGCCGAGCGGCGGCCGCCTGCCTGCGGCAGGCATGACCGAGACCACAGGTTTCCTGGTAACGCTTTCGCCTGCCGTGTACCGCTTAAGGAGACGCAAGGATGTCCCTACATCGCATTCGCGTAATGGTTGCGGATGATCATCCCGCCATTTCGCTGGGTATTTCCTACGAACTGAGTCAGTGCGGTTCTTTGGAGATGCTCGGTCAAGTTTCCAATTCTACCGAGTTGATCGGCCGGCTCGACGAAGGCGACTGCGATGTCGTTATCGTCGACTATACGATGCCGGGCGGGAAATATGGCGATGGACTGGCATTGTTGTCATTGCTGCGACGACGTTATCCGCATCTGCAATTGGTCGTCTTTACCATGCTGAACAATCCGGGTCTTATCCGGGCCATTCTCAAGCAGGGTATCAATTGCATCCTCAGCAAGTCCGACTCGACCAGTCACCTGCTGGCGGCGGTGAGCGCGGCCTATTCGCGAAACCAGTATTTCTCGCCGTCGATCAGGGACATCTTCGTCAACCAGGTGCTTTCCTCGCACAACGAACGGCTGACGCCCCGGGAGGCGGAAATCGTCCGTCTGTTCGGCTCCGGACTGACCATCACCGAAATCGCCGAGCGCTCGCATCGCAGCGTGCAGACCATCAGTACGCAGAAGGTCAGTGCCATGAAGAAGCTCGGCATCAAGCGCGATGCCGACCTCATCAGGTATGCGGCCGAGGGCTATTGCCGGATGCCCTGACGGATCGGCCCGCTTCACCAGGGCAGCGGCTGGTTCCGATAATCGACGAAGCGACAGGCATTCACGCCCGCGGCATCCTCCACCGCCGCGACCAGTCCGGCGGCGCTTTCCTCGACGCTCAGCGGCGCGCTGTCGCCGCCCATTTCGGTACGCACCCAGCCGGGATGCAGGAGCAACAGGCTGAACGGCAACTCCTCGAACTCGCCCTCCCAGCTGCGTACCAGGCTGTTCAGCGCCGCCTTGCTGGCGCCGTAGAGCGGCATTGTGGCCGACAGGCCCAGCGCCAGGCTGGCCATCTGCGAACTCATGAACGCCACCACGCCACCCCGGCTAACCCGCCCGGACAGTGCCCTGGCCAGGCGCAGCGGCGCGATGGCGTTGGTCAGGAACAGCTGGGCGGTCTGCTCGGCGTCGATTTCCGCCACATCCTGTTGCTGCGGGCCGTAGATGCCGGCGTTGACGATCAGGCGATCGATCCGCCGCTCGCCCAGCGCCTCGCCGATGCGTTCGGCGCAGTCGCGTTGGTTGAGGTCGCCGGTCACCGCTTGCAAGCGCTCCCCGGCTCGCTCCGCCAGTGCCTGCAGCCCGGGAGAGCCTTGCGGTCGCCGGGCGACGGCGAATACCTGTGCGCCGCGTTGCAGGAAGGCATCCGCCAGTCCCAGGCCGATGCCGCGCGAGGCGCCGACGATCAGAACGTTGTGCATGAGGTTCTCCGGGCGATAAAGCGGACAGGATACCCAAGCGCGTCCCGCTGCGGTAACCGCCGCGGCGACCGGCCGCGGCGGCCTCGACCTTACCGCATGGCGCTGCCGCCCAGGCCGGCGAGGTACAGGTCGAGCAGGCGGTCGTCGAACTCCGGCTCGCGCACGGCGCTCCCGCGCAGGTGTTCCTCGACGTTGGTGCAGTCCCAGAGATAGGTATCCTGGTACAACTCGACGGTGCTGCGGCCGGCGTACATGTTGTCGCGGAACATACTCAGCAGGGGATAGAGCGGGGCGTCGCGATTGTCTTCCCAGAGACTTACCCAGTCGTCGAACGGCATCTGCCGGAGGGGACGCCCGGCGCGTCGCCCGAGACGGTCGAAGAACTCGTCCAGGGTCAGGCAGCGCGGAATGCTCGGCACCAGGTTGAATTTCTTGCCCAGCGCCGAAGGCTGGCGGGCGATGACGCTGATCGCCTCTACCATGTAGTCCACCGTGGTCAGGCCCTCGCGCAGCTCGCGCAGGAGCGGCACGGCCCGGTACTCCAGGCAGGTCCGCGCCAGCCGGCTCCACCACTGGTAGTCGGCATGGGCGCCGGTACGGCTGTGGCAGGTGGCGTAGCCGAGGCGGAAGGTCATCAGCGGCAGGCCGCGTTCGGCGGCGAGGTCGGCGATCTTTTCCATCACCCATTTGCTGCGCACGTAGCCCATGTCGGTGACCACCGCCGGCAGGTTCTGGTCGATGTCGTCGTCCTCGCGCATCAGGCGCTTGCCGGTATGCAGGTGGCCCCAGCTGTACACCGAGATGCTCGACAGCAGCATCAGCGGCTTGCAGCGGCCGCTGGCGCAGAAGCGCAGGACCTGGCCGAGCCCCTCGACGTTGTCGCGCTTCATGTAGCTGTATGGCTGGATGAAGTTCACCGCGCTGGCGGAATGGAAGACCTGGTCGACGCTGCCGGCCAGCTCGCGGTAGGTTTCCGCCGGTAGTCCGAAACCTGGTTCTGCGAGGTCGGCGGCGTAGGCCCTGACCCGTCGCCAGTCCGACTCGGCGAGTTCGATGCGGTGCTGCCGGGCGGCCTGGCGCAGGCGTTCGAGGGCGTGGGCGTCGTTTTGCGCACGGACCGGACAATGCAGGTCGGCCTCGCGGCTGGCCAGCAGCTCGGCGAGCAGGTGGGCGCCCATCAGCCCGCTGGCGCCGGTGAGCAGGATGTGCCGTGGCGCGAGCAATTGGGCGGTGTCCATGGGCCGGCTGAAATCCACGTCGGCGGGCAGGCGCACGTCCCGTTGCAGCTCCTGGGCCGGTTCGCTGTCCAGCGCCGGCGGCGCTTCGCCGGCGCGCCGCGCCAGGCTGGCCGCCAGTTGGCGCACGCTCGGGGTGCGGTAGATGTCGTGGATGTAGGCACGGTTGCCGAAGCGTCGGCTCAGTTCGCGCACCAGGGCGGCGGCCAGCAGGGAATGGCCGCCGACCTCGAAGAAGCTGTCGTCCAGGCCGAAGTCGGTATGCCCCAGCACTTCCTGCCAGGCCAGAGCCACTTGCAGTTCGCCGGGAGTGCCGAAGCGTTGCTCGTCGAGTCGTTCCTGGCATTGTTCCTCCAGGCGTCGACGCAGGGCCTGGCGGTCGATCTTGCCGTTGACCGTGGTCGGCAGGCTGTCCAGCGACAGATAGCGGCTGGGCAGCATGTAGTCGGGCAGTTCCTGGCGCAGGGCGGTCTTGATGGCGGCGAGCACGGCCCTGGCATCGCCGCCCCGCTGGCGGGGGACCACGAAGGCGCTCAATTGCTGGCTACCGCAGCGTGGGTCGGCATGCGCCAGCACCACCGCGCCATGGATCGCCGGCTGGCGCAGCAGCGCGGCTTCGACGTCGCCGAGTTCGACGCGGTGGCCGCGGATCTTCACCTGGTCGTCCAGCCGACCGAGGAACTGCAGGCTGCCGTCGGCCAGCCAGCGGGCCTTGTCGCCGGTGCGATAGAGCCGGCGCCGCAGTGCCTGCGAGTAGTGGAAGCGCCTGGCGGTCATGTCCGGGTCGCGCAGGTATTCGCGCGCCAGGCAGACGCCCGCCAGGTTCAGCTCGCCGGGCCGGTCGCCATGGCAAGGCCGGTCGTCGGCGTCGAGAATGAATGCCTCGCAACCGTCGATGGGCGTGCCGATTGAGGCGGGCCGCCGATGAGCTTCGGCGTCGACGATGCGGCAGGTGGCGAAGACCGTGGCTTCGGTCGGGCCGTAGTAATCCACCACGGTATAGGGCAGCCCGCCGGTTGCGACCGGCGGCAGTTTTTCCCCGGCGCAGAACAGGTAGCGCAGCGCCAGCGACGGCGGAGCGGGTTGCTCCACCAGCGCAGGGACCATCACGGTAGGCGCGAAGGCATGGCTGATCCGCTGCTCGGCGAAGAATGCCAGCAGCGCCGCCGGGTCCGGGCGCACCTCGTCGGGCACCAGGTGGAGGCAGGCGCCTGCGCACAGGGTGGACCAGATTTCCCATTGGCAAACGTCGAAGCCGACGCCGGCCATCAGGGTGGTGCGGCTCCGTTGGTCCATCTCGAAGCGCCGGTTGTGCCAGTCCACGAGGTTGCTCAGGGAGCGGCTCTCGATCACCACGCCCTTGGGTTCGCCGGTGGTGCCCGAGGTGAAGATCACATACAGCGCTTCGCTGCCGTCGAGCGCCGGCCTCGGCGCGGCACCCGCCGCGCTCGTCGCGAGCACCTGTGCGATGACCTCCACCGGTTGCCCCGGCAGGTCCTCGGCCTGGGTGGCGAGGGCCACGGGGGCCTGGCACTGGCGGAGGATTTCCTGCTTGCGCCTGTCGGGTTGCCGACGGTCCACCGGTACGTAGGCCGCTGCGCACTTGGCGGCCGCCAGGATGGCGATGACCAGTTCGGCCGAGCGTTCGGCCAGCAGGGGCAGCCGCTCGCCCCGGGCGACGCCGCGCCTGGCCAGGTGGGCGGCCAGCCGGTCGCTGAGTCGGTCGAGTTCGCGGTAGCTGAACGAGCGCTCGCGATCGACGAGGGCGGGGCGTTCGGGATGGGTATCTGCGTGTTGCCTGAATAAGCCAAGAACAGAATCTTTCGACATGGCTGAGACTCCTGTCTTGCCGGTTGAAAAGACGTTATCCGTGGTTTTTCAGCGTATCGAGCGGGGACCAGGGGGAAGGCTGGCGATAGGCCTGGTCCAAGGCTAGCCCCGAGGGGAAATGCGGCAACTGCCATTTGGTACAGGGTAAGGGGGGCTCGCCGCCGGGGTCGCCAGGGGGCGCCCCGGACATTTTCGGCAGCGGGACCGGACTCAGTCCAGTTGGCCTTCCCGGTCGTCGAAGATCGCTTCTATCGCCAGTCCGAACACCCGGGCGAGCTTGAAGGCCAAGGGCAGGCTTGGGTCGTAGCGGCCGGTTTCGATGGCGTTCACCGTCTGCCGCGATACCTCCAGCTTTCCGGCCAGCTCCGCCTGTGACCAACCGCGCTCCGCGCGCAACTCGCGAACCCGGTTCCTCATGCGTAGCGCCTCAGTCCCAGGACGCAGCCGATGGCCCAGAACGCGCCCATCAGGGGCCAGACGAAGAACATCGAGAGTTTCGGAAAGCCGGTGGTTTCGAGGAAACCGTAGGCGAAGGTGAGCAGGGCGGTGCCGACGAAGGCCAGGGCGAGGGCTTCGAGATGGATGCGCCGGGCCATTTCGTCGAGGCGCCGCAGGTAACGGATCACCACCAGCGCCAGGGCGACCATCGGTGGCACCGGCAGCAGGGCGAGGAAGACCCGGCCGGCGCCCGGTTCCGTGCCTGCCAGCAACTGGCCGCTGATCAGAACGGCAGCGGCATAGCCGACCAGCGCGAGAAGCAGTTCGAGGAAGAAACGTTTGTGGGTCATGGTTGAACCGTCCATGTAAAGGGAGCTTTACATTGGCCGGGGTGCTCTTCTTTGTCAAGCAAGCTTTACATTCTCTATGGGCTTGCCTTGGCGAGGAGACTCGGGGATGGTAGCGGGCGGTCTCTGGGAGAACGGCGAAATGGCGACGGGCGACGAATTCGACGCGCTGCTGGTGGAAGCCGGCCGCACACCGATGCGCGGCTGGGAATACGACTATGGCGGACGCATCCGCCTGGAACCGCCGCCATGGGATTTCCCGGGGCGCATGCTGGAGCGCTGCCGGGCCGCCGCCAGCCTGCTGGACATGGGCACCGGCGGCGGCGAATGGTTGAGCCGGCTGCCGTATCGTCCGCCGCTCACCGTGGCTACCGAGGGCTGGGCGCCCAACCTGGAGATTGCCCGGGGTCGCCTGGAGCCCCTGGGCATCCGCGTGGTCGAGGTGGAGGGCGCGCCGGACAACCATCGCCAGGGCCGGGAGGGCGATGGCGGCGGGGCGTTGCCGTTCGCCGATGGCACCTTCGACCTGGTCGGCAACCGCCACGAGTCCTATCTGCCATCGGAGGTCCGGCGGGTGCTGGCGCCCGGCGGCTGTTTCCTCACCCAGCAGGTGGCCGGCGACTTCAACCGCGAGTTCTATGCGTTGCTCGGCGAACCGGCGCCGACGCCGGAGGCGCCGCACTGGAACCTGGGTTTCGCCCGGGCCCAGCTGGAGGCCGCGGAGTTGCCGCCGGTGGCAGGCGGCGAAGGTTGGGAGGTGTTGCACTTCGCCGATGTCGGCGCCCTGGCCTGGTACCTGTTGAACCTGCCCTGGGTATTTCCCGGTTTTTCCTTCAGGCGCCACCGCGAGCGCCTGCGCGGCCTGCACGAGAGCGGCAAGCCGCTGGCGGTGCGGCAGTTCCTCTTCTGGCTGGAGGCGCGCAGCCCCCAGGCCGCGCGCGGCTAGAGGAAGAGTCGCTTCACCAGCTCGGTGCGGCTGCGCGCGCCGGTCTTGCGGAACAGGTTGAGCAGGTGGGTCTTCACCGTCGGCAGGCCGAGTCCGAGGCACTGAGCCAGGCATTTGTTGCTGACGCCGTCGCGCAGCAGCAGGGCGATCTCCCGTTCCCTCGGTGTCAGGCCTTGCAGGCGCTCGGCGCTGGCCGTTGGCGTGGCGCATGCCTGCGCCGCCAGCTCCATCAGGCCATGCAGGGCGCGCAACTGTCGCAGCTCCTGGTCGGAGAAGGCCCCTAGGCGGGCGTCGCGCAGCAACGACAGGGCCGCGACCGGACGCTGATGCGCATGCGCCAGCACCTCGACCACGTCGCAGATCCCGTGGCGTCGCAGGAAGCCCTGGTACAGCGCGCTGTCCTCCGCGGGCTGGCGGGCGATGCCCTGGCGCAGCGGCACCACCGGCGAAGCGCTGGCCAGGCAGTGGCGCGGCTGCAGCGGATCGTAGTCGCGGTAGTGGCGCAGGTAGTCGCGGTGCATGCCGGCCGGCATCCGCAGGAGCTGGAAATCGTGTGCGCGGCAGTCCTCGTCGATGCGATAGAACACGCACAGGCTGGCCGGTACCACCTGGGTGAAGGCCTGCATGCAGCGCGGGCCGAGGTCGGGCGACAGGGTCGAAGGCATGGCGCGGGACTCCCGTGGGACGAGGCGGCGGGACGTCCACTGTCCTGCCTGCCGGGCAGAATGTCCATGCCCCGGCGCGCCGTCTTGTCTTTCGCTGCCTGGCTTGGCAGGCAGCGGCAAGAAACCCGGCAGGCTGGAGCAAGCGAGCGGGGGAGCGGTGGGTCCAGAGTATTCCCGGGTAGTAGGCGCATGCACGACGCAGCGCCGTCGCCAAGCCGAGGAGCACACATGAGTATTGCCATCGACCCGTCCGTCAGCGCCTTCTTGCGCAGTCCCCATGGCCTGCTGATCGAGGGCGAGTCCGGGCCGGCGCGTTCCGGCGCCGACATGCCGCTGTACGACCCGGCGACCGGTGCCGAGCTGGCGCGCGTGGCCCGCGCCGGCGCCGAAGACGTCGATCGGGCGGTCGCCGCCGCGCGGCGTGCGTTCGAAGGCAACTGGGCAGGCCAGCGCCCGGCCGATCGCGAGCGCCTGCTGCTGCGACTGGCGGAACGGATCGAGGCGCATGGCGAGCAACTGGCGCAGCTGGAGACCCTGAACAACGGCAAGTCGATCAACCTGTCGCGGGCCCTGGAGGTCGGCGCCTCGGTGGAGTTCATCCGCTACATGGCCGGCTGGGCGACCAAGATCGAGGGCCGCAGCCTCGACCTGTCGATCGCTGCGGTCCCAGGCGCGCGCTACCGGGCCTACACGGTGCCGGAGCCGGTGGGCGTGGTCGGAGCCATCGTGCCGTGGAATTTCCCCTTGCTGATGGCGATCTGGAAGATCGTCCCGGCCCTGGCCTGCGGCTGCACCGTAGTCCTCAAACCGGCCGACGAAACCCCGCTGACCGCCCTGCGCCTCGGCCAGTTGTGCCTGGAGGCGGGGATTCCACCAGGGGTGGTGAACATCGTCACCGGCACGGGCGCCGAGGCCGGCGCGGCACTGGCGGCGCACCCGGGCATCGACAAGCTGGCGTTCACCGGCTCGACCCCGGTGGGCAAGCTGATCGGGCATGCGGCGGTGGAGAACATGACGCGTTTTTCCCTCGAACTCGGCGGCAAATCCCCGGTGATCATCCTCGATGACACCAGCCTGGACATGGCTGCCGCCGGTTCCGCCGGCGCGATCTTCTTCAACCAGGGGCAGGTCTGCACCGCTGGTTCGCGCCTCTATGTGCAGCGCAAGCGTTTCGACCAGGTGCTGGAGCGCCTGGCGGCCATCGCCGGCGACCTGAGCATCGGCCCCGGCCTGGATCCGACCACGCAGATCAACCCGCTGGTCTCGGCCAGGCAGCAGGAGCGGGTGCTGGGGATGATCGAAAGCGGGGTGGCCGAGGGCGCCAGCGTGGTCTGCGGCGGGGCGCGCCAGGGCGAGACGGGGTTCTACGTGCAGCCGACGATCCTTGCCGACGTTACCCCGGGGATGCAGGTGGTGCGCGAGGAAATCTTCGGGCCGGTGCTGGTGGCGACGCCCTTCGACGATCTCGACGAAGCGGTGCGTCTGGCCAACGACAGCATCTACGGGCTCGGTGCGAGCATCTGGTCCAACGACCTGCGCCAGGTCATGGACCTGGTGCCCAGGATCAAGGCCGGCACGGTATGGGTGAACGCCCACAACCTGCTCGACCCGTCGATGCCGTTCGGCGGCTTCAAGCAGTCCGGCATCGGTCGCGAGATGGGCCATGCGGCGATCGAGGCGTACACCGAGAACAAGTCGGTGTGCATCGCCTACTGATATCGATGAAATCGGGGTGAGCCGATTCGTTCGGCTCTTTCGCTGCCCTCCGCGGCAGCCTTTTGTTCGACACGCTTCGCCTGCCGGCGGAGCGTACGGGACGCCGGCGCGTCCCGCAGGGCGCCTGGCGCGCCCTGGCAGGGCCTGACGCAAGAACAACAACAGCAACGCTGCCGTCGAGGATACGTCGATGTCCAACTCCAGACTCACCCAGCACCTGCTCCGCGGGCGGGTTGGTTTCCCCACCGCCCTGGCCAGTTCGGTCGGGTTGATCATGGCCAGCCCGGTGATCCTCACCGCCACCACCGGCTTCGGCCTGGGCGGCGGAACCTTCGCCGTGGCGATGCTGGTGGCGCTGCTGCTGATGCTGGCGCAGTCCACCACCTTCGCCGAGGCCGCCTGCCTGCTGCCGACCCGTGGCTCGGTCTACGACTACCTGTCGTGCGGCCTCGGGCGCTTCTTCGCGATCACCGGCACGCTGTCGGCCTACCTGATCGTCCATGTGTTCGCCGGCACCGCCGAAACCATGCTCAGCGGCACCATGGCGCTGGTCAACTTCGAGTCGCTGAATACCCTCACCGAGCCGGGCGGCGGCGCCTGGCTGGTGGGTGTCGGCATGGTGCTCTGCTTCGGCCTGCTGAATGCGCTGGGGATCACCGCCTTCGGTCGCGCCGAAGTGATCCTCACCTTCGGCATGTGGAGCACCCTGATGATCTTCGCCGTGGCCGGTCTGCTGCGCCTGCCCGCGGTGGAGTTGCAGGGCTGGTTCGGGGCCTCGATGGTCGGCGACGACCTGCCGACCCTGCTGTCGCTGGTGGGCATGGCGATGTTCATGTTCGTCGGTTGCGAATTCGTCACGCCGCTGGCGCCGGAGGTGCGCCACGCTTCGCGGACCCTGCCGCGGGCGATGGCCCTGGGGTTGGTCGGGGTGGCCTGCTGCATGTTCCTCTATGGCGCGGCGATGCGCCGGCAGGTGGAAAACCTCGACCTCGGCGGCGGCCTGCACCTGCTGGAGACGCCGATGGCGATCCCGCGATTCGCCGAGCAGGTGATGGGACCGTTCGGACGCATCTGGCTGGGCGTGGGCCTGCTGTTCGCCGGGGCCGCCACCATCAACACCCTGATGGCCGGCCTGCCGCGGATTCTCTACGGGATGGCGCTGGATGGCGCCTTGCCGAAGGCCTTCACCTACCTGCACCCGCGCTTCAAGACACCGTTGCTGTGCATCGCCGTGGCAGCGGCGATTCCCTGCCTGCACGCCTGGTGGCTGGGCGGCGACAGCGAAGGGATCATCCACCTGGTCCTGGCGGCGGTCTGCGCCTGGGGCACCGCCTACCTGCTGGTGACCCTCTCCGTGGTGCTGCTGCGCATCCGTCGCCCGGACCTGCCGCGCGCCTACCGCTCGCCGCTGTTCCCGTTGCCGCAGCTGTTCTCCAGCGCCGGAATCCTGCTGGGGATGTTCTACATCACGCCGCCGGGTATGAACCCCGCCGACATCTACCTGCCGTTCGCCCTGATGCTCGGCCTGGCGGCCGCCTACGCCCTGTTCTGGACCCTGTGCGTACAGCGGGTGAATCCGTTCCGTCCGCTGGCGGTGGAAGAGGTGCTGGAGAAGGAATTCGCCGAAGAGGACCAGCAGCAGCGGGAGAAGGCGCATGTCCGCCTGGGCGCGCTGGTATGAGCG
The DNA here is from genome assembly GCF_001836405.1 of Pseudomonas sp. HMSC057H01. Classification (NCBI taxonomy): domain Bacteria; kingdom Pseudomonadati; phylum Pseudomonadota; class Gammaproteobacteria; order Pseudomonadales; family Pseudomonadaceae; genus Pseudomonas; species Pseudomonas sp. HMSC057H01. The sequence goes on along the minus strand of NZ_KV828496.1, from coordinate 45,518 downwards.
CCACTGGCGCGACTGGCGGCCAGCCGCCTATCGCCCCGGAGCCACCCTGGCCCTGGTGCGGCGCAACCTGGCTGCGTGCGACGGCGAGGCGCAGGACGGCAGGCTGTTGCTGCGTACGAAAGAGCTGAGCCTCGAGGTTCGCGAGCGGGTCCAGGCGCACCTGTTCATGCATATCGTCAGCACCGAGTTCAGCCTGTTCGTGGCGGCGCCCGGGGGGCCGCCGGCCAGCCTGGAGCTGCGTCACGCCGGTTGCTTGCGGCGTCGCGGCATCCTTTGCAAGGTGCGCCGCGGGAGCGGGCTCGAGCCGTTGCGGGAGGCCTTGCAGGGGGGCGACCGGGCCTTGCTGGAGCAGCTCATGCCGCTGGACTTCCGGAGCTTGCGCCTCTGCCGCGACGACAGGGGCTGGACCGTGAGCCTGGAACACCTGGGGGCGTGCGAGGTGGTCAACCGCTTCCCCGCCTATCGCCGCTACATCCCTCTGGTCGCCGAGCAGCGCCTGGCCCTGCTGGGCGCCTTCGCCCAATTGCAGCGCCTGCTTTCTCCCGCCTGAACGGCCCTTGCCGGCTCTCCCGGATGCGTATCCGCCGGTCCATTTGCGCTAGCTTGTGGGTATATCGATAACATGTTAATCATATCGGCAGCGCTGCGTGGCTCGGTAATTGCCGCGCCATACAACAATAACGATGGCCGTTGCCGTCAGGAGGTGCCCGGTGCATACCCTGTCTTCCGCACACAACAGCTTCGAAGCCTGGAACCAGGCGTTGCGCCAGGTCTGCGGGCGCTTCGAATCGCAGCCCGCGCTGAACCGGACGCTGTTCATCGGCGATATCTCGCGGCAGGACCTCGGCGGCCTGGAGCTGGCGCAGATCCGCACCAACGCCGGGCGCATCGCCCGCCAGGCCACCCATGCCGATCATGACGACGACCGTCACTGCTTCCTGGTCGTCCAGCGCAGCGGCCATGCGCAACTGCGCCAGGGTGGGGACAGCATAGAGCTGGCGCCAGGGGAAATGGCGCTGATGGACTCCGCGGGCGGCTGCGAGATCATTCCCCACGGACTCATCGAACACACCTCGTTCCATCTCTCCCGCGACCAGGTATGCCGGCACCTGCCGCCCAGCCAGCGGGCCTTCGGCAAACTCTCGCCGAACTGCGCCAGCGGTCGCCTGCTCGGCCTGCTGGTGCAGCAGGTGTGCGCCGGAGAACTGCAGCCGTGGGCGGTGGCGGACGAGGGCGGGGCGTTGCAGGAGGCGCTGATCGCCCTGCTCGGGCCGGCGCTACAGCACGCCGGCGAGGAATTGGAGGGACCGCTGGCCGGGCTCTATGGCTACAGTCTGCGCCGGCACGCGGAGCGCCTGATCGAGCAATCCCTGCAGGAGCCGCGCCTGAGTCCGGACATGCTCGCCGGCCGCCTGCGCATCTCGGTGCGCCAGTTGTACCGGTTGTTCGAGGAGCAGGGCGACAGCGTCTGCCGCTACATTCTCCGCCAGCGCCTCAGCCGCAGCGCCGCCGACCTCGGCAACCCACGGCTGCGCGGCGAATCGATCACCTCCATCGCCTTCAAGTGGGGTTTCAGCGACTCGGCGCATTTCAGCCGGGCGTTCAAGAAGCAGTTCGAGGTTTCGCCCAAGGACTATCGGGCCGGCGCGCTACCGGCCTGACGCCGCCGCGCGCTGCCATTCGTCCCGCCGATCCGCGCCGCTGGCGGAGCTGGCCCGGTGAATGCTTGACGCTTCACCGGAGGCACAGCAAGAATGCGGCGTGTCAGGTTGCATGAAAATAACGGCGGCGCTGTCCGGGGTACCTGCCGCGACAAGCAGCACCCGATGCCCGCACCTTTCATGTCGCCAGCGAGGCGCAGGATGTCATTGCCTTGGGGCGTGCGCCGCGTCGCTATTCACTATCAGATTTCGAGTGCCCCCCTACACCATGCGAATGCGCCTGATGCTTTTGGGCGGCGGTAATGCCCTTGGACAGGCGCTGATCCGCCTAGGGGCGGAGGAAGACATCGGTTTCCTCGCGCCCAGACCACCCGAGCAGGGCTGGGATGCCGCCAGCCTCACCACCCTGCTGGACGAAACGCGCCCCGACGCGGTGATCAACCTCGCCTTCTACCACGACTGGTTCCAGGCCGAGCAGGTCGAGGCGGAGCGCCTGGGCGCCCAGGAGCGCGCCGTCGAGCGCCTCGCGGAACTCTGCCAGCACTACGAGATCCTGCTGGTCCAGCCGTCCAGCTACCGGGTCTTCGACGGCGCCCGCGCCACCGCCTACAGCGAGAAGGACGAGACCCTTCCGCTGGGCCTGCGTGGCCAGGCGCTCTGGCGCATGGAGCAGAGCGTGCGCGCGGCCTGCCCGCGACATGTGCTGATCCGCTTCGGCTGGCTGCTGGACGAAAGCCCGAACGGCTTGCTGGGACGTTTCCTCAGCCGCGCCGAACAACCGCAGCCGCTGTTCCTCGCCGACGACCGGCGCGGCAACCCGACGCCGGTGGACGACGCCGCGCGGGTGGTGCTCTCTGTGCTCAAGCAGCTCGACTGCCAGGCGCCGCTGTGGGGCACCTACCACTACGGCGGACTGGAAGCGACCACCACCCTGGCGCTGGGACAGGTGATCCTCAACGAGGCGCGTACCTATCGCTCCAACCTGATCCAGGAGCCTTCGGCGGAGGCCCATGCCGCGCGCCCGGACGCGCTCGACGAGCCGCAGCACGCGGTGATGGTCTGCAAGAAGATCCTCCACACCTTCGGCATCAAGCCGCGCGCCTGGCGCGCAGGTTTGCCGGCTCTATTGGACAGGTACTACAGGCATGTTTGAACGCCCCATCCTGATCACTGGCGGCGCCGGTTTCATCGGCTCCCACCTGACCGACGCGCTGCTGGCGCGCGGCTACCGCGTGCGTGTGCTGGACAACCTGTCCACCGGCAAGCGCGACAACCTGCCCCTGGACGACGAACGGGTAGAGCTGCTCGAAGGCGACGCCGCCGACGCGGCGACCCTGGCGGCCGCCCTGAAGGGCTGCGCGGCGGTCGCCCACCTGGCCGCGGTCGCCTCGGTACAGGCCTCGGTGGACGACCCGGTCGCCACCCACCAGAGCAATTTCATCGCCACCCTGAACCTCTGCGAAGCGATGCGCGAGCAGGGCGTGAAGCGCGTGGTGTTCGCTTCCAGCGCAGCGGTCTACGGGCAGAACGGCGAAGGCACGGCGATCGACGAAGACACCCCGAAGTCGCCGCTGACGCCCTACGCGTCGGACAAGCTGGCCAGCGAGTACTACCTCGATTTCTATCGCCGCCAGCATGGGCTGGAACCGGCGATCTTCCGCTTCTTCAACGTCTACGGGCCGCGCCAGGACCCGTCCTCGCCCTATTCCGGGGTGATCAGCATATTCACCGAGCGCGCCCTGAAGGGGACGCCGATCACCGTGTTCGGCGACGGCGAGCAGACCCGCGACTTCATCTACGTCGCCGACCTGGTCGATTTCCTGGTCCAGGCGCTGGAGGCGACGGCGGTGGAGCCCGGGGCGGTGAACGTCGGCCTGAATCGCAGCATCAGCCTGAAGCAGTTGCTGGCGGAGATCGGCCAGGTGCTCGGTGGCCTGCCGCCGGTGACCCACGCCGACGCGCGAGCCGGTGACATCAGGCATTCGCGGGCGAACAACGAGCGCCTGCTGCGGCGTTTCTGCTTCGACCAGCCGACGCCGATGGGCGTGGGCCTGGCGCGCCTGCTCGGCCGCTGATCACCACCAGGGCTTGTTCAGCGCCAGGTAGAAGATCCCGCCCAGCAGGGCAAGGCTGAGGACGCTGAGCAGGCCCTTGCCGGGGCCCCGCGCCATCCGCAGGGCGAACGCCGCGCAGACGATGTAGCCCAGCAACAGCCCCAGCTTCGCCAGCAGCCAGAGCGGCAGCGGCCAGGGCATCGCCAGGTGCACCAGGCCGAGCGCGCTGAGCAGCAGCAGGGTGTCCACCAGATGCGGTCCCCAGCGGCGGATGCCGCTGGCCTTGCGCCCCGACCAGTTCCAGGCCAGGCGCCAGACGAACAGGGCGGCGCTGCTGAGGGCGAAGGTGATGTGCAGGGTCTTCAGCCAGAGGTACATGGGGTCCGTTTCCGCAGGATGAAAAAAGGCGCCCGAAGGCGCCTTTTTCCGTTGGGGGCGCAAGCCCCGCGACAGTCTACGACTCAGAACTTGTAGCCGAAACCGATCATGTAGACCCACGGATCGACGTCCACGTCGACCTTGGTCTTGTTCACGCCCAGGGCGCTCGGGCCGTTGATGCTGGCCTTGGTGTCGATGTCCATGTACCAGACGGCCATGTTGAACAGCGCGTGCTCGTTGAGCATGTAGTCGAAGCCCAGTTCGCCGGCCAGGCCCCAGGAGTCCTGCAGCTTCATGCTGCTGAAACCCTGCGCCTTGCGGTTGCTGGCGAGGTCTTCGTCGAAGAAGGTGGTGTAGTTCACGCCCAGGCCGCCGTAGGGCTGGAAGGCGCTGTTGGTACCGCCCATGGGGTAGTACTGGAGCAGCAGGGTCGGCGGCAGTTGCTTGATGTCGGCCAGCTTGCCGTCCAGGCCCGGGCCGAGGCCCTTGACGTCGACCTGGTGGTTGAACGGAGTGGCGGCGACCAGTTCCACGCCCCACTTGTCGGCGAACATGTAGGTGAAGGTCAGGCCGAGCTGGGTGTCGCTGTCGACGGTCGCCTTGGTACCGCGCTGCTTGGCGCCGTCCAGCTTGATGTCGGAACTGCTGTCGTCGGGATCGACGGTGGCGAAGCCGCCACGGATGATGAAGTCACCGGCCTTGTGTCCTTGAATATCCGCAGCGGCGAACGGGGAGGCGACGGTGAGGGCCAGCAGGGAAGCGGTAAGCCAGGACTTACGCATGATGAGCTCCATTCCTTGTATTAGAAAGTGTTGGTGCTGCTAATGGTCAGCCAGCTAACAGTTGCCTTCCTTGACACAGCTCAATCAATCCTAGGAGCAAATGTGACCGCCGCAACGTAAACGGCGCGGCGGATTGTCGCATGTCGTTCAGCTACCTTCGTATTCGTAGGGCGTCACCTTGCTCGCCTGCATGCGGTAGCCGGCCGCCGCCAGCTCGCTGCTGGCGTTCTCCACCTTGAAGGTGCCCTCGACCCAGAACGGCTGGTACAACTCGTCCATCTGCACGCCCTTGGCGGTCTTCACGTAGACGATCTGGTTCGACGGCGGCGGCGGTACGTGGATGCAGGCGCCGTAGTAGGGGACCAGGAGGAACTCGGTGACCAGCCCGGCCTCGCTGATTTCCAGCGGCACGATGTAGCCCGGCAGCTTGGCCTCGATGCCGTCCAGTGCCTTCACCACCGGGGCGTTGGGGCTCTGCTGGCTGGCCGCCGGGCCGGCTTCGCTGAGGGCGTTGGCGAGGTCGTGGATCGGCAGCGGCGCCGGGGCGGGCGGGGCGCCGGCCGGGATCAGTTGCGACCAGGTCAGTTCGCGCGGCGCGGCGCGCGCCACGGCACTGCCCAGGAGCAGGGCGAAAGCCAGCAGGAGGACGGTCAGGGAGCGCAGCATCGGGGAATATCTCCGGGTCATAGGCGGATCGACAGGCCATCGGCCAGGGACTGGCGGTAGGCGCGCCAGGCCGGCACGCAGCCGATCAGCACGGCGGCCGCCAGGATAGCCCCGAGCAGGCTCCACTCATAGTCGCTCGGCCAGGCCAGCGGCAGGTAGATGCCGTAGTTGGCCTGGACGTAGCCCTGGCTGGCGGCGATGCCGAGGTAGAGCAGGCAGAGGCCGAGGGCGACGCCGGCCAGCGCCAGGCTGAAGGCCTCGGCCAGCAGCAGGCCGAAGATGTGCCAGGGGCGCGCGCCCACCGAGCGCAGGATGGCCATCTCCCGGCGGCGCTCGTTGAGGCTGGTGAGGATCGCCGTGAGCATGCCGATCAGGCCGGTGAGGACGACGAACAGCGAGACCACGAACAGTGCCTTCTCGGCGGTGCCCATCAGGCCCCACAGTTCCTGCAGGGCGACACCGGGGAGGATCGCCATCAGCGGTTCGCCGGGATAGTCGTTGACCTCGCGTTGCAGGGCGAAGGTCGCCACCTTGCTCTTCAGGCCGACCAGGAACGCGGTGATCGCCTGTGGTTGCAGGTCCATGTGCCGCGCCTGCTCGGCACTGACGCGCCCGGCGCCCATCGCCGGCACCCCGTTGCGCCAGTCGACGTGCAGCGCCTCCATGCCGGCGAGGGATATGTGCAGGGTGCGGTCCACCGGGGTACCGGTGCGCTGGAGGATGCCGACCACGGTGAACGGCTTGTCGTCGTGCTTGACCAGGCTCACCGTGCTCACCCCATGGGCCAGCACGATCTTCTCGCCGAGCCTGTAGTGCAGGGCTGCGGCCACCTCGGCGCCGAGCACCACGTCGAACAGGTCCTGGCCGAAGGCGCGGCCCTCGGCCAGTTGCAGTTCCTGGCCGCGGCCGTAGCGGTAGTGCTCGAAATAGCCGGCATCGGTACCCATTACCCGGTAGCCGCGGTGCGAGTCGCCGAGGGAGATCGGGATCGCCCACTTCACCCGCGGGTTTTCGGCGAAGTGCCGGTAGCTGTCCCAGCGGATGTTGTTGGTCGCGTTGCCGATGCGGAATACCGAGTAGAGCAGCAGGTTCACCGAGCCGGAGCGCGCGCCGATGATCAGGTCGGTTCCGGAGATGGTACTGGCGAAGCTGGCCTTGGCCTCGGTGCGGACCCGCTCCACCGCCAGCAGCAGGCAGGCGGAGAGGGCGATGGCGAAGATCGTCAGCAGGGCGGTGAAGCGGCGGTTGGCCAGGCTGGCCAGTGCCAGTCGGAAGAGATACATGCTCAGAGTCCTGCCGGCCGGGCGGCGCGGTTGAGATCGGAAAGGGACAGGCTGCGGTCGAACAGCCCGGCCAGGCTCTGGTCGTGGCTGACGAACAGCAGGCTGGCGCCGGCCTCGCGGCATTCGGCGAAGAGCAACTGGAGAAACGCCTCGCGGCTGTCGGCGTCGAGCGCCGAGGTCGGCTCGTCGGCGATCACCAGCTCCGGCTGGCCGATCAGCGCGCGGGCGGCGGCGACCCGCTGCTGCTGGCCGATGGACAGGCTGTCGGCGCGGCGTTCGTGCAGTTCGCCGCCGAGGCCGAGCTGGCCGAGCAGATGGCTGGCGGCCTGCGCCGGGCTACCGTGGCGTTCGCGGGCGCGCTGACGGCGCAACGCGGAAAAGTGACAGGGCAGCTCGACGTTCTCGCGTACCGAGAGGAATGGCAGCAGGTTGAACTGCTGGAAGATGTAGCCGGTGTGGTCGACGCGGAAATGGTCGCGGCGCGCGGCGGACAGCTTTTCCAGGTCCTCGCCGAGCAGGCGGATGCTGCCGCGGCCGGGCTTCTGCACGCCGCCGAGGAGGCCGAGCAGGGTGGTCTTGCCGCTGCCGGAAGGCCCCTTGAGGAACAGGCTCTCGCCGCGTTCGAGATGGAAGCTGGGAATGTCCAGCAACTCCGCCTGGCCGGGCCAGGCGAAGCCGAGGTTGGTCAGGGTGATCAGTGCGCTCATGGGGGTAGGGGCGGAACGCTCCGCCGGAGCCTCGAGAATGGATGGAGGGGCGCCGCGCCGAATCCCTCGCGGCGCCTCCGGAACGATCCTACAGCTTCAGCTCGGCGCTGGCCGGGGCCAGGTCGGCGCCTTTCTGGCCGTCGGGACCGATCAGTTGTACCTGAATTTTCTGGGTGGCGGGGAAGCGCTTGAAGAACTCGGCGAGGGTCAGCAGCTTGAGCAGCTCGGGCTTCTCGCAACTGAGCTGGTAATGGGCGTGGATATCGGCATGACCGTTTTCGTGTTCGTGTTCATGTTCATGTTCGTGGCCTGCCTTCTCCTTGTGCGCGTGGGCCGGCGCCTTGTCGCCGAACAGCGGACTCCGCAGTTCCTGGCTGGCCACCGAGCAGCCGGCGGTGACCGGCAGGGCGAACAGCTCCAGCGGTTTTTCCAGTTGCGCGCGGGCCTTGGCCACGGCGGCCTTGTCCGCGTCGGTGCTGGCGGCGTGTTCGAAACCGACCAGGTTCATCGCCGGGCTGTCCAGCTCCAGTTCGAGGGTCTTGCCGTCCAGCGCCACGTTCAACTGGGCGACGCCGTGCTCGTGCTTGCCCAGGCTGCCGTGGGCGTGGTCATGGTCGTGGTCGTCATGGGCCTGGGCGGCGAACGGCAGCAAGACGAGGGCTAACAGCAGTGGGCGCATGAACGGGACTCCGGCAAGGAAGGAAAAGAGTTTGTTACGTTATAACGAATTTTTCCGCCTGCCTAGCCTGGCCGATTTGGCCCCTACGCGCCGACGTGGGAGCATGGCGCGATTCGCTTGTGGAGAAACGAGATGGTGCGGATTCGCGGAAGCATCGGCGACTGGCCGGTGGACCTGACCCTGGAACTGGACGCCGAGGATTGGCGCCAGCTGGCGCAACACGTGCCCCCGCCGCCGCTGGGCGAGCCGCAGGTCGCGGCGGCCAGGGCGCCGGCGTCGGCAGCGCCGGTGGATCGCCTGTGGCAGACCGCCCAGGACCTGCTGCGCGGCAGCGGGCGGATCGAGGGGCCACAGTTGCTGGCGGAGCTGGAGGCGTTCAGCGGCAACGCCGGCGCCGCCAAGCAACTGCTGGTGCGCCTGCGGCACGACGCCCGGGTCAAGGTCGAGGTGGTCGACGGCACCCAGGTGTTCGTCTGACTGGAGGACTGAGCCCCGCGGACGGGGCTCGGCGACTCAGTAGAGCGCCTGGTACAGCTTGCGGCGGTAGGTGGTGACCAGCGGATGGTCGTTGCCGAGCAGGTCGAAGACCTGCACCAGGGTCTTGCGCGGCAGGTCGTCCTGGTAGCCGCGGTTGCGCAGGAACAGCTTGAGCAGTCCGTCCAGAGCCGCCTCGTACTGCTGCCGGGCGAGCTGCTGGACGGCCAACTGGTAGGCCGCCTCGTCGTCGCCGGCATCGGCGGCCAGACGGCTCTTCAGTTCTGCACTGTCGGGCAGGTCGGCAGCCTGGCGCAGGAAGGTCAGTTGCGCGCGGGCGCCGGCCAGGGCCTGCTTGTGCTCGTCGCTCTTCACCGCGTCGAGGATGGCCTGCGCCTCTTCCAGTTCGCCGCGCTCGGCCAGGCAGCGGGCGTAGAGGATCAGCGCCGCGGGGTTGTCGTTGTTCTCCGCCAGCAGGGCTTTCAGGGTCGCTTCGGCGTCGCCGATGCGGCCTTCGGCGAACAGCGCCTGGGCCACTTCCAGCGGGTCTTCGTCGGGCAGCGCCGGTGCTTTCACATGGGGTTCGAGCAGGGCGCGGATCTGCGATTCGGGCTGGGCACCGGCGAAACCGTCGACCGGCTGGCCATCCTTGAACAGGACCACGGTCGGCAGGCTGCGGATGCCGAAGCGCATCACGATGTCCTGCTCGACGTCGCAGTTGACCTTGGCCAGCAGCAATTCGCCCTGGTAGGACTCGGCGATCTGCGCCAGCAGCGGCATCAGCGCCTTGCACGGGGCGCACCAGTCGGCCCAGAAGTCCACCAGGACCGGCTTGTGGAACGAGTTCTCGATGACCAACTGCTCGAAGTTGGCGCCGGTGACGTCGAAGATGTAGGGCGTATCGCTCATGTCGATTCTCGGAAACGCAAGGTGGTGACCACTATAAGTGGGGGCGCGCCGCGCGCAAACAAGCCCGTGCCTCAGGCTTGCCCGCGTTCGGCGTGATACAGGCTGACCAGGCGGAATTCGGCGGGTTCGGCGAGGTCCGGCCAGGTACAGGCGTCGAGCACGTCCAGGCGCCGGTACAGCGGATGACGGAAGTCACGGACCCGCGAGTCGGCGACCAGCGCCTGGCGGCCGCGGCTGAGGAACTGGTCGAGCAGCGGCAGGTTGGCGCGGTCGTAGAGCACGTCGGCCACCAAGATCAGGTCGAAGCGATCGTCCTCGGCGAAGAAGTCCGCCGAATAGCTCAGCTCCACTCCGTTCAGTTCGGCGTTCGCCCGGCTCGCTGCCAGCGCCAGGGGATCCAGGTCGCAAGCCACCACCTCGGCGGCGCCGGCGCGGGCCGCGGCGATCGCCGCCACCCCGGAGCCGCTGCCGAAGTCCAGCACGCGCTTGTCGCGGACCCACTGCGGGCGCTCCGCCAGCCAGCGCGCCAGGACCAGCCCGCTGGCCCAGCAGAAGCACCAGTACGGCGGCTCTTCGAGGATGCGGCGGGTTTCCTCCGGGCTGAACTGGCGGTCCATGTTCTGCGCGTCGATCAGCCACAGGCGCAGGTCGGTGCCGGGCAGCGCGGTGGCGCTGAGCCGGGCGTCGCCGAGCAGCTCGCCCAGCGCCTGGGTCAGGGCTTGGGGTGCCGTCACGGCGCGCGTACCAGGCGCAGTTCGCCGAGGGACTGGGTGGTCGGCTGGGCGATCCGCAACGGATGCAGGCGCCAGGCCAACTGGCCGGACTGGATCACCCGCGCGTGCAGTTCGACGCGCAGCGCGCCACCGGCCGGCGGGAAGGACTCGGGGTTGAACGGCAGGCGGAAGGGCATGAGTTCGCCGGTGGCCAGCACCGTCTCGCTGGCCAGCAGCCGCTGTGGGCGGTCGCGCTCGTCGATCACCAGCAGTGCCATCTGCACCTCGCTGCCGCGTGGCAGGCTGCCCTGGATGCTGCTCAGCGTTCCGCTCAGCTCGCGCAGGTGGGCCGGCAGCACCGGCTCGACCATGGTCACGCTGCGCGAAGCTTGCGGCGTTGGCGCAGGCTTCGGCTTGTCGCTGGAACAAGCGGCGAGGAGAAGGACGGCCAGCAGGGCGATCGAGCGCAGGGTCATGGGCTGCTCCATAGCGGTGGAATCCGGGCGGCGCTTGTATAGCGCAAAGTGTGATTCTTGTCGCGCTTCGCGTAGGCCGCAACGTCCGATTCTTCCCGCCTCTCCCAGCGTGCCGGCGCCGGTCGATTCTGCGGGTGCTCGGTCGGGCGCGGATGCGCTACCATGCGGCTTCCTTCAGCTACGCCTGTATCAGCACCATGCATTGTCCCTTCTGCGGTGCCCATGACACCAAAGTGATTGACTCGCGACTGGTCGCCGAGGGCGATCAGGTGCGCCGGCGCCGCGAGTGCCTGGCCTGCGGCGAACGCTTCACCACCTTCGAGACCGCCGAGCTGGTCATGCCGCGCCTGATCAAGCAGGACGGCAGCCGCCAGCCGTTCGACGAGGACAAGCTGCGCGCCGGCATGCAGCGCGCCCTGGAGAAGCGTCCGGTCAGCGTCGAGCGCCTGGAAGCGGCCATCGGCCACATCAAGCACCAGTTGCGCGCCACCGGCGAGCGCGAGATCAAGTCGCGGGTGCTGGGCGAACTGGTGATGGCCGAGCTGCAGAAGCTCGACGAAGTCGCCTACATCCGTTTCGCCTCGGTCTACCGGCGCTTCCAGGACCTCAACGAATTCCGCGAGGAGATCGAACGCCTCGCCCGCGAGCCGGCCAAGGAATGAACGCCGCCGACCCGCTGTACATGGCCCGCGCCCTGGAACTGGCGCGCCAGGGGCTGTACTCCACCCATCCGAATCCGCGCGTCGGCTGCGTGCTGGTCAAGGACGGCCAGGTGGTCGGCGAGGGCTGGCACGTCCGCGCCGGCGAGCCGCACGCCGAGGTCCATGCCCTGCGCCAGGCCGGCGAGAATGCACGCGGCGCCACCGCCTACGTGACCCTCGAGCCCTGCAGCCACTTCGGCCGCACCCCGCCGTGCGCCGACGCGCTGGTGGGCGCCGGGGTGGCGCGGGTGGTCGCGGCGATGCAGGATCCCAACCCCGAGGTCGCCGGTCGCGGCCTGCTGCGTCTGATGCAGGCCGGCATCGCGGTGCAGAGCGGGGTCCTCGAAGCCGAGGCGCGGGAACTCAACATCGGTTTCATCAAGCGCATGGAACATGGCCTGCCGTTCGTCCGGGTCAAGCTGGCGATGAGCCTGGACGGGCGCACCGCCATGGCCAGCGGGGAAAGCCAGTGGATCACCGGGCCCTCTGCGCGTTCGGCGGTGCAGCGCTTGCGCGCTCGCTCCAGCGTGGTGTTGTCCGGCGCCGATACGCTGCTGGCGGACGATGCGCGGCTCAACGTACGCCCCGACGAACTGGGCCTGAACGCCGAGCTTACCGCGCTCGCCGCGGCTCGCCAGCCGTTGCGGGTGCTGGTCGACGGGCGCCTGCGGGTGCCGCTGGAGTCGGCGTTCTACCAGGCCGGTCCGGCACTGGTGGCGACCTGCGCCGCCGCCTCGGCGCGCGAACGCTTCCAGGACGCCGGTCACGAACTGCTGGCGCTGCCCTCCGCCGAGGGGCATGTCGACCTGCACAAGTTGCTCGTGGAACTGGCGGCGCGCGGCGCCAACGAAGTGCTGGTGGAGGCCGGCCCCCGCCTGGCCGGCGCCTTCGCTCGACTGGGGCTGGTGGATGAGTACCGGCTGTTCGTCGCGCCGAAGTTCCTCGGCTCCAGCGCCCGTCCTTTGCTCGACTGGCCGCTGACGCGGATGGCCGATGCGGCGCAGTTGCGGATCGACGACATCCGCGCGGTGGGCGACGACTGGCTGGTCACCGCGCGGCCCCATCCGCGGGACGCTTGAACTTCGCTGCGCGGCGACGCGGCGGACGATGCACAAGCGGCGCAACTGTGGTAAAACGCCACACGGCCATCTTGGTGGCCGTAACGTTCTCAGGGCGGGGTGAAAGTCCCCACCGGCGGTAATGGCGCGCAAGGTGCCTAGCCCGCGAGCGCTTGCCGGACCGGCCACCGCCGGACGACAAGGTCAGCAGACCCGGTGCGATTCCGGGGCCGACGGTCATAGTCCGGATAAAGAGAGAACGGGATTGCCTGCCTGGGCGTACCCTGTGCGCCCGCAAGATCCCCTTCGATCCAAAAAGCCCTGTTTTTCACGAAACAGGAGTTCGTCATATGTCTTCATCTTGGAATACCTGCGCTATGGCACGCAGGCCGCTCGGCGTCGCGCCGGCCATGCTGCGCGCCTGTGCGGCGGAAAAACGGGAGGTCGCATGTTCACCGGCATAATCGAATCGATCGGCAGCGTCCGCGCGATGACGCCCAAGGGCGGCGACCTGCGGGTCTACATCGCCACCGGCAAGCTCGACCTGGGCGACGTCAAGCTCGGCGACAGCATCGCGGTCAACGGCGTCTGCCTGACCGCGGTGGAACTGCCCGGCGATGGCTTCTGGGCCGACGTCAGCCGCGAGAGCCTGGCGCGCACCGCCTTCCAGCACCTGAAGGTGGGCAGCCGGGTGAACCTGGAAAAGGCCCTGACGCCGACCACCCGCCTCGGCGGACACCTGGTGAGCGGCCACGTCGACGGCGTCGGCGAGGTGCTCAAGCGCGAGGAGAACGCCCGCGCCATCCAGTTCACCGTGCGTGCCCCGCGCGAACTGGCCAGGTACATCGCGCACAAGGGCTCGATCACCGTCGACGGCACCAGCCTCACGGTGAACGCGGTGAACGGCGCGGAGTTCGAGCTGACCATCGTCCCGCATACGCTCAGCGAAACCATCATGGCCGAGTACCAGCCCGGACGCCGGGTCAACCTCGAGGTCGACCTGCTGGCCCGTTACCTGGAGCGCCTGCTGCTTGGCGACAAGGCCGCCGAGCCCAGCGCCTCCGGCATCAGCGAAGCGTTTCTCGCCGAGAACGGTTTTCTCAAGTAACCCACGAATTGCATAAGGGGGTGCCCATGGCACTCAACACGATCGACGAACTGATCGAAGACATCCGCCAAGGCAAGATGGTCATCCTGATGGATGACGAGGACCGCGAGAACGAAGGCGACCTGATCATGGCCGCCGAATGCGTCCGCACCGAAGACATCAACTTCATGGTCAAGCATGCCCGCGGCCTGGTCTGCATGCCGATGACCCGCGAGCGTTGCGAGCGCCTCGGCCTGCCGCTGATGGTGCAGCGCAACGGCTCCGGCTTCGGCACCAAGTTCACTGTCTCCATCGAGGCCGCCGAGGGCGTCACCACCGGCATCTCCGCCGCGGACCGCGCCCGCACCGTGCAGGCTGCGGCGGCGAAGAACGCCGTGGCCGCCGACATCGTCAGCCCCGGCCACATCTTCCCGCTGATGGCCCAGCCAGGCGGTACCCTGGCTCGCGCCGGGCACACCGAGGCGGCCTGCGACCTGGCGCGGATGGCCGGGTTCGAACCGTCCGGGGTGATCTGCGAGGTGATGAACGACGACGGCAGCATGGCTCGCCGGCCCGAACTGGAGGCGTTCGCCGCCGAGCACGGGATCAAGATCGGCACCATCGCCGACCTGATCCACTACCGGCTGATCCACGAGCGCACCGTCGAGCGCATCGCCGAGCAGCCGCTGGACAGCGAACTGGGCCACTTCAACCTGATCACCTACCGCGACTCGGTGGAGGGCGACGTGCACCTGGCGCTGACCCTCGGCAAGGTCTGCGCGGAAGAGCCGACCCTGGTCCGCGTGCACAACATGGACCCGCTGCGCGACCTGCTGCAGGTCAACCAGCCGGGCCGCTGGAGCCTGCGCGCGGCGATGACCAAGGTCGCCGAGGCGGGCAGCGGCGTGGTGCTGCTGCTCGGCCACCAGATCGGCGGCGACGACCTGCTCGCCCATGTCCGCGAGATCGCTTCGGCGCCGGCCCCGGCGCCCAAGGCCACCACCACCTACAGCACCGTCGGTGCCGGCTCGCAGATCCTGCGCGACCTCGGCGTGCGCAAGATGCGCCTGCTGAGTGCGCCGATGCGCTTCAATGCGATATCCGGTTTCGACCTGGAAGTTGTAGAATACCTGCCCGCCGAATAAGGCCTGTCCCGCCCGCCGCGTGCAAGATCGCGGCGGGCGCTATGCTGGACCGACCTTTCGACCCTTTTCGCTCGGGGCGCAACGGCGCCCCGGCTCTTTAACAGATGAGACCTGCTCATGACCCTGAAGACCATCGAAGGTACCTTCATTGCTCCCAAAGGCCGCTACGCCCTGGTGGTCGGCCGCTTCAACAGCTTCGTCGTGGAAAGCCTGGTCAGCGGCGCCGTCGACGCCCTGGTCCGCCACGGCGTGGCTGAAAGCGAGATCACCATCATCCGCGCCCCGGGTGCCTTCGAGATCCCGCTGGTGACCCAGAAGGTCGCCCAGCAAGGCGGCTTCGACGCCATCATCGCCCTCGGCGCGGTGATCCGTGGCGGCACCCCGCACTTCGAATACGTGGCCGGCGAGTGCACCAAGGGCCTGGCCCAGGTGTCCCTGCAGTTCGGCATCCCGGTCGCCTTCGGCGTCCTCACCGTCGACTCCATCGAGCAGGCCATCGAGCGCTCCGGCACCAAGGCCGGCAACAAGGGCGCCGAAGCCGCGCTGTCGGCCCTGGAAATGGTCAGCCTGCTGGCGCAGTTGGAGGCCAAGTGAGCAATCAAGACAGCGGCAACCCGGCAGCCAAGCCGCCGAAAGGCAAGACCGCCGCTCGCCGCAAGGCCCGCAGCCTGGCCGTCCAGGCCCTGTACTCCTGGCAGATCGCCGGCCAGCCCCTGCACGAGATCGAGGCGCAGTTCCGCACCGACAACGACTTCTCCGAGGTCGACGGCGCCTACTTCCACGAGATCCTGCACGGCGTGCCGCGGCAGAAGAGCGAGCTGGACTCCACCTTCGAGCCCTGCCTGGACCGCCCGCTGGCCGAGATCGACCCGGTCGAGCTGGCCATCCTGCGGCTGTCCACCTACGAGCTGCGCAACCGCATCGACGTGCCCTACAAGGTAGTGATCAACGAGGGCATCGAGCTGGCCAAGACCTTCGGCGCCACCGACGGCCACAAGTTCGTCAACGGCGTGCTCGACAAGCTGGCGCCGCGCCTGCGCGCCGCCGAGCTGCGCGGCGGCAAGCGCTGATCCCGCGCCGGCGGCGTCATGGGTGAGTTCGAGCTGATCCGCCGCTTCTTCGCCGCGGCCGCCTGCGCGGCGCCGGCGACGGAGGTGGCCCTCGGCATCGGCGACGACTGTGCCCTGCTGGCGCCGCCT
This sequence comes from Pseudomonas sp. HMSC057H01, assembly GCF_001836405.1. Lineage (NCBI taxonomy): Bacteria > Pseudomonadati > Pseudomonadota > Gammaproteobacteria > Pseudomonadales > Pseudomonadaceae > Pseudomonas > Pseudomonas sp. HMSC057H01. The sequence continues at coordinate 29,546 of NZ_KV828496.1, read as the reverse complement.
GCCGGCGAACAGCTGGCGGTCTCCACCGACACCCTGGTGGAAGGTGTGCATTTTCCCGCCGGTTGCGACCCTTTCCTTCTTGCCCAGCGCGCCCTGGCGGTCTCCGCCAGCGACCTGGCGGCGATGGGCGCCGCGCCCCTGGCCTTCACCCTGGCCCTGACCTTGCCGAAGGCCGAAGCCGAGTGGTTGCAGGGCTTCGCCCGCGGCCTCGACGCCATGGCCCGGCAGTGCGGCCTGGCCCTGGTCGGCGGCGACACCACGCGCGGCCCGCTGAGCATGACCCTGACCGTATTCGGCAGGGTGCCGGCCGGCCAGGCGCTGACCCGCGCCGGTGCGCGCCCTGGCGACCTGCTCTGCGTCGGGGGCCCGCTCGGCGAGGCTGGAGCGGCTCTGGAACTGGTGCTGGAGCGAAGATCGGCGCCCGCCGAGGTGGCCGAACCGCTGCTGGCGCGCTACTGGACGCCGGCCCCGCAATTCGGTCTAGGCCTCGCCCTGCGCGGCAAGGCCAGCGCCGCCCTGGACATCTCCGACGGGCTGCTCGCCGATTGCGGGCATATCGCCCGCGCTTCCGGCGTTGCCCTGCTGGTCGAATGCCAGCGCTTGCAGGCAAGCGCCGCGTTGAGCGGCCTGCTCGCCGGCGAGGAAGCCTTGCGCCAGCAACTGGCCGCCGGCGACGACTACGTGCTGGCCTTCACCCTGCCGCCTGCGTACCTTGGCGAGATTCGCGCCGCGTGGCCGGCCATGGCCGTCATCGGCCGGGTCGAGGCGGGGCAGGGGGTGCACCTGCTCGACGCCGACGGAAAGGAACTCATACCGGCCGTGGCCGGCTACCAACATTTCGGAACCCAACGTGACTGAGCATCCTGATCAGGCGCCGGCGCAGCCGGTGCCGCCGTCGGTCTGGCGCAATCCCTGGCATTTCCTCGCCTTCGGCTTCGGCTCCGGCACCCTGCCCAAGGCGCCGGGCACCTGGGGGTCGCTGGTGGCCATCCCGTTCATCCCGCTGTGGCAGATGCTGCCGGACTGGGGCTACTGGCTGATGCTGGGAGTGACCATGCTGTTCGGCTTCTGGCTGTGCGGCAAGGTCGCCGACGACCTGCGCGTGCACGACCACGAAGGCATCGTCTGGGACGAGATGGTCGGCATGTGGATAACCCTCTGGCTGGTGCCGGAGGGCTGGTGGTGGCTGCTGATCGGCTTCGTCGTGTTCCGCATCGTGGATATTCTCAAACCCTGGCCGATCAGTTGGGTGGACCGCAACGTGCACGGGGGCGTCGGGATCATGCTCGACGACGTCCTGGCCGGGGTATTCGCCTGGCTGGTCATGCAGGGTCTAGTCTGGGGATGGGTACACTGGCTGGTCTGAGGCCTCCCATGCGTCTGCTCGTCCTGTTCTGCTGCCTGTGGCTGCTGCCCGGCGTCGCTTCCGCCGAACCCTCCGTGGGTGAGATCCGCGTGGTCAGCGAAACCTGGACGCGCTACACCCAGGAGGACGGTCGCGGGGTGGCCTGGGACCTGCTGCGGGCCGTCTACGAGCCGGCCGGGGTACGCCTGCGGATCGCCAACGAGCCCTATACCCGGGCGGTCGGCCTGGTCCTGCGCGGCGAGGCCGACGCCTGGGTCGGCGCCTACCGCGGGGAAATCGACGAAGCGCTTTACCCTCGCTGGCCCTATGACGTCGATCCGATTGCCGTGCTTTCCCTGAAGGACAATCCGCCGCCGCCGCTGGAGGGCCTGAGCCGGTTCCGCCTGTCATGGATGCGTGGCTACGCCTTCGCCCGCTATTTCCCTACCCTGACCCCGCACAGCGAGTTGCAGCGCCGCACCTCGGCGCTGCCGATGCTGCTCAACCACCGGGTCGACTATTTCATCGATTCGCGTCCGGAACTGGAGGAAATGCTCGCAGGGGCCGGAGCGCTGGCGGCTGAGTACCGCATCACCGACGTCACTCGGTTGCCGCTGTATCTTGGCTTCTCCGATTCCCCCAGGGGCCGTGAGCTGCTGGCGCTGTTCGACCGGCGCATGCGGCAGTTGCATGCCAGCGGCGAGCTGGAGCGGATCTTCGCCCGCTGGAACTGGCCCTATGCGCCGTTGAAGGCAATCCTGCCACCCAAGGAGTGATCATGCTGCGGCTGTGCGTCGCCCTGTTTTCCAGCGTTCTCGCGTTGTCCTCGCTGGCCGCGCCCCAGGTGTTCGTGGTCGGCCTGTTCCCCGGCGCGGCGGTACTCAACGTCGATGGCCAGCGCAAGCTGGTCAGGGTCGGCCAGACCGGCCCGCAGGGCGTCCAGGTGGTCAGCGCCGACAGCCGCAAGGCGGTGCTGCGGATCGACGGCGTCGAGCGCACCTACGAACTGAGCCGCGAATACAACGAGGCGGGCTATTCGGCGCCGCAGCGGCAAAGCTTCAGCATCGCTCGCGGCACCGGCGGGCACTATTGGGTGGCTGGCTCGGTGAACGGGCAGAACATGCAGTTCCTGGTGGATACCGGCGCCACCAGCATCGCCATGAACGAGAACGAGGCGCGCCGCCTGGGTATCGATTACCGGGTGGACGGCAAGCCGATGGTCGCCTCCACCGCCAGCGGCACCTCGCGCGGCTGGCGGGTGACCCTGGACCGGGTGAAGATCGGCGGTATCGAGTTGCTGGGTGTCGAGGCGGCGGTGATCGAGGGTGGCTATCCGACCGAAGCCCTGCTCGGCATGAGTTTCCTCAACCGGGTGCGTTGGCGCGAGGAACAGGGAATGCTGCTTATCGAGGCCAAGCATTGAATGTCGCTCGCTCATAACCCGGGGTTCTATTCATCGTCCATCTCGATAGGTATTTGCGGCATTTCGAGCTGACCGGGCGCCGGACGCTGCTGGTACAATGGCGGACTTCCGTTTCCCTAGGAGTTCCCCGGTGTCCGTCGTGTTCGTCGCCGCCTCCAAACTGCCGACTCCCTTCGGCGAATTCACCATGCATGGTTTCCTCGACGAGGAGAGCGGCAAGGAACATGTAGCCCTGAGCATGGGCGACATCGCCGATGGCGCGCCGGTGCTTGGTCGCCTGCATTCCGAATGCCTGACCGGCGACGCGCTGTTCAGCCTGCGCTGCGATTGCGGTTTCCAGTTGGAAGGCGCGCTTGCCGCCATCGCCGAGGAGGGCCGCGGCGTGCTCCTCTACCTGCGCCAGGAAGGTCGCGGCATCGGCCTGCTGAACAAGATCCGTGCCTATGAATTGCAGGATGGCGGTGCCGACACCGTCGAGGCGAACCTGCAACTGGGTTTTGGCGCCGACCAGCGCGACTACGCCATGTGCCAGCCGATGCTCGCGCACCTGGGCGTCTCCTCCCTGCGCCTGATGACCAACAATCCGCGCAAGGTCAAGGCGCTGGAAAGCTACGCCATCACCGTGGCGGAGCGCGTGCCGCTGCAAAGGGGCCTGAACAAGCACAACAGGCGCTACCTGGCGACCAAGGCCGGCAAGCTCGGGCACATGCTCGGCAGCCTGCACCAGGGCGAGGCGGAAACCACGTGAGTCGCCAGCAAGCCCGCGGCGCGCTGGGACGCGCCTGGTGGTTGCAACTGGCGTTGGCGCTGTTGCCGCTGATCCTGGTCGAGTTCTTCCTCGGCGAACTGCAACCCCTTCCCCATGGCCTGGCGATGCCGCTGTTCATCGCCGCGCTGCTGTCGATGTTCGTCAATCTGCCGCTGTTCGGTGCCTACAAGCGTGGTCTCATCGCCACCCAGAAAGCGCTGGATACGGCGGAGGAAGCCGCCGCCTGGACCCGCCTGGCGCAGGTGCGCCGCAAGGCCCTGTTCGGCGCCAGCCTGCCGGCCTGGATCGGCGTGCCGGGTGTGTTCGCCGGGCTCAACGGCGTTGCGCTGATCCTGCTCGGGATCACCAGCCTGGTGTTGTTCTGGCTCTACCGTATTCCGCGTCAACTCGGTTGATGCGCTCGTTCTGGCTGCTCGCCTGCCTGCTCCTCAGCCTTTCCGCCGGGGCGGCGCAGCGGGTGGTCAGCCTGGCGCCTTCGCTGACCGACAGCGTCCTCGAACTCGGCGCCGCGCGCCGCCTGGTCGGCGTGCTGGATGGTGGCGAGCGTCCGGCGGCGATTGGCGACCTGCCTTCCGTCGGCCGCTACGGCCAGGTCAATCTCGAACGCCTGCTGGAACTGCAGCCCGATCTGATCCTGGTCTGGCCCGGCAGCGTGCCCGAGGCGCAGTTGCAGCGCCTGCGGGACTTCGGCATCGCCCTCTTCATCGCCGAACCGCACAGCCTCGACGAACTGGCCCTGCAACTGGCTGCGCTGGGCGAGGCATTGGGCGAGGCCGAGGCCGGCCAGCGGCTGTCGACCAGGTTCCGCGAAGGCATGCAGCGCCTGGCCGAGCGCTACCGGCGGGACAAGCCGCTGAAGGTGTTCTACCAGGTCTGGGACCGGCCGCTGTACACCATTGGCGGACGCCAGGTGATCAGCGATGCGCTGCGCGTCTGCGGCGCCGAAAACCTGTTCGGCGACCTGCCGCAGCCGGCGCCGCAGGTCAGCGTCGAGGCGGTTCTGGCGCGCGATCCGGCGGTCATCGTCGCCGGCAGTCACGCCCAGCTCGAACTCTGGCGGCAATGGCCGGCGCTGGCGGCGACGCGGCGCGGACAGCTGTACCGGATCGAAGACAAGAACCTCGAGCGGCCGAGCTTCGCCATGCTGGCGGCGACCGAGAAACTCTGCCGCTCGCTCGCCGGGGCGCGCTGAATGCTTGCCGGTATCGCGCTGTACCGGCGGATAACGCCGGTGGCGTTATTCGCCCTACGGGCAATTGGGGGGTAGGGCGAATAACCGCAACGCGGTTATTCGCCGTTGTCGCTGGGTTTGGCGCTACTGCCGGTCGAGACGCTGGCGTACCGCCTTTTCGATGCCCGCGGCATCCAGGCCGCATTCGGCGAGCATCTCGCTGGGCTTGGCGTGTTCGACGTAGTAGTCGGGCAGGCCCAGTTGCAGCAGCGGGACTTCGAGGCCCTCGCTGGCGAGGAACTCGCCGACCGCCGAGCCGGCGCCGCCCATCACGGCGTTTTCCTCGATGGTCACCAGCAGTTCGTGGCTGCCCGCCAATTCGCGTACCAGGGCTTCGTCGAGGGGTTTGACGAAACGCATGTCGACGACTGTGGCGTCGAGGCTTTCGGCAACCTTCATCGCCTCCGCCAACTGCACGCCGAAGACCAGCAGTGCGACCCTGCCGCCGCGCCGACGGACCACGCCCTTGCCGATCTCCACCGGTTGCAGGTCCGGATCGATCGGATGGTTGGGGCCGCTGCCGCGCGGATAGCGCACCGCGGCCGGGCCATCGAACAGGTAGCCGGTGGTGAGCAGCTTGCGCAGCTCGTCCTCGTCGCTGGGGGTCATCACCAGCATGCCGGGGATGCAGCGCAGGTAGGAGATGTCGAAGCTACCGGCGTGGGTCGGGCCGTCCTCGCCGACCAGGCCGGCGCGGTCGATGGCGAACAGCACGTCGAGGTGCTGCACGGCGACGTCATGGATCAACTGGTCGTAGGCGCGCTGGAGGAAGGTCGAGTAGATCGCCACCACCGGCTTCATGCCCTCGCAGGCCATGCCGGCGGCCAGGGTCACGGCATGCTGTTCGGCGATGGCGACGTCGAAGTAGCGTTCCGGGTAGCGTTCGCTGAAGGCCACCAGGTCGGAACCTTCCTTCATCGCCGGGGTGATGCCGAGCAGGCGCGCGTCCTGGGCGGCCATGTCGCACAGCCACTGGCCGAAGACGCTGGAATACTTGGGTCCGCCGGTCTTCTTCGGCGCACTGCCGGGAGCTTCCAGCTTGGTGATCGCGTGGTAGCCGATCGGATCCAGTTCGGCCGGGGCGAAGCCCTTGCCTTTCTTGGTCACCACATGGAGGAACTGCGGGCCCTTCATGTCGCGCATGTTGCGCAGGGTAGCCACCAGGGTCGGCAGGTCGTGGCCGTCGATCGGGCCGATGTAGTTCCAGCCGAGCTCCTCGAACAGGGTGCCGGGGACCAGCATGCCCTTGGCGTATTCCTCGGTGCGCCGGGCGATCTCCCAGGCCCCGGGCAGGCGCGAGAGCACCTTCTTGCTGCCCTCGCGCATGCTGCTATAGGTGCGGCTGGAGAGGATCTTCGCCAGGTAGTTGGAGAGCCCGCCGACGTTGTGCGAGATCGACATGTCGTTGTCGTTGAGGATCACCAGCATGTCGGCGTCGACTTCCGAGGCGTGGTTGAGTGCCTCGAAGGCCATGCCGGCGGTCAGCGCACCGTCGCCGATCACGGCCACCGACTTACGCTCCTTGCCTTGCAGGCGGGCGGCGATGGCCATGCCCAGGGCGGCGCTGATGGAGGTGCTGGAGTGGCCGACGCCGAAGGTGTCGTACTCGCTCTCTGCGCGGCGCGGGAAGGCCGCCAGGCCGTTCTTCTGGCGCAGGGTGCCCATCAGCTCGCGGCGTTCGGTGAGGATCTTGTGCGGATAGGCCTGGTGGCCGACGTCCCAGACCAGGCGATCGTCCGGAGTGTCGAAGACGTAGTGCAGGGCGATGGTCAGCTCGACCACGCCGAGGCCGGCGCCGAAATGACCGCCGGTCTGCCCGACGGTATACAGCAGGTACTGGCGCAGCTCGTCGGCCAGGGTTTCCAGGTCCGCCTCGCCCAGCCGGCGCAGTTCGGCCGGCGAAGAGGCGCGGTCGAGCAGGGGCGTGGCGGGGCGCTCGCGGGGAATCTCATGGAGCGTCTTGGGCATCAGGCTATCGTTATGCAATCCGGAGAGGCCAGCAGTTTACCTGATGCACCGGCCGCGCCCAAGCAAGGGAGCCCCTACCTTTGCCGGGGACTTCCGACGACCCGTCGGTCAGTTGCGTCGCTCGACGATGTAGCGGGCCAGTTGGCGCAGCGGGTCGGCGCTCGGCGGAAAACCGTCGAGGGCGGCCAGGGCCAGGTCGCGCAGCTCCAGGGCATAGCCTTTGGCGGCCTCCAGGCCGAGCAGGGCGGGATAGGTCGGCTTGTTGTGCGCCTGGTCCTTGCCCTGGGTCTTGCCGAGGGTGGCGGTGTCGCTTTCCACGTCGAGGATGTCGTCCTGCACCTGGAAGGCCAGGCCGATCGCTTCGGCGTAGCGTTCCAGGGCGGCCAGCGCGGCGGGCTCGGCGCGACCGCTGGCGAGGGCGCCGAGGCGCACGCTGGCTTCGATCAGCGCGCCGGTCTTGTGCCGGTGCATGACTTCCAGGGCCGCCTGGTCGAGGGCCACGCCGACCGAGCCGAGGTCGATCGCCTGGCCGCCGACCATGCCGGCGGAGCCTGCGGCGCGCGCCAGGCGGGTGAGCATTTCCAGACAGACGGCATGTTCCTGTGGATTGCGCCGGGTGTCGGCGAGCACTTCGAAGGCTAGCGCCTGCAAGCCGTCGGCGGCGAGGATCGCGGTGGCTTCGTCGAAGGCCCGGTGGGTGGTCGGCTGGCCACGGCGCAGGTCGTCGTCGTCCATCGCCGGCAGGTCGTCGTGGACCAGCGAGTAGGCATGGATCAGCTCCACTGCGCAGGCCGCGGCGTCGGCGCGCTGCGGCGCACCGCCGAGGGCCTCGCAGGCGGCGTAGGCGAGCAGCGGGCGAACTCGCTTGCCACCGTTCATCACGCTGTAGCGCATGGCCTCGTAGAGGCGTTGCAGTTCTTCGCGGGGAGCGACGAACAGGGCGTCCAGGGCGGCATCGACGCGCGCCTGGCAGCGCGCCTGGTAGGCCGCGATCATGCCTCGTCGCCTTCCGCATCGAACGGCGCTTCGCTGAGCTCGCCGTCGCGTTCGAGGAGGATCTGTACCTTCTGTTCGGCCTGGCTCAGCGACGTCTGGCATTCGCGGGTCAGGCGGATGCCCTGCTCGAAGGCGCCCAGCGACTCTTCCAGCGACAGCTCGCCGCTTTCCAGGCGTTCCACCAGGGTTTGCAGCTCGGTGAGGGACTGTTCGAAATCGAGGGTTTTCTTGCGGGCCATCGGGGGAGTCTCGGCGAGGTGTACAAAACCCCGCGACACTAGCAGAGGGGCGGGGGCCGGGCAAATCGGCGGAAGGTCGCTACGACCGATCGGGACGACCATGGCGGCGGCCTTGGCTAAGGTGGAGAGAGGTCCAGCGAGGAGGAGCCGACAGGCGATGCGCATCCAGGAGGTCCGGGAACGCAGTATTCCCCTTTCCCGTTACGCCGGCGTGGCGGCTGCCACCGGTGGTTTGAGCACCAGCCTGGTGGCGGTGCTCACCGATGCCGTGCGTGACGGTCGGCGTGTGGTCGGCTACGGCCACGCCTCGGTAGGGCGCTACGCCCAGGGCGGGCTGATCCGCGAGCGTTTCGCCCCGCGCCTGCTGGGGGCTCCGGCGGACAGCCTGGCGAGCGACGACGGCAGTGGCATCGATCCGTTGCGTGCCTGGGACCTGATGATGCGCGACGAGAAGCCCGGCGGCCACGGCGAACGCTGCGTCGCGGTGGGCGCCCTGGACATGGCCCTGTGGGATGCCGCGGCCAAGGCCGCCGGCCTGCCGCTGCATCGCTTCCTGGCGCGACGCCTGGGGCTGGCGGAAGACTATCCGCAGCGCGTACCGGTCTACGCCGGCGGCGGCTACCCCTATCCGCACGACGACCTGGGACGCCTGGAAGAGGAACTGCGGCGCTTCGTCGATCTCGGCTACACCCACGCCAAGATCAAGATCGGCGCGGCCGGGCTGGACCAGGACCGGCGCCGTATCGACAGGGCGCTGCGGGTTCTCGGCGACGCTTCGCGGCTGGCGGTCGACGCGATGAACCGCTACGACGCGGGGGGCGCGGTCGACGCAGCGAAAGCCCTGGCGCCGCTGGGGTTGTGGTGGTTCGAGGACATCTGCGACCCCCACGATTTCCCTACCCAGGCCGAAGTGGCGGATATCTATCCGGGGCCCATCGGTGCCGGCGAGGCCTTGTTCTCCCTGGCCGAAGCTCGCTTGCTGGACCTCTATGGCGGCTTGCGGCGGGAGCGTGACGTGCTGGTCTTCGACCCCGTGCATTGCTATGGCCTGCCGGGCTACCTGGCGATACTCGACCACCTGTGCGCCCGGGGTTGGCCGCGCGCGGCCTTCCGCCCGCACGCCGGCTACCTGTTCAGCCTGCACCTGGTGGCGGCCCTGCGCCTGGGCTGGGCCGAGGCTACGCCGTCGGCTTTCCGGCCATTCGACGATTTCGCCGGTGCCCTGCCGTTTTCCTCGGGACTGGCGGGGTTGCCACAATCGCCTGGTATCGGCTTCGAGCGCCAGGCGACACTTGCCGGGCTGTTCCACAAGCTTCTGGAGGCCTAGAGAACGGTGATTGGCTGGGGTTGTGCGGAGGCATTAAAAAAACCGGCTTGTGGCCGGCTTTTCTGGGGTGGGGTTGGCTTACTTCTGATAAGCCGCGCCTGCCTTAGGAATTCTGCATCGACGAGCCGAGGGCTCGTGAAGGAGGCGCTACTCTAGCAAACTCGGCCGGTCCTGCCCAGCATCCCGCGGGGCTCTATTTCGCCGGCTGCTAGCGGCGCCTGGCGAGAGCGCTCAGCACTTGGGCGACGAGGGCTTGGCCGGCTTGCTTTTCTTCACCGGCGATGCCTTGGGTAGCTGGGGCGCGGGAGCGGTATCCGGACTCAGACCCTCCACGCGGTAGCGCCAACCCTTGACGGCTGAGACCTGCCCGTCGGCGAAGCCCTTGCTGTCGGTCAGTTGCAACCAGTACTGGCGCTCCAGTTCCAGAAGCTGGCCCTGCAGCGTGCCGCCGGCGAAACTCTTGAGCGTGAAGGTCAGCAGCGGTTTTTGCCGCGAGGCCTTGGCCGGCGCGACCTCCAGCAGCCTGAGCGCAGCGAACAGGCGTGCGGCCTGCTCGGCTTCCGCCTCGCCCATCAACTGTGGCCTGGATGGGAACTGTCGCAGGCGGATGCCATCGTCCTTTTCGCTGGCTCGGGAAATGTTCAGCCGTACACCGTTGCCATAGGACAGGGTCAGCTCGCGCAACTGTTCGAATGGCAGGTCGGTCAACCGAGGGTCGAGCAGGGCCAGGTCGTTGACCGGCAGGCCGACCGTTCGGTCGATCAGCCAGGCCCGCTCATCGTCGGCCTGCCTGACCAACTGCCCGCCCTGCGAGGTGCGCTTGCCCAGCAACAGAACCAGCGGCGGCGCGTCGCCGCGCTCCAGGGTGATCCGGCTGGCCTGGCCCTTGCCCTGGTCGGAGAGTCCCATGCGCTCGCGGTTTTCCGGCGAGGCGCTCTTTTCCTCTAGCAGGCGCGCGTCGGCCAGGCTGCGCAACAGCTGCCTGATGGTTTCCCCCGAGGCGGGATAGCCGTCCTTGCTGGCGAGCGTCCAGTCCTTGCCATCGCGCCTGGCGCGGATCGTCGGTTGGCCGGGGGTGGCGATGCACAGGGCGGTCACCTGGTGCGGTTTCAGCCCTGGCAGCCAGGCGCGGCTCGCAGGCGGTTGCGCGGGCGGTTGCTGCCGTTCGTGGAGCCAGCCCAAGGTTCCGGCGAACAGCGCCAGGGCGAGAGCGAGTCCCGCTATGCTACCCAGGCGCATGTCAGCCCCTCCTCCGGCGCATGCTGCGCCAGCTCCAATGCAGCAGGAGGAGCAGGGTGAGGAGCGCCGGCAGCAGGACCGTATTGGCCAGTTTCACCTGTTCCGCCAGGCGCTCGACATCGGCATTCAGTTGGAACTGCAATTGACGCAGTTGCTGGCGGATGCGCAATTTGTCATCAATGAAGCGGCGCAGCGTCGCTTCCATTTCCGGAGTCACCTCCTGGTCGCCGTCGTCCATCGATTGCTGCAGGGCCCGCAGGTTCTTGTCGGTATCGTTGAGGCTCTGCTGCAGCGCGTTGAGCTGTTCCTGGGCGCGCATCCCGGCTTCGCGTCGGAGCGCTTCCACGCGGGTGAACGGGCGCTTCGTATGGCCTCGCGAGGGTAGGTCGATCAGCGCGTCCGAACCGGAGAGATAGTCGAGGGCATTGCCGACGAACAGGTCGTTGTCCGCCCATACCTGCGGCTCGTTGTGGCCGGGCTGTTCCTGGAGCCAGAGCGGATTGCTCAGCAGGTCCGTATCGGCGACCAACAGCACATGGATGTTCGCGCTGTCGCTCAGGCCTTCGCCTTGCTTCCCGCGGTCCGCGGGGAAGGCACTCGTCGCCGGCCCCTCGACCTTGGCGGCCAGCACGTAGCGTTCTCCGGTCGGGACCAGGGTGGCGTTGAGCTGCTCCGTCGAGGATTGGCGGAAGCGCTCCAGCGACAGCGGCATGCTGTGCGCCGAGCTGTGCAGCAACGGAATGAAGCGCGTCGAGGCTCCGCCGAGAGGTTCGAGCAGGCCGACGCTGGCGAGGTTGAGGCTTTCCAGGCCGGTGGTCAGCACGTTGTCGTGGGGGAACGTGTCGCCGGGGAGATGTAGCCAGGTCGGATTGCGCTCCGGGCGACGTTCGGCGTTGGGTTTGATCATGGCGAACGAGGCATCCGCCAGCAGGGTATCCGGCCGCAACTGGACGCCCCAGGAACGCAGCAACGGGGCCAGGTCGGAGCCTTTCCCGCCGTCCGCATCGGCGAGACTCAGAGGATCGACGAAGGCCAGCAGCTTGCCGCCGCGCAGGACGAACTGGTCGATGGCGTATTGGGTCTGTTCGGACAATTGCCTGGGGTGCACCAGCATCAACACCGAGATGTCGGCGGGGATTTCCGTCGAGGCGAGCCCCAGGGTGCGGATGTCGAACTGTTGGTAGAGCTTGTCCATCATCGCCCACGGCCTGCTGCCCGACTGCCCGTCGGTGGGCGCCTGCCCGGTCATCGGCAGCGAACTCATCAGGCCGACTACCGTGCGCTCCCGTTGCGCGAGCGCCTGGACCAGGCGGCTGAGATCGTATTCCAGAAGCGGCTCTTCTTCCGGCGAGAAGAACGGGATCACCTGGAGGCCGTCGGTCGGGTTGGTGGCCGCCAGGCCAAAGTAGATGGCTTCGCCATTCGGGCCGATGGGCGGCGCCTGCAGGCCGAAGCGCGCGGCACGGTCCTCGTCGTCGGAGAATGGCAGGGGATCGATCACGAACAATCGGACATTGCCATGGCTCCGCCGTGCATAGAGGTCCAGCACTTCCTCGACGCGGCGGGCGTAGTTGCGCAGGGCGGGTAGGTCACTGGCGCGGCTTTTCGAAAAGAACAGGTAGAGGTTGAGCGGTTCGTCGAGACTGTCGAGGACTTCCTGGGTGCCGGCGCTGAAGGTGTAGAGCTTCTGCTGGGTGAGGTCGAACTGCTGGTCGCGCAGCAGCAGGCTGGACAGCAGGTTGAAAGCGAGGAACAGCAGGCCGACCAGCAGCAGGCCGACGCCCGAGTACAGGGTTCGTTTCATGGATGTTTCCTACGCTGCCTTTTTCAGGTCGATGACGATGGTGGTGGCGACCAGCCAGGCGACGATCAGGCTGCAGAAGTAGGCCAGGTCGCGGACGTCGAGCACGCCCCGGCCGAGCGCCTCGAAACGGACCAGCACGCTCAGCGAGGCAATGCCGTCCAGCAGCCATTGCGGAAGCCAGCCGGAGAGCGCCTGTTGCACGTGGGGAGTGCCGGCGCCGACGAACAGCAGGCAGACGAGAACGGTCAGGGCAAAGGCGATGATCTGGTTCTTCGCCAGCGCCGACATGCAGGATCCGATGGCCAGGTAGCCGCCGGACAGCAGCCAGCCGGCCAGGTAGCCGGCGATGATCGCGCCGTTGTCGGGCGAGCCGAGGTAGTTCACCGTCAGCGGCATCGGGAAGGTCAGCAGCAACGCCAGCCCGGCGCAGAACCAGGCCGCCAGGAACTTGCCGGTGACCAGGGTGGCGCGGGAGACGGGCAGGGTCATCAGCATCTCGATGGAGCCGGACTTGCGCTCCTCGGCCCACAGGCGCATGGCCAGCGCGGGGATCAGCAGGAGGTAGAGCCAGGGCAGGCTGGAAAAGAACGGCGCCAGGTCGGCCTGGCCGCGCTCGAAGAAATCGCCCAGGTAGAAGGTGGCCACGCCGGAGAGGACGAGGAATACCAGGGTGAACACATAGGCGAGCGGCGTGGCGAAGTAGCTGCTCAGCTCGCGTCTGAAAATGGTGCCGATGGCGGTCATGCGGGGGTTTCTCGGGTCAGTTGGCGGAACACTTCTTCCAGTTGGCCGTGTTCGGTACGCACCCCGGATACCCGCCAGCCGCTGCCGTGGATCAGGCGGTTGAGCGCGGGAAGGATCTGCGCGCCGGGGCGGGCCAGGATGGTCAGGGTGCCGGCCCGGTCGGGGCATCCTTCTATACCGGCGACGCCGGGGAGCATGGCGATGGCCAGCGGGTCTACCGGTGCTTCGATGCTGAGGCTGACGGCATGGTGGTAGCGGCTGCGGGTCCTGAGTTCGCCCGGGGTGTTGTCGGCCAGCAGGCGGCCGCCGTTGATCACCAGGGCGCGGCTGCACATGAACGAGACTTCTTCGAGGATGTGCGTGGAAATCACCACGATCTTGCTTTCCGAGAGGTTCTTCACCAGTTGCCGGACCTGGTGCTTCTGATTCGGGTCGAGGCCGTCGGTGGGCTCGTCGAGCAGGAGCAGCTCGGGATCGTGGAGGATCGCCTGGGCCAGCGCGACGCGACGCTTGAAGCCCTTGGACAGGGTTTCGATGATGCTCCTGCGCTCATCCCGCAGCTCCATGCAGTCCATGGCGCTGTCGATGCGCCGACGTTTTTCCCGTCCGCTGTAGTCGCGGATGGACGCGACGAAGGCGAGAAAGCCCTCGACCGTCATTTCTCCGTAGCTGGGAGCGTTCTCCGGCAGGTAGCCGATCAGCTTCTGCGCCTGGCGCGCCTTGTCCTGCATGTCGAAGCCGAAGATGCGTATGCTGCCGGCGCTCGGCGCGAGGAAGCCGGAAAGCATCTTCAGGGTGGTCGACTTGCCCGCTCCGTTTGGGCCGAGGAGACCGACGATCTCTCCCCGGTCGATCCGGAAGCTCAAGTCGTTTACCACCGTCCGGCCGGAAAAGCGTTTGCTCAGTCTGTCTATGTCGATCATGGTTTCACTGGAAGTTGAGCCGTTTGCTGTTATGCGTAGGGGATCGCATGAGCGCGGTAGATTACCGGGAGTTATTGGCTGGTTTTTCCAGTGGGCTCTTTTTGAGATTAGTTACTTATATTGTTGGGAAACTTCCTACGAACTATCGTTAAAAGATGGAAGTTATCGAGACTTCCAGGGCAGCCCTGGAGCTGGCGCAGCGCCTTGGTTCCGCTGCGGGAACGCGGCCATGTCGCGCTCGCTGGTGCCTATGTTGGGGACGCGTCGATTCCCCCTGCGGAGTTTCACGAGGGAAGGCAGTTGCCGTTTCGATAGACGGGAAGCGGAATAGTCCGGCCGCCTGGATATTCCGAACTTCGAGACCAATGCAAGTTGGAGGAAGACCCGACTTCCGCCAGTAGCGGTTATTCCTCGCCTTTCAGCAGCGGAAGGCGAATCTCGAAAGTGGTGCCCTGGCCAACCTGGCTCTGGCAACCGATCCTGCCGCCGTGCCGGTCGATCACCGTCTTGACCATGGCCAGCCCCAGGCCCAGGCCGGTGCTGCCCTCGGCGGAAGCGAAGCGCTGGTACTGGCTGAACAGGCGCGGTAGTTCGGCGGCCGCGATACCTTTGCCCTGGTCGACGATCCGGCAGCTCAGCCAGTCGCCTTCGAGGCGGATGCTCAGGCTGACGACGGTCCCCGCCGGGCTGTACTTGACCGCATTCTCCAGCAGGTTGAACAGCGCGCGCGTGAGCAGGCCGGGGTCGGCCCAGACCATCGGTTCCTGCTCGTCGTCCCAGTCGCGCCGCAGGTCGATGTCCTTCTGTTGCGCGAGGGGCCAGAGCTGGTCGGCGGCGTCCATCGCCAACATGGTGAACATGCACGCTTCGAAGCGGTAGGCGTCGGATTCGGCCTTGGCCAGTTGCACGAAGGCGTCGGTCAGGCCCAGGGCGCGACGGACCTGCTGCTCTATCTGTCGGTAGACCTGCTGGCCGGCTTCGTCCTCGGCGGGGCGAACGTCGAGCAGGGCGAGGATCGCCGAGTGCGGCGCGCGCAGGTCGTGGGAGAGGAAGCGCAGGAGGGTGGCGCGCTGGCGCTCGGCATCGCGTTCGGCGCTCAGGTCGATCAGGCTCACCAGCCAGCCGATGGCGGTTTCGCTTTCGACCGGCAGCAGGCGCGCCAGGTCGAGGCGCAGGTCGCGTTCCCGATGGTCGCGGAACTCGATGGCTTCCAGGGTTTCCAGCGTTGGGCGGGCGCCGCCGGCGAGGCTCGGATGGCCGAGTTCGGCCAGGCACTGGCGCAGTTCGGCGCCGCGCAGCTCGCCGCCGAACAGGTCGCGTGCCTTGCGGTTGGCCAGCAGGATCTGCCCCTGCGGGTCGCAGATCAGGGTCGCCACCGGCAGGCCTTCCAGGCCGTCGGCCATGAACCGCCGGCTGTCGCGGGTGCGGCTGACCGCCTGCTCCAGGGCGGCGATGCGGTTCTGCAATGGATCGTTGCCGGCGCGCGGGGGGCTGGCCCGCTCGGGCAGCACCTTGGGCTCGCGGTCGAGGCGCGCCAGTTCCCAGCCGAAGTAGGCGAGCACCGCGTTCAGCCGGCGCCAGCTCCAGATCAGGTAGGCCAGCAGCAGGCCGACCAGGCTGGCCAGCGGTGACCACCACCAGCCGTTGAGCAGCAGCGCCCAGGAAAGACCCAGGGCCAGGGCCGCGCAGGCCAGGGTGAGGAGCAAGGCGTGGCGCGAGCGGAACAGCATCAGGCCGAGCAGCAGCGCTACGCTGGCGGCGGAGAGCAGGGCGGCGAGCCAGGGTTGCAGGTCGACGGCGGTGCGCTGCTGCAACAGGCCGTTGAGGATGTTGGCCTGGATCTCCACCCCCGGCGTGGTGCCGAGGCTGGCCGACAGCGGGGTGACATAGCGGTCGCCGAGGCCCGGCGCGGTGGCGCCGACCAGGACCAGGCGGTCGCGCAGCAGGCTGTCCGGCACCTCGCCGCGCAACACGCTGACGTAGGGCACGCTGGGGAAGCCCGCGTCGGCACCGATGAAGGGAATGCGGATGGCGTGGTCACGCTGCCAGCCGGGCAGGTTGCGCATGTCGTCGAGGCCGGGCATGGGCATGGCGCCGGCATCGGCGAATGCTTGCCAGGCGAGCAGCGGGCGCGGCTGGCCGAGCGGTCCTTCGCGCAGGTAGACGCTGCGCACCGTGCCGTCGCTGTCCGCTTCGACGTTGATATGCCCGATGCCGGCGGCGCAGCCGGCCAGCGGCGCGGTCGGCGGTATCTCCCGTGGCGGTTCGCCGTAGCGCGGCACGCTTTCGCGCAGCAGTGGCAGGAGGACGTTGCCGGCCCGGCACAGCGATCTTGCCAACTGGCGGTCGCTGTCCGGATTGGAGGAGGGTTCGCTGAAGATCACGTCGAGCAGTACGCTGCGTGCGCCGGCGGCGGCCAGGCGATCCAGCAGCTCGGCGTGGACGCTGCGCGGCCAGGGCCAACGACCGAGGCTTTCCAGGCTACGGTCGTCGATGGCGACGACGAGGATGCGCGGATCGACGGCCAGCGGGGTGAGGTTGCGCAGGCGGTCGTAGAGCAGGTTGTTCAGCGGCAGGCCGCTGCTCAGCGAAAGCAGGGCGGTGAGCGGAAGGAGCAGCAGGCTGACCAGCAGCCATTCGCGCACCAGGCCGCGGAACAGCCGCTGCGCCTGGCTGGGCTCGTCCTGGCGGTCGAGCGCCTTCATCGGCGAGGCCCCGGCGCCCTATCGGGCACTGCCGCCTCGCGGGTAGTAGAGAATGTCGTAGACGCTGGTCTCGCCCTCCAGGCCGTCGTTGTCGAAGGCCGAGAGACGGACGTGGTAGAAGGCCGCCTTGAGTCCGCTGAAACTGACTTCCGGAGTGCTCGAGAAACGCTCCTGCTGGATGCGCAGGAAGTCCGGATCGCTGGCCACCTGGGCACGGTAGCGCTTGGCGCCGTGCAGCGGGGCAAGATAGAGCTTCCAAACCGGCGACTCGCCGTGCTCGCCGCCCTGGCCGCGCAATTGCGGGGCGGGTAGCAGGTCCACCGGCGTCAGCTTGCCCTGCGGCTTGACCTTCAGGCCGCGGCGGGCGTCGACCAGCACGTCCTCGTCCGGCTCGGCCTGCGCCGCCTTGCGGGCCGGGCGCCTGCCGTTGAGCGGCAGGTCGTCGCTGGTCAGCTCGCGGTTCACCGCGACGCGCCCGTCGAGCACTTCGGTCAGCGCCTGGCCGTCTTCGGTGCGGGCGCGGAAGTGGGTACCGCGCACGCCCAGTACGCCGACCGGGGTCAGCACCTGGAAGCGGTCGTGATCGCTCTTTCTCTTCAGGACATAGGACTCGACCTGCCCCGCGCGCAGGGCGATCTGCGGAATGCCGGTGTCCTCGTCGAGGTGCAGGGTGACTTCCGAACTGGAGGGCAGGACGATGCGGCTGCCGTCGCCGAGCAGCAGGCTGACGAAGGCGGTCGGAGAGGTCTTGACGCCTTCCAGTTCGTCGATGTCCATGCCTTCTTCCAGGGGCGTCTGGTTGCCCTTGGCGTCGAGCTTCCAGGCGTCGCCGGCGAGATAGAGCACGCTGGCGGGGAGCGGCTGGGGCAGGCACGTTTCGCCCTGCTCGATGAACGGCGGCCGTTTCGTCTTGGCCGGCGCGGCCGCGACGGAGCCGGCGAGCAGCGTCAACAGTCCGCCCAGCGCCAGGGCGGCGCAAGCCGGAAAGAGGGATCGGGAAGTAAGGGCGAGGGCTGTCATAGGCTTCACTGGGCGGCGGGTCAGGTATCGCTGGCGGTCCGGTCAGGCTGCAATCTGCCTGATCGGGCGCCGGTTTCGCAATCCTTGCAACGACATCGGGAGCCCGCAGGCTCCCTTGTCGTTTCCTCGGCCGCAGCGCCTGGCGGTTGGGCCAGGCGCTTCGGTTCAGTCGTTCTTGTCGCCGATCAGGCGATAGGCCAGGGCGCCGAGTACCGCACCGAGAATCGGCGCGACCCAGAACAGCCACAGCTGGGAAACCGCCCAGTCGCCGACGTACAGGGCGACCGCGGTGCTGCGCGCCGGGTTCACCGAGGTGTTGGTGACCGGGATGCTGATCAGGTGGATCAGGGTCAGGGTCAGGCCGATGGCGATCGGCGCGAAGCCCTGCGGCGCGCGCTTGGAGGTGGCGCCGAGGATGATCAGCAGGAACATGCCGGTAAGTACCACTTCGCTGACCAGCGCGGCTTGCAACGAGTAGCCGCCCGGCGAGTGTTCGCCGTAGCCATTGGAGGCGAAGCCGGCGGCTAGGTCGAAGCCGGCCTTGCCGCTGGCGATCAGGTACAGCACGCCGCCGGCGGCGAGGCCACCGAGGACCTGGGCGACGACATAGGGCAGCAGTTGGCTGGCCGGGAAGCGCCCGCCGACCCACAGGCCTACCGATACCGCGGGGTTCAGGTGTGCGCCGGAGATCGGGCCGATGGCATAGGCCATGGTCAGCACGCTGAGGCCGAACGCCAGGGCCACGCCGAGGTAGCCGATTCCCAGTTCCGGTACGCCGGCAGCGAGTACTGCGCTGCCGCAGCCGCCCAATACCAGCCAGAAGGTGCCGAAGAACTCTGCTCCGTATTGCTTCATGATGAGGTCCTTTTCAGATCCAGGGTGGGACGCGGATCGAGGCGTCCGGATAGCGGGAGGGGATGATTCGAACAAGGAAGGGGAGATGACACATCCGTGTGTCGAAGCCAGCCCTGGGGGGATTGGCTCGGTTGCCTGGGGCGATCGTCCGTCACCGACCCCTGACTGTGGTTCGAGTGGTCTCGTCCCACGGCCCGCCGGAGCGGGTTTACACATCCCTGTGTCGGAGCAATCCATTTGCTCCTTGGCCTACTCAGCGGTTGGAAATCTACCAAGCGCGATTTGTCTGCTGTGAGATTTGCCATATTTCTTCAGATTCTTCCGCGCTATTTCAGATTCGTCGCGTTCAAAACACCCAGCGCAACTCGTCACGCACGCTGACGGCGCCGGACAGGCCGACGTTCCACATCTCGGCCCTGGCGCGGGCCGGGCCGTCGAGGCCGAGCGGAGTGGCGAAGGACGGGCTGGCGGTGCCCTGGCTGAACGATGGGGCCTGGACCGGACCGGCCGGATGGCTCACCGATTCCAGGCCGAGGACCAGGGCAAGGCAGGAAAACTTGCCGAGGGCCTGCAGGTTGATGTCACGCAAACGTTGGCTAACTGGCCGGAAACCCATGGCTACGACTCCTTGATAGGTCAGGCTGGCGCTGGCTCACGGGCTCTTCGTCCCGCTTAATGGCTATTTGGAATCAGGCTATCAAGGGCTGGTCGCGACCAGAGAGATTCGTCACAATTCTTCAGATTTGTACGTAATTCGCCGTTCCTGGAGCGAAAAAGGGGCGTTAGCCCGATTGAACAGGACCAGCTTTTATGCGTGTCGCGATACTGGACGACGAGTCGGCCGAACTGGACCGGGTCGAGCAGACCTTGCAGCAGATACCCGCGCAGGGCGAACAGGCCTGGACGGTGCACCGTTTCGCCCGTGGCGAGGACCTGCTCAAGCAGCTCAAGCGGGAAACCTTCGACCTGCTGATCCTCGACTGGCAGTTGCCGGACCTCAGCGGCCTGCAATTGCTGCGCTGGAGCCGCGAGCATCTGGATGCGCCGCCGCCGGCGATCATGCTGACCAGCCGTGACGCCGAACAGGACATCGTGCAGGCGTTGAACAGCGGCGCCGACGACTATGTCAGCAAGCCGTTCCGGCCCAACGAACTGAAGGCGCGGGTAGCCGCCGTGCTGCGTCGCCACGGGGGAACGCGTCCCGCGCAGCATGAGGTGCAGACTTTCAACGACCTCAGCTTCGACGATGCCGAGCTGACCGTGACCCGGGCCGGCGCGCCGATCAGCCTGACCGAGCGCGAATACCGCCTGGCCCGCTGCCTGTTCGCCAACCTGGGACGGCCGTTATCGCGGGAATATCTCTACGAGCGCTTCTGGCCCCACGAGGAAGTGTTGTCCTCGCGGCCGCTGGATACGCACATCTATCGCCTGCGCAACAAGCTTGGCCTGACCGCCGAGCGTGGTTGGCAGTTGCTGACCATCTACGGCTACGGATATCGGTTGGAGAGCGTGGCGACGGTCGACTGAGCGGCGCGGGGGGCGAGACCGACCTTGGCGGTCGGCGAGGGAGAATGAAAAAGCCCCGCGGCTGCGGGGCTTCTTTTCGGCGAGGCGCGCTTACTTCTGGAACGCGGCCACGGCCTTGGTGATCTCGGCGCGGGCGGCGTCGGCGTTGCCCCAGCCTTCGACCTTGACCCACTTGCCTTTCTCGAGATCCTTGTAGTTCTCGAAGAAGTGCTTGATCTGCTCCAGCAGCAGGGCCGGCAGGTCGGTGTATTCCTTCACGTCCTTGTACAGGACGCTCAGCTTGTCGTGCGGCACGGCGATCAGCTTGGCGTCGCCGCCTGCCTCGTCGGTCATGTGCAGGACGCCAACCGGGCGCGCGCGGATCACCGAACCGGGAGCGACCGGATAGGGGGTCACCACCAGCACGTCCAGCGGGTCGCCGTCGTCGGCCAGGGTGTTCGGGATGAAGCCGTAGTTGGCCGGGTAGAACATCGGGGTGGCCATGAAACGGTCGACGAACAGGCAGTCGGTGTCCTTGTCGATCTCGTACTTGATCGGCGCATGGTTGGCCGGAATCTCGATAGCGACGTAGATGTCGTTCGGCAGGTCCTTGCCGGCCGGGATCTTGCTGTAGCTCATGGGTGACTCCAGAGGTTTCTGGCCAAAAAAGAGGCCGCGATTATAGGCATATTCGGTTGTCGATGCCATGTACCGGCATTCAGCCGTTAGTCGTGTCGCCCGCCGCCTCGCGGTAGTCCGGATGCTCGGCCTGCAGGCGGCGCAGGCGTTGCAGTGGGTCCTGGCGGTAGAACAACTGGAGCTGCCGGTATACCGCCGGATAGGCCTCGTGGAGGAGATCCGGAGCGGTGAAGAAATACTCGCTGGTAACGGCGAAGAACTCCGCCGGATCTTCCGCCGCATAGGGATCGATGGCGGTCTGCGCGTCGGGATCGCGGTCGAGCAGGGCGTTCATCTCGTCGTAGGCGGCCTGCATGGCGCTCGCCCAGTCGCCGATGCGCATGCCGGCGTGCAGCGGCGGCAGGCCGTTGGCGTCGCCGTTGAGCATGTCCAGCTTGTGCGCCAGTTCGTGGATCACCAGGTTGTAGGCATCCCAGCCACCCCCGCCGACGACGCCGGGCCAGGCCAGGACCACCGGCCCTTGCAGGGAGGTCTCGCCGCTGCGTTCGTCGTCGAACTCATGGACTACGCCGCTGGCGTCGCGGTGTTTCTGCGGGCTGACGAAATCGTCGGGATACAGCACCAGCTCGTGGAAGCCCTGGTACCAGTTCAGCTCCGGCAGGTGCAACAGCGGCAGTTGCGCCTGCGCCGCCAGCAGCAGGCGGCCGAAGTCGTCGAGATCGACGCCGGCGAGTGCGGTCAGGTGCTTGTCGGCGAGAAACAGCACGGCCCGCTCGCGCAGGCGGCGGTCCTCGTCGGCGTCCAGGCCGTCGAGGATCGGCAGGTGCCGGCGTACCCGCTGCCAGAGCTCTTCGGCCACCGGGTGGCGCGCCAGCAGGCGCCGGCGCCGCCAGGCGCGGAACGACCACATGCTCAGTCGCTCTGGGCCTTGGCCTGTTTGGCGGCGCTCGCCTGCAGGCGATGGCGAATGAAGCCGAGGATCATCGGCAGCAGCGACAGCAGGATGATGCCGATCACCAGCAGCGACAGGTTCTTCTTGATGAACGGCACGTTGCCGAAGAAGTAGCCCAGGGTCACCAGGCCGCCGACCCAGGCCACGGTGCCGACCACGCTGAACATGACGAAGCGCGGGTAGTGCATCTTCGCCATGCCGGCGACGAAGGGCGCGAAGGTCCGCACGATGGGCAGGAAGCGCGCCAGGGTCACGGTCTTGCCGCCGTGGCGTTCGTAGAACTCATGGGTGCGGTCGAGGTAGTCGCGGCGGAAAACCTTCGAGTCGGGGTTGCTGAACAGCCGCTTGCCGAGGGTCCGGCCGATCACGTAGTTGGTGCTGTCGCCGGTGATCGCCGCGACCATCAGCAGCCCGCCGAGCAGCCATGGGTCCATGCCGCCGGTGGCGCAGATGGCGCCGGCGATGAACAGCAGCGAGTCGCCGGGGAGGAACGGAGTCACCACCAGGCCGGTTTCACAGAAGATCACCAGGAACAGGATGGCGTAGATCCAGACGCCATAGTTGCTGACCAGCATGGCCAGGTAGGTATCCAGGTGGAGAATCAGATCGATTGGGTTGAAGTCCATTGAGCAACCTGCGGAGACAACGCGTTGAGCGGCAGAGGGCCGCCATTATAGGGGGGCGTCCGGATGGGTGGGGGGCTGTTTGTCGCGATCCCGGCAAAACCACTGATTGCAGGATGTTTCGGTAATTTTTCCGAAATTGGTCGGCATAAAGTCTGCAAGAACAGGAGAAATTTCTAGCAGGGAAGGGCGTGCGATGACACTCCAGCCTTTTGCCCAGCCACCGCTCAGTCTCGCCCTGGGCACCGGGCGCGACTTGCCGGGGCAGGCCGCGCGGGTTCGCGCCGAATGGCTCGCGCCTCGCCCCGGACGGGCTCCGGCGTTTCTCCTGGCGCTGCTCTGGGGACGCGGTTGCGCCAACGTGGTGCAGGCCATCGAAGGCCATCTCGACGCACTGTTCGCCGACTACGCCTGTACCCCCGAGGGTTGGCCGGAAGCGCAGGCGGCGCGGCAGGTCCTGGCTTCGCTGAACATGCAGCTGTATCGCCGGCGCCGCGAAGGCGAGCCGGGCGTGCTCGAGCTGGCGGCGGGGTTGCTGCTGGTCCATGCCGGGGGCGTGCACTTTCTCCAGTGCGGCGCCGTCGGCCTGCTGCGTTATCGCCAGGGCAGCCTGCAGCGCATGGGAGGGAGCGGCCAGCCGCTGGGTAGCAGCGCGGAGCTGGCGCTGGTCCAGCACAACCTGACCCAGGTGGCCGGCGAGCCCTTGGTGCTGGCGCCCCAGCCGTTGCTCGAAGTGGCCGACCTGCGCGCCCTCGGAGAACGTTGTGCCGGGCTGATCACGGGGCGCCTGGAGGGCGTGCTGCAGCCGTTGCTGCATGCGCCGGGGGCGGTGGCGCTGGTCTTGCCGGGGGCGCTCGAGCGCGCCCCAGCGGCGCCACGGCATACCGGCTGGCCAGCGCTGGGCGCGGCGTGCCCCGGCGACTGCGTGGATGGCTGGACCTTGCAGGCGGCTTGCGCGTTCGGCCCGCCCGGGCGGCTGTTCCGCGCCTGCGACGAGCAAGGACGCGAGGCGTTGCTGCTGCTCGCGGCGGCCGATGCCGACGAAGCGTTCTGGCAGCGCGAATGGGCACTGCGGCGCTGCCGTGCGGAGAGCCTGCCGCGAGTATTGTCGTCGCCCCGGTTGCGTCGTCATGCCTTCCAGTTGTTCGCTCCGCCGCGCTGGCCGATGCGCAGCCTGCTGGATTGGGCGCCAGCGCACCTGCCGCTGGAACCGCAATGCGCGCTGGTCCTCCTGGAACAACTTATCGATGCGGTTCGCGCCTTGCAGCGGCGCGGTGTACAGGGCTTGTGGCTGGCGCCGCGGCAGATCCTGCTGGACGAGGGTGGGCGCCTGCTGTTCCTCCCCGAGGCAGCGGCGATACTGCCGGGCGTGGCGCGCCAGGCGCTGCCTGCGGACAGCGTGCCGCTGGCGCCGGAGTTGCGTCGCGGCGAGGCGCTCGATGGCCGGGCCGACCAGTTTGCCCTGGCGGCGCTGTTCTATTGGCTGCTCTGTGGTCGCTGGCCGTCGATCGCCTGCCCGGAGAGCGACGGCGGATGCCGCTACGAGCCGCTGGGCGAGCGTCAGGCGGACCTGCCGGTCGGCTGGGACGGGGTATTGGCGCGGGCCCTGGCGCCGCGTCCGGAGGCGCGCTTCGAAGCGTTGTCGGAATTCTGGCTGGCCTTGCAGAAGCCGCTAGCGCATCCCCAGCGGGTCTTTGCGCCACGCCGGTTGCAACGGGGCGTGCTGGCCCTGGTCCTGCTCCTGGCCGGGGCTGCGCTGCTGGTCGGCCTGGCCGGTTAACGGATCGACGGCCAGCGTGCGGGTCTGCCCGCTGCGTTCGAGGTGCGCTTCGGCGATCAGTTGTTCCAGCCGGCCGCTGCGACGCATCAGGCGCAGGTTGCGGTCGAGGCTGGCGGCAAGGGCGGCGCCGCGGGCGTGTCTTTTCGGCACCAGTACATAGAGCGGCTTGACCTCCAGCGGCGGTTCGATGAACACCAGGCGATCCTTCAGCGCCGGCACGTTGCGCGCCAGCAGGTGGTAGCCGGTGTAGCGATCGACCACGGCCAGGTCGATACGCCCGCGCAGGAGCTTCTCGAGGTTCTGCCAGTCGTTGGTCACCGCGTCCTTGGTCAGGCTGCGGTCGGCGTCGAAATCCTCCCGGTTGACGTAGCCGCGGACCACGCCGATGCGGTACGGACGCAGGCTTTCCAGATGCGCGGGATTGACCGGCAGCAGGCGCTCGCGCTGGCGGAAGAAGCCCAGTTGCGAGTCGAGCAGGGGGATGGTGGCGTGGAACAGTTCGCGCCGCTCGGGCGACAGGTAGGCCGGCATGAGGGCGTCGAAGCGCCCCTCGGCGGCTTCCTTCAGGGCACGTTGCCAGGGCAGGAACACCAGTTCGGCGCGGTGCCCGTCGAGGGCCAGGGCTTCGTCGAGGATGCGGCTGGCGAGGCCCTTGCCCGGCAGGTCGGGGCCGACGTAGGGCGCCCAGTCGAGGGTCGCCACGCGCAGGGTGTCGGCCTGCGCGCCGGCCGTGGCGAGGAGCAGGCCGAGCAGGACGCCGGGCCAGTGCCAGGTGCGCGAACCCATGGATGCCTCTGCTCTGAGCTATCGGTTGGGAAGTGCCGTGCCTTTGTCTTCAGCTTAGTTCGTCGCTGATCGGCAGGGTGTAGTTCTTGAACTCCTGGTCTTCGCGGAAGCCGATCGACTCGTAGACTTTCTGCGCTACCTCGTTGTCGACGCTGGTGGAGACACGCATGCGCACCGCATGGGTTTCCCGGGCCATCTGCTTGGCGTGTTGCAGCAGGTGGTCGGCGACCAGTTGCCGGCGCGCCTCCTCGGCGACGTAGATGTCGTTGAGGATCCAGACGCGCTTGAGCGACAGCGAGGAGAAGCTCGGATAGAGCTGGCAGAAACCGAGCAGCCGGTCTTCTTCGTCGGCCAGCGCCAGGTAGATCACCGACTCCTTGCGGCGCAGGCGTTTCTCGAGGAATTTCCGCGAGGACTCGGGGTAGGAGAGCATGCCGTAGAATTCGCGGTACTTGACGAACAGCGGCGCCAGCAGGTCGAGGTGTTCGAGGGTGGCTTGCACGATTCGCATGACGGGCCTCGCATTGCGGGAAGGGGCTGCCGGGACGATGCAGGCTGCATGCCAGCAACGCCTCGATGCTGCCCAATCTCCCTGGAAAGCGCAATCCAAGCGAACGTTTGAATCGGTCGAAGGAGGGGGCGTCGCGCGCCGGCCCATCCTTCGGCCGGGAGGCTCAGTCCCTCGCCAGGAGGAAGTTGCCGGTGCGCGGAGCCTCGCCTTCCAGCGCCTGG
Source organism: Pseudomonas sp. HMSC057H01 (assembly GCF_001836405.1). NCBI lineage: Bacteria > Pseudomonadati > Pseudomonadota > Gammaproteobacteria > Pseudomonadales > Pseudomonadaceae > Pseudomonas > Pseudomonas sp. HMSC057H01. Next base: position 3,940 of record NZ_KV828496.1, on the reverse strand, counting down.
ACCTCCGCCTCGTCCTTCAGGTTGACCCCGGAAAGCTGCCGCCGGCAGGCCTCGCGCATCAGGTAGAGCAGGCGGTGCGCGGCCATGCCGTAGCTGAGGCCTTCCAGACGGACGTTGGAGATGCAGTTGCGATAGGCGTCGGTGAGACCGACCCGCGGGGCCCAGGTGAAGTACAGGCCGAGGCTGTCCGGCGAGCTGAGGCCGGGACGCTCGCCGATCAGGATCACGCTCATCTTCGCCCGCAGCAATTCGCCGATCTCGTCGGCCACCGCCACCCGTCCCTGTTCCACCAGGACCACCGGCGACAGCGACCAGCCTTCGGCCAGCGCCTGTTCCTCCAGGCGTTCGAGGAAGGGCAGGGTGTGACGCTGCACGGCCAGCGCGGAGAGGCCGTCGGCGACCACGATGGCCAGGTCGATCTGCCCGTCGTAGCCGGCGGCGTGTTCGCGCAGGCGTTGCACCGAGGCCTCGTCGAGGCGCCGGCCGAGGTCCGGGCGTTGCAGGTAGACGTGGCGGTCGGCGGCGGCGCTGTGCAGCAGCAGGCTGTCGCGGCCGCGCTGGCGCAGGCCGTCGCTGATGGCCGCATGGTCGAAGGGCAGGTGCACGGCGTCGCGCGCCTGGGCGTGGGCGTACTGGAAGTCCAGTTGCGGGCGGGTCGGCAGGCTGGTGCCGGTGCGGCCCAGGGCGATCCGCGCGGGGGTCAGCTGGCGCAGCGGCAGCCAGGGGTTCTCGGCGCTGGCGTCGGGCAGGTGCTTGTCGTTCATCGGCATCTCCTCAGGCCAGTTGCGCCAGGGCCTGGCGGAACGCCGGCGGTAGCTCGTCGCCGAAGCGGATGCGCCCGTCGGCCTGGGTGAAGATTCCCATCCGCTGCAACCAGTCCTCGAATTCCGGCGCCGGCTTCAGGCCCAGCGTCTGGCGCGCATAGAGGGCGTCGTGGAAGGAGGTGGTCTGGTAGTTGAGCATCACGTCGTCGGAGCCGGGAATGCCCATGATGAAGTTGATCCCGGCGACGCCCAGCAGGGTCAGGAGCATGTCCATGTCGTCCTGGTCGGCCTCGGCATGGTTGGTGTAGCAGATGTCGCAACCCATCGGCACGCCGAGCAGCTTGCCGCAGAAGTGGTCTTCCAGGCCGGCGCGGATGATCTGCTTGCCGTTGTATAGGTACTCGGGACCGATGAAGCCGACCACGGTGTTCACCAGGAACGGCTTGAAGTGACGAGCCACCGCATAGGCGCGGGTCTCGCAGGTCTGCTGGTCGACGCCGTGATGGGCGTTGGCCGAGAGCGCGCTGCCCTGGCCGGTCTCGAAGTACATCAGGTTGTTGCCGAGGGTGCCGCGCTTCTGGCTGAGCCCGGCCTCGTAGCCTTCCTGGAGGATCTTCAGGCTGATGCCGAAGCTGGCATTGGCCGCCTCGGTGCCGGCGATCGACTGGAACACCAGGTCCAGCGGCACGCCGCGGTTGATCGCCTCGATGGAGCTGGTGACGTGGGTCAGCACGCAGGCCTGGGTGGGAATCTCGTAGCGCTGGATGATCGCGTCGAGCATCTCCAGCAGGGCGCAGATCGAGGCCATGCTGTCGGTGGCCGGGTTGATCCCGAGCATCGCGTCGCCATTGCCGAACAGCAGGCCGTCGAGGATGCTCGCGGCGATTCCGGCCGGGTCGTCGGTCGGGTGGTTCGGTTGCAGGCGGGTGGAGAGTCGGCCGCGAAGGCCGAGGGTGTTGCGGAAGCGGGTGACCACGCGGATCTTCTGCGCCACCAGGACCAGGTCCTGGACACGCATGATCTTCGATACCGCCGCTGCCATTTCCGGCGTCAGGCCCGGAGCCAGGGCGCGCAGGCTGGCCTCGTCGGCGGCGTCGCCGAGCAGCCAGTCGCGGAAGCCGCCGACGGTGAGATGGGACACCGGGGCGAAGGCGTCGCGCTGGTGGGTGTCGATGATCAGGCGGGTGACCTCGTCGTCCTCGTAGGGAATCAGCGCCTCGTCGAGGAAGTGTTTGAGCGGGATGTCGGCCAGGGCCATCTGCGCGGCGACCCGCTCGCCGTCGTTGCTCGCCGCGACGCCGGCGAGGAAATCGCCGGAGCGCGCGGGGCTGGCCTTGGCCATCACGTCCTTGAGGCTGTCGAAGCGGTAGGTCTCGCCGCCGACGCTATGGGTGAAACGTGCCATGTGTGTCTCCAGTGCCCGGCCTCGCCATGCGGCGGGCCGGGCTTTGTCGTTGTCGCTCTCAGCGCAGGTCCTGTTCCGCCGCCTGGATCGCGGCGAACTCCTCTTCCGGGGTGCCGGACACCAGGTGATGCCGACTGTACAGGGCGAAGTAGCCGATCAGTACAGCGTAGATCGCCACCGCGCCGACCACGACCCGCGGGTCGACCAGGAAGCCGGCGACCACCGCGACGCAGGCCAGCGCCAGGGCTACGCCGGAGGTGAGGATGCCGCCAGGGGTGCGGTAGGGGCGCTGCATGTCCGGGCGGCGGATGCGCAGGGTGATGTGCGCGGCCATCATCAGCACGTAGGAGATGGTCGCGCCGAACACCGCGACCAGGATCAGCAGGTCGCCCTGGCCGGTCAGCGACAGGCCGAAGCCGATCACCCCCGGCACCACCAGGGCCAGTACCGGCGCCTTCTTGCGGTTGGTCAGCGAGAGGCTGCGCGGCAGGTAGCCGGCGCGGGAGAGGGCGAAGATCTGCCGCGAGTAGGCATAGATGATCGAGAAGAAGCTGGCGATCAGCCCGGCCAGGCCGACCAGGTTGACGAACTGGCTCATCCAGGTCGAACCCTTGTAGGCCGACTCCAGCGCTTCCACCAGGGGATTGCCCGAGCCCATCAGCTCCTTGGCTCCGGCGGCCCCGGGACCGACGACCAGAATCAGTGCGGCGAAGGCGAGAAGCACCAACATGGCGCCGATCAGTCCGCGCGGCAGGTCGCGCTTGGGGTTCTTGGTTTCCTCGGCGGCCAGCGGCACGCCTTCGACGGCGAGGAAGAACCAGATCGCGTAGGGGATCGCCGCCCAGACCCCGACATAGCCGAACGGCAGGAAGCTGCTGGCGCCGGTCGCCGCGGTCTGCGGGATGTTGAACAGGTTGGCCGAGTCGAAGTGCGGAACCATCGCGACAATGAACACGCCGAGGGCGATGGCCGCCACCGCGGTGATGACGAACATCAGCTTCAGCGCCTCGCCGGCGCCGAGGATGTGGATGCCGATGAACACGATGTAGAACACCAGGTAGATCAGCCAGCCGCCGACGCCGAACAGCGACTCGCAGTAGGCGCCGATGAAGCAGGCGATGGCCGCCGGGGCGATGGCGTATTCGATGAGGATCGCGGTGCCGGTGAGAAAGCCGCCCCAGGGCCCGAAGGCGCTGCGGGCGAAGCCGTAGCCGCCGCCGGCGGTAGGGATCATCGAAGACAGCTCGGCGAGCGAGAAGCACATGCACAGGTACATGGTGGCCATCAGCAGGGTGGCGAGGAACATCCCGCCCCAGCCGCCCTGGGCCAGGCCGAAGTTCCAGCCGGCGTAGTCGCCGGAGATCACGTAGGCGACGCCGAGCCCGACCAGCAGGACCCAGCCGGCGGCGCCTTTCTTCAGTTGACGGTGTTGGAAGTAGTCGGCGTCGACGCTTTCGAAGTCGACCCCGGAAGTTGCGGGCGCATGGCCGGTTTGTTCGAGGGACATGGGTTTTTCACCTCAATCTTGTTGTTATCGACCCCGGTTTTCCCGGTGGTGTGCTGTACGTGGTGAACGCAGGCAATAGCTATGCCAGCCGCTCTGCAATCGGCTTGGCGAGGAGGTGGAAGGGGCGCCGCCGTCAGCCTCGGCGGCGTGTTTCACGAGCCGGCGCGACCGCTCCGGGAAAGAGCGGTCGCGGCCGGTCCGGGGTCCTACTAGAAGAAGCCCAGCGGATTGATGTCGTAGCTCACCAGCAGGTTCTTGGTCTGC
>NZ_KV828495.1:0-311 GCF_001836405.1 Pseudomonas sp. HMSC057H01 | reverse complement strand
GCGTCAGATCAGCCCTCTCTGTTGCAGGTCGTTCAGTTCTGCGTCCGCAAATGCGGCCGCCGCCTTCAGGTCTGCCACGGTAAGCTCGTCGAGCGTCTTGCCCAGGCCCTGGATGTGCCGGGCGAAAGCGCGCTGTGCCGGCCCGTTGTAGCCATGGCAGAAGTCGGCCGCTGCGCGCAGTTCACCGTCGAGCTGCAGCGCCAGGATGTTGAGAGGATCGTTTCTGTCCCAGGCCATGATCACGCCACCCAGGCCACGCCATCGCGGCGAGCAGTCAGACGAGTTTCGATCTTCCTTTCGCCGCCACGGCG
>NZ_KV828494.1:0-3141 GCF_001836405.1 Pseudomonas sp. HMSC057H01 | reverse complement strand
GCCAGCGCCGCCCCCTTCACCTCCCCCGGCGACCGCGACCTGATCCGCGACCGCCAGCAGCGCCTGCTGGACGAACAGCGCAAGCGCCTGGAGGAACTCCAGCAACTGCCCGGCAAGGGAGCGCCCGCCGCTGCGGATGCCTCCGGCGACGACGAGCGCTGCTTCGAGATCCGCCGCATCGAGATGGAAGGCGCCGGGCACCTCGGCGAAAGCGCGCGTCGCCAACTGCTGGCGCCCTACCAGGGGCGCTGCCTGGGCGTCGGCCAGCTCAATGCGCTGCTCAAGGCCGTCACCGACCATTACCTGGATCGCGGCTACGTCACCACCCGCGCCTACCTGCCACAGCAGGACCTGGCCTCCGGGACCCTGCGCATCATCGTCGTCGAAGGCCGCCTGGAGGGCCTGGACAGCTCCGCGCTGGCCAGCCCGCGCGAACTGGCGATGAGCTTTCCGGGCAGGACCGGCGAGTTGCTCGACCTGCGCGAACTGGAGCAACTGGTCGACCAGTTGAGTCGCCTGCCGTCGCGCCAGGCGCAACTGGAGCTAGTGCCCGGCAGCGAGGTCGGCGGCAGCCGAGTGCGTCTCAAGGGCGAGCGCGACAAGCCCTGGCGGGTCTCCGCCACGCGCAACAACGACGGCGACGTCAGCACCGGCGAGCAGCAGATGGGCCTGGGTCTGGACTGGGACAGCCCGCTGGGCCTGGCCGACCAGCTCAACCTGCGCGCCAACCGCGACGCGGTGACCGACCGCTGGCGCCATTCCGACAGCCAGAGCCTGTTCTACAGCCTGCCCTGGGGCTGGTGGACCTTCACCTACGGCTACAGCCAGAGCGACTACCGCACGCGCAACGAGGCCAGCGGCTTCCCCTTCAAGCTCGATGGCGACAGCCGCAGCCACCAGTTCCGCGCCGAACGCGTGCTGCACCGCGACGGTGTGAGCAAGACCGCCATGAGCCTGGGGCTCAGCCACCAGCGCACCAACAACTATGTCGAAGACACCCGCCTGGAAGACCAGAGCACGCGGATCACCGAGACCCAGCTCGGCTTCAACCATGGCCGGCGGATCGGCAGTGGCTTCGTCAACCTCGACCTCGGCTGGCAGCAGGGCATCGGCGCCCTTGGCGCGCAGGGTCGCGGCCACCCGCAGGCGGGCGATCCGAATGCGCGCTACGACAAGTACAGCCTGACCCTCAGCTACCTGCAGCCGTTCCAGCTATGGGGCGAGCGCTTCAGCTTCGACAGCCTGGCCACCGGGCAAAGGAGTGAGGACGTGCTGTTCAGCCCGCAGCGCATCAGCCTCGGCGGCAACAGCTCGGTGCGCGGCTTCAAGGACCAGACCCTGACCGGCGACAGCGGCGGCTACTGGCGCAACCAGTTGCGCTGGCGGCGTGCGGTGGAATGGGCGCCGCTGCGGCCCTGGCTGCAGGAATACGGCGTGGCCTTCGCCTACGACGTCGGCGTGATCCGCCACGACCGCTACAACGACGGCGCCAGCGGGCGCATGAGCGGCAACGCCATCGAACTGGATGCCCGCGGCCGCTATTTCGCCGCCAGCGTCGGCTTCGCCCGCTCGCTGGAGCGGCCCAGCGCCATCGAGCGGCGCGAGCACCCGATCTATTTCCGGGTCGACGCGTTCTTCTGAAGACGCGGCGACCTCCTGAACGCTTTAGGAAAGCGCCTACCTGCATCGAGGCCCTTTCCTTGGAAAACCTTGCTTAACCTCGCCGGGCCCCTACCCGCCAAGGAGTAACGATATGGACATCCGCAGCCCGCTGAACCAGTGCATCGCCCTGTCCCTGGCCGGCATCCTGTTCCTCAACCCGATCGTCGCCGCGGCGGCGGGGCTGGCGCTGGACAAGGCCGCCGGCGGCAACACCGGCCTGGGCCAGGCGGGCAACGGCGTGCCCATCGTCAATATCGCCACGCCCAACGGCGCCGGGCTGTCGAACAACCATTTCCGCGACTACAACGTCGGCGCCAACGGGCTGATCCTCAACAACGCCACCGGCAAGACCCAGGGTACCCAGCTCGGCGGGATCATCCTCGGCAACCCCAACCTCAAGGGCCAGGCGGCGCAGGTGATCCTCAACCAGGTCACCGGCGGCAACCGCAGCACCCTGGCCGGCTACACCGAGGTGGCCGGGCAGTCGGCGCGGGTGATCGTCGCCAACCCGCACGGCATCACCTGCCAGGGCTGCGGCTTCATCAACACGCCGCGCGCGACCCTCACCACCGGCAAGCCGATCATGGACGGCCAGCGCCTGGAGCGCTTCCAGGTGGATGGCGGCGACATCGTCGTCGAAGGCGCCGAACTGAACGTCGGCAACCTCGAACAGTTCGACCTGATCACCCGCAGCGCCAAGCTCAACGCCAAGCTCTACGCGAAGAACCTCAACATCGTCACCGGCCGCAACGACGTCCAGGCCGACAGCCTGCAGGCCACGCCGCGCGCCGCCGATGGCAGCGAGAAGCCACAGCTGGCGATCGACAGCTCGGCGCTGGGCGGGATGTACGCCGGGGCGATCCGCCTGGTCGGCACCGAGCAGGGCGTGGGGGTGAAGCTGGCCGGCGACATGGCCGCCAGCGGCGGCGACATCCGCATCGACGCCAGCGGCAAGCTGAGCCTGGCCCAGGCCTCCAGCCAGGGCGACCTGAAGATCGCGGCCCAGGCCGTGGAGCTGAACGGCAAGACCTACGCCGGTGGCAGCGCCGAGATCCGCAGCGCGGAGGAACTGGTCAACCGGCAGAGCCTGGCGGCGCGCGAACGCATCGCGCTGGAGGCGGCGCATATCGACAACGCCGGGGTGATCGAAGCCGGCGTCGAGCCAGACGAGCGGCGCAACGCGCGCGGCGACCTCGAGCTGCGCAGCGGCACCCTGCGCAACGCCGGCAGCCTGGTGGCCAGCCGCGCGCTGGAAGCGAAGGCGAGCCAGGCGCTGGACAACCAGGGCGGCAGCCTGAAGGGGGCGACCGTCCGGGTCGACGCCGGGCACCTGGACAACCGTGGCGGCAAGCTGCTCGCCGAGGGCGAACTGCGGGTCGAGGCGAGCAGCCTGGACAACCGCCAGGACGGCCTGTTGCAGAGCCGGGACCGCGCCGTGGTCAAGACCCGTGGCGATCTCGACAACCGTGGCGGCCAGGT
>NZ_KV828493.1:4982-7530 GCF_001836405.1 Pseudomonas sp. HMSC057H01 | reverse complement strand
TCTGGAACCGCAGCGACTCGGGCTATCCGGCAACGCCGCTGGTACACCAGCGAGTGGCCGAGCGGGCGCGTATGGCGCCGGATGCGGTGGCGGTGATCTTCGACGAGGAAAAACTCACCTACGCCGAGCTGGATAGCCGGGCCAACCGCCTGGCCCATGCGTTGATCGCCCTAGGCGTCGGCCCCGAGGTGCGGGTGGCGATCGCCATGCAGCGCAGCGCGGAGATCATGGTGGCGTTCCTGGCGGTACTGAAGGCCGGCGGCGCCTACGTGCCGCTGGATATCGAATACCCGCGCGAGCGCCTGCTGTACATGATGCAGGACAGTCGCGCGCACCTGCTGCTGACCCATAGCCACCTGCTGGAGCTTCTGCCGATCCCCGAGGGGTTGTCCTGCCTGTCCGTGGATCGCGAGGAGGAGTGGGCCGGCTTCCCCGCCCATGATCCAGAGGTGGCGCTGCACGGCGACAACCTGGCCTATGTGATCTACACCTCCGGCTCCACCGGCATGCCCAAGGGCGTGGCGGTGCCCCACGGTCCGCTGATCGCCCATATCGTGGCTACCGGCGAGCGCTACGAGATGACCCCGGAGGACTGCGAGCTGCACTTCATGTCGTTCGCCTTCGACGGTTCCCACGAAGGCTGGATGCACCCGTTGATCAACGGCGCGCGGGTGCTGATCCGCGACGACAGCCTGTGGCTGCCGGAACGGACCTACGCCGAGATGCATCGCCACGGGGTAACGGTGGGGGTGTTCCCGCCGGTGTACCTGCAGCAACTGGCCGAGCATGCCGCGCGCGACGGCAATCCGCCGCCGGTACGGGTCTACTGCTTCGGCGGCGACGCGGTGGCGCAGGCCAGCTATGACCTGGCGTGGCGGGCGCTGAAGCCGAAGTACCTGTTCAACGGCTACGGCCCGACCGAGACGGTGGTGACGCCGCTGCTGTGGAAAGCGCGAGCGGGCGATGCCTGTGGCGCGGCCTACATGCCGATCGGTACGCTGCTGGGCAACCGTAGCGGCTACATCCTCGACGGGCAGTTGAACCTGCTGCCGGTAGGCGTGGCGGGCGAACTGTACCTGGGCGGGGAAGGGGTGGCGCGCGGCTACCTGGAGCGTCCGGCGCTGACCGCCGAGCGTTTCGTGCCGGATCCCTTTGGTGCGCCGGGCAGCCGGCTGTACCGCAGCGGCGACCTGACCCGTGGGCGTGCGGATGGGGTGGTGGATTACCTCGGACGGGTGGATCACCAGGTGAAGATCCGAGGCTTCCGCATCGAACTGGGAGAGATCGAGGCGCGCCTGCGCGAGCATCCGGCGGTGCGCGAGGCGGTGGTGGTGGCCCAGCCGGGCGCGGTGGGCCAGCAGTTGGTGGGCTACGTGGTGGCGCAGGAGCCGGCGGTCGCGGATTCGCCGGAAGCGCAGGCGGAGTGCCGGGCGCAGTTGAAGACGGCGCTGCGCGAGCGCCTGCCGGAATACATGGTGCCATCGCACCTGTTGTTCCTGGCGCGGATGCCGCTGACGCCGAACGGCAAGCTGGACCGCAAGGGCCTGCCACAGCCGGATGCGAGCCTGTTGCAGCAGGTCTACGTGGCGCCGCGAAGCGATCTGGAGCAACAGGTCGCGGGGATCTGGGCGGAGGTCCTGCAATTGCAACAGGTCGGGCTCGACGACAACTTCTTCGAGCTTGGCGGCCACTCGTTGCTGGCGATCCAGGTGACTGCCCGGATGCAGAGCGAGGTCGGCGTGGAGCTGCCGCTGGCGGCGCTGTTCCAGACCGAGTCGCTGCAAGCCTATGCCGAGCTTGCCGCGGCGCAGACTTCCAGCAATGACACCGATTTCGATGACCTTCGTGAATTCATGAGCGAACTAGAGGCGATCTGACCCATGCTTTCCAATCCAAACCTGGACCTCGTGTCCCGCTTCGTTCGCCTGCCTCTGGCGCAGCAGAAATTGTTCTATCAGCGTGTCCAGGCCAAGGGCATGAGCTTCGCCCGCCTGCCGATCCCGCAGACTCGCCAGGAGATGGACAACCTGCCGCTGTCCTATGCCCAAGAGCGGCAGTGGTTCCTCTGGCAGCTGGAGCCGGAGAGTTCCGCCTACCACATTCCTACCGCCCTGCGCCTGCGCGGTAGGTTGGACATTGCGTCCTTGCAGCGCAGCTTCGCGGCGCTCGTCGAGCGGCACGAAAGCCTGCGCACGCGGATCGCGCGGATGGGTGATGAATGGGTGCAGGTCGTCTCCGCCGACGTCTCGCTGGCGCTCGAAGTCGAAGTGCAACGGGGACTCGACGAACAGCGATTGCTGGAGCGGGTCGAGGCGGAGATCGCACGACCCTTCGATCTCGAACAGGGACCGTTACTGCGGGTGACTTTGCTGGAGGTGGACGCCGACGAGCATGTGCTGGTCATGGTCCAGCACCATATCGTCTCCGACGGTTGGTCGATGCAATTGATGGTCGAGGAACTGGTCCAGCTCTATGCCGGCTACAGCCAAGGGCTCGACGTGGTGTTGCCGGCCCTGCCGATCCAGTACGCGGACTACGCCCTGTGGCA
>NZ_KV828493.1:4203-4882 GCF_001836405.1 Pseudomonas sp. HMSC057H01 | reverse complement strand
GCGGCGAGCAGCCGGTGCTGGAGTTGCCGTTCGATCGGCCGCGGCCGGCCCGGCAGAGCCATCGTGGCGCGCAGTTGGGTTTCGAGCTATCGCGGGAACTGGTCGAGGCCGTGAGAGCCTTGGCCCAGCGTGAAGGCGCCAGTAGTTTCATGCTGTTGCTGGCCTCGTTCCAGGCGCTGTTGTATCGCTACAGCGGGCAGGCGGATATCCGTGTCGGTGTGCCGATCGCCAATCGCAACCGCGTGGAGACCGAGCGGCTGATCGGCTTCTTCGTCAACACCCAGGTGCTCAAGGCCGACCTGGACGGTCGGATGGGCTTCGACGAGCTGCTGGCACAGGCCCGCCAACGCGCGCTGGAGGCCCAGGCGCACCAGGACCTGCCGTTCGAGCAACTGGTGGAAGCCTTGCAGCCGGAGCGCAATGCCAGCCATAACCCACTGTTCCAGGTGCTGTTCAACCATCAGAGCGAGATACGCTCGGTGACGCCCGAGGTTCAGTTGGAGGACCTGCGTCTGGAAGGCCTGGCCTGGGACGGCCAGACTGCGCAGTTCGACCTGACGCTGGATATTCAGGAAGACGAAAACGGCATCTGGGCCTCCTTCGACTATGCCACCGATCTGTTCGACGCCTCCACCGTGGAACGCTTGGCCGGCCATTGGCGCAACCTGTTGCGCGGCAT
>NZ_KV828493.1:2843-4103 GCF_001836405.1 Pseudomonas sp. HMSC057H01 | reverse complement strand
TGCTGGGCGGCGAGCAGCCGGTGCTGGAGTTGCCCCTCGATCACCCGCGGCAGCCGCTGCGCAGCTATCGTGGAGCGCAATTGGACCTGGAGCTGGAGCCACACCTGGCCCTTGCCTTGAAACAGCTGGTTCAGCGCAAGGGTGTGACCATGTTCATGCTGTTGCTGGCTTCCTTCCAGGCGCTGTTGCATCGCTATAGCGGACAGGCGGATATCCGTGTCGGCGTGCCGATCGCCAACCGTAACCGGGTTGAAACCGAGCGGATGATCGGTTTCTTCGTCAACACCCAGGTGCTCAAGGCCGACATCAATGGCCGGATGGGTTTCGACGAGTTGCTGGCCCAGGCCCGCCAGCGCGCGCTGGAGGCACAGGCGCACCAGGACCTGCCGTTCGAGCAACTGGTGGAGGCTTTGCAGCCGGAACGCAGCCTCGGCCACAACCCGTTGTTCCAGGTCATGTTCAATCACCAGGCCGACTCTCGTTCGGCCAACCAGGGCGTGCAACTGCCAGGCCTGTCGCTGGAGCGGATGGAGTGGCGGAGCAGCTCCGTGGCCTTCGACCTGACGCTGGACGTGCACGAGGCCGAGGACGGTATCTGGGCATCGTTCGGCTATGCCACGGATCTGTTCGAGGCCTCGACCGTCGAGCGCCTGGCTCGGCACTGGCAGAATCTCCTGCGCGGCATCGTGGCCGAACCGGGCCGGCCGGTCGCCGAGTTGCCGCTGTTGCTGGACGAGGAGCGCGATTGCCTGTTGCGGGCCTGGGCAGAGAACGCCGACGAGGGTGGGTTGCCGCCCCTGGTCCAGTTGCAGATCCAGGAGCAGGCCCGTCTGCGTCCGCAGGCGCAAGCACTGGCGCTGGAGGGGCAGGCGTTGAGCTACGCCGAGCTCAACGCCCGCGCCAATCGTCTGGCTCACTGCCTGATAGCGCGTGGCGTCGGTCCCGATGTGCTGGTGGGAATCGCCGTCGAGCGCTCGCTGGACATGGTGGTCGGTCTGCTGGCGATCCTCAAGGCCGGTGGTGCCTATGTGCCGCTGGACCCGACCTATCCGCAGGACCGTTTGCGTCACATGCTCGAGGACAGCGCCGTCGGCCTGTTGCTCAGCCAGGAGCATTTGCTGCCCGGGCTGCCTTTGCACGAAGGGCTGGAGGTGCTCTCCATCGACCGCCTGGAACGGGACGCATCGGTGTCCACGGATGATCCGGTGGTGAACCTGCGGCCGGAGAACCTGGCCTATGTGATCTACACCTCCGGCTCCA
>NZ_KV828493.1:0-2743 GCF_001836405.1 Pseudomonas sp. HMSC057H01 | reverse complement strand
TGGCCTATGTGATCTACACCTCCGGCTCCACCGGAAAACCCAAGGGCGTGGCCATCAGCCATGCGGCGCTTGCGCAGTTCTCGCGTATCGCCAGTGGTTATTCCGCGCTCACCCCGGAGGATCGGATATTGCAGTTCGCCACCCTGAGTTTCGACGGCTTCGTCGAACAGCTCTATCCGGCGCTGACCCGTGGTGCCTGCGTGGTCCTGCGTGGCGGCGACCTCTGGGATACCGGTGAGCTGTATCGGCAGATAGTCGAGCAGGGCGTGACCCTTGCCGACCTGCCCACGGCGTACTGGAACCTGTTCCTGCTCGATGCCCTGGCCGAGCCACGGCGTTCCTACGGTGCCTTGCGGCAGATCCACATCGGTGGCGAAGCCATGCCACTGGAGGGGCCGAAGCTCTGGCGGCAAGCCGGCATGGGCCGGGTGAGGTTGCTCAATACCTATGGACCGACCGAGGCCACGGTGGTGTCCAGCGTCTTCGATTGTTCCGCCGAGAACGCCCGGGTGGGCAATGCCAGTCCTATCGGCCAGGCGCTACCCGGCCGTACGTTGCTGGTGCTGGATGAACATCTCGGCCTACTGCCCGTAGGGGCGGTAGGCGAGCTTTATATCGCCAGCCGTGCCGGGCTGGCCCGTGCCTACCACGATCGGCCCGGCTTGACCGCCGAGCGCTTCTTGCCCGACCCCTTCGGCGAACCGGGCTCGAGGCTCTACCGGACCGGCGACCTGGCGCGCCGACGCGGTGACGGCGTGATCGAGTACATGGGGCGTGCCGACCATCAGGTGAAGATCCGCGGCTTCCGCATCGAGCTGGGGGAGGTCGAAGCCCGCCTCCTGGACTTGGAGGGAATACGCGAAGCGGCGGCTCTTGCGCTGGACGGTCAACTGGTGGCCTACCTGGTGGCTGAGGGGGGCGAGGACGAAACTCGCCAGCCGGCTTTGCGCGAGCGTATCCGCACAGCGCTACGGGCCTCGCTACCGGACTACATGGTGCCCTCGCACCTGCTGTTCCTCGAGCGGATGCCGCTCAGTCCAAATGGCAAGCTGGACCGTCGGGCGCTGCCGAAGCCGGATGCCGGCCTGATGCAACGCGACCACATGGCGCCGGCGAGCGCGCTGGAGAAAGATGTGGCCGCGATATGGGGCGAGTTGCTGGGCGTCGAACGGGTCGGCCTGACCGACAACTTCTTCGAATTGGGCGGACACTCGCTGCTGGCGACGCGCCTGGTCTCGCGGATTCGCCAGGATCTCGGTATCGAAGTCAGCCTGAAGAGCCTTTTCGAGCAGCCGGTCCTGCAGGGATTCGTCGAGAGCCTGGGCGAGAAACCGGCGGAGGTTCCGCCGATCACGCCCGTTACCCGCGAGCAGCCGCTGCCGTTGTCCTATGCACAGGAGCGCCAGTGGTTCCTCTGGCAATTGGAACCGGAGAGCGCGGCCTATCACATTCCCGCCGCCCTGCGCTTGCGCGGCGGCCTCGATGTCGTCGCGCTACAGCGCAGTTTCGAGCGCCTTGCACAGCGTCACGAGTCGTTGCGTACCCGCTTCCGCCAGGAAGGCCTGCGTACCGTTCAGGTGGTGGACGCCGATGGGCAGTTGCAGGTTTCCCGGCATAACCTGGCGAATGTCGATGACGCGTCGCTCAGGGCGGCAGTCGAAGCGGAGATGGCCAGGCCCTTCGACCTACGGACGGATGCGTTGCTGCGGATCAGTCTGTTCGAAGTGGCTCCGAATGACCATGTGCTGGTCATGGTCCAGCACCATATCGTCTCCGACGGTTGGTCGATGCAGTTGATGGTCGAAGAGCTGGTCCAGCTCTATGCCGCCTACAGCCAGGGGCGCGAAGCGGCCCTGCCGGCGCTGCCGATACAGTATCCGGACTATGCCGTCTGGCAGCGCGAATGGATGGAGGCCGGAGAGAGGGAGCGCCAGTTGGCGTACTGGATCGGCCTGCTGGGTGGCGAACAGCCGGTGCTGGAGCTGCCGTTCGATCGTCCCCGTCCTGCGGAGCAGAGCTTTCGCGGCGCGCGGCTGGAGTTCGAACTCGGCGCCGAGCGGGCCAGGCGGCTGAAGGCGCTTGCCCAGCGGCAGGGTGCGAGTACCTTCATGTTGCTGCTGGCATCGTTCCAGGCGCTGCTGTATCGCTACAGCGGTCAGTCGGATATCCGTGTCGGCGTGCCGGTCGCCAATCGCAACCGGGTCGAAACCGAGCGACTGATCGGGTTCTTCGTCAACACCCAGGTGCTCAAGGCCGACATCGATGGGCAGATGGGGTTCGAGCGATTGCTGCACCAGGTTCGCCAGCGCTCGCTGGAGGCGCAGGCGCACCAGGACTTGCCGTTCGAGCAACTGGTGGAAGCCTTGCAACCGGAGCGCAGTCTCAGCCACAGCCCGCTGTTCCAGGTGCTATTCAACTACCAGGCGGAGCGGGGCGAGCACGGCTTGCCGGAAGTCGCGGGACTGAGCATCGAAGAGCAGGCGTGGGAAAGCCATACGGCGCAGTTCGACCTGGTGCTGGATACCTGTGAGTCCGAGTCGGACATCTGGGCGGCGCTGGTCTATGCGACCGATCTATTCGATGCTTCGACCGCAGAGCGCCTGGTACGGCATTGGCAGAATCTGCTGGATGCGATCCTGGCGATGCCTGACGCTCGCCTGGGAGAGCTGGACATGCTCGACCGCGAGGAGCGCGAAGTCATCGGGCAGCTCTGGAACCGCAGCGACTCGGGCTATCCGGCAAC
>NZ_KV828492.1:0-323 GCF_001836405.1 Pseudomonas sp. HMSC057H01 | reverse complement strand
CCAGCAAGCGGGTCATGCAGGCGCAGGGCAGCGGCCTGACCAACAAATATGCCGAGGGCTATCCGGGCAAGCGCTACTACGGCGGCTGCGAACACGTCGACAAGGTCGAGCAGTTGGCCATCGACCGCGCCAGGCAGCTGTTCGGCGCCGACTACGCCAACGTCCAGCCGCATTCCGGTTCCTCGGCCAACGCCGCGGTGTACCTGGCGCTGCTCAACGCCGGCGACACCATCCTCGGCATGAGCCTGGCCCATGGCGGCCATCTCACCCATGGCGCCAAGGTGTCCTCCTCCGGCAAGCTGTACAACGCCGTGCAGTACGGC
>NZ_KV828491.1:1892-2310 GCF_001836405.1 Pseudomonas sp. HMSC057H01 | reverse complement strand
GAACGGCTTGCTCGGATCGGTCGGCGGGCTGTCGGTGCGGTTCTCCGGGGTAGAGAAGGCGATACCGCCGGCGACCAGGGTCAGCAGCGACTCGCTGTGCACCTTGAAGCCGGACAGGCCGCCGGAAATGGAGATGCCGCTGGCGTTCCAGAATCGCGTGTGCTTGCGCACCAGGTCGGCGTAGGCCGGCTCGATGTGCACCTTGATCTCGATGGTCCTCTGGTCATCGCCCAGCTGGAAGCTCTTCACCTGGCCGACCTGGATCTGCCGGTAGAACACCGGGCTGCCCTGCTCCAGGGAGCCCAGGCGATCGGCCTTGAGGGTCAGGTGCAGGCCGGGCAGCTTGTCGGAAAGGGGTGGCGGCTCCTTCAACGCGGTGAAGTAGCGTTCTTCCTTCTCGCCCTTCACCGGATCGACC
>NZ_KV828491.1:0-1792 GCF_001836405.1 Pseudomonas sp. HMSC057H01 | reverse complement strand
GGGAAACCCGCGGCTTGACCAGCCAGAAGCGGGTGTCCTTGCTCAGATATTCCTGGGCTTCCTTCTTGATCTCGATGGTCGCGACCACGCCCTTGATGTCCTTGCTGACATGCAGGTCGGTCACCTTGCCCACCGAGATGCCCTTGTACAGCACCTCGGTCTTGTTGGCCTGGATCCCGTCGCCGCTCTCGAAGCGAACCTGGATGTCCACGCCAGCCTGGTCGAAGGCACGCCACGCCAGCCAGGCACCGATGGCCAGGGCCACCAGCGGCAGCACCCAGATCGCCGACCAGTTCGAGGTCTTGTGTTTCTTCGGACTTGGCAGATCACTCATTCTCGTCATCCAGATTGGTGTTGTCCCAGATCAGCCGGGGGTCGAACGTCACGGCGGCGAGCATGGTGAGCACCACCACGCTGGCGAAGGCGGCGGCGCCGAGATTGGCCTCGATGCTCGCCAGGTTGCCGAAATTGACCAGCGCCACGAGGATGGCGATGACGAAGATATCGAGCATCGACCAGCGCCCGATCCATTCGATGAAGCGATACATCAGGATACGCTGGCGGGCCGACATCGGCTGGTGCCGCTGCACCGAATAGAGCAGCAGGGCGATGCCCACCAGTTTGAAAGTAGGAACCAGGATACTGGCGACGAACACCACCATGGCGATGGGGAACATGTCGGCATGCACCAGTTCGACCACGCCCTCCATGATGGTGGCGGGCATTCCGCTGCCGAAGAGGTTGACCGTCATGATCGGCAGCAGGTTGGCGGGTATGTAGAGGATCGCCGCGGTGATCAGCAACGCCCAGGTGCGCGTGAGGCTGTTTGGGCGCCGGGCGTGCAGCACCGCACCGCAGCGGCTGCAACGCGGATGCTCGTCCCCGTCGGCGCGATTCAACTGGTGGCACTCGCCGCACACCAGAATTCCGGCATCAAGCGCGCGCATCGTCGTCCTCGCCGCCCAGCGCTTCCCATACCTGGTGCGGCGACATGGTGACCTCCAGCCAGACCTGGGTGAACAGCAGCGCCACGAAACAGGCCAGGCCGACGCCCAGGCTGAGGTCGGCCATGTCGATCAGCTTGACGATGGAAACCAGGATGCCCATGAGGTAGACCTCGAGCATCCCCCACTCGCGCAGATGGTGATAGCCGCGATAGAGCAGCATGCCGATGTGACGGGCGATACCGAAACGCACGCTGATCATCACCAGCAACTGGCAGAGCAACTTGACCAACGGGATCACCATGCTGCACAGGAATACCAGGATGGCGACGCCCTGCATGCCACTGTCGTAAAGACCGAGCACTCCCGTCCAGACCGTATCGCTGCGGGTCTGGCCGAGCAGGCTGAGATTCATGATCGGCAGGAAATTGGCTGGGATATAGAGGAAGAGCGCCGTCAGAACCAGCGCGAAGCAACGGCGTTTCCATTGATGGCGATGCGCGGCCAACTCGAAACCGCAGCGCGGACAATTGGCTTTCTCGCCCGGTCCCAGGGGTTCCCGGCGCATCAACAGATCACACTCATGGCAAGCAACCAGTTCTTCCAGGGGAAGATCCTGCAGGCCACGGACATCGGTATCGGACATGAATGAGCTCGGCTGGATTTGTCGGCTATTGTAGACGAGCGCACAGTGCAAATCGCGTCTCCCATGCCCTCGGAAGTACGCCGCCCGGCAGCTCTCGAAGTTTTTCGATTATCGTCCGCAGCGCTGCTGGCTTGCCACTTTTCCGCGCGCAAAAGCAAAACCCCCGGCCATCGCTGACCAGGGGTTTTGGGATAGGAGCTTG
>NZ_KV828490.1:102069-113615 GCF_001836405.1 Pseudomonas sp. HMSC057H01 | reverse complement strand
TAGTGCAGGTGGTGCGGGCCGGCCCAGATGTACACCGCGATCAGCGCCCAGAAGTGGACGATGGACAGGCGGTAGGAATAGACCGGACGCTCGGCCTGCTTGGGCACGAAGTAGTACATCATGCCGAGGAAGCCGGCGGTGAGGAAGAAGCCCACGGCGTTGTGCCCGTACCACCACTGGACCATGGCGTCGGTGGCGCCGGCGTACAGCGAGTAGGACTTGGTGAAGGTCACCGGCAGCTCGAGGTTGTTCACCACGTGGAGCATGGCGACGGTGAGGATGAACCCGCCGAAGAACCAGTTGCCCACATAGATGTGCTTGACCTTGCGCTTGACCAGGGTGCCGAAGAACACCACCGCGTAGGCGACCCAGACCACCGTGATCAGGATATCGATCGGCCACTCCAGCTCGGCGTACTCCTTGGACGAGGTGTAGCCCAGCGGCAGGCTGATGGCGGCCAGCAGGATCACCAGTTGCCAGCCCCAGAAGGTGAAGGAGGCGAGGGTGTCGGAGAACAGTCGCACCTGGCAGGTGCGCTGCACCGCGTAGTAGCTGGTGGCGAACAGTGCGCAACCGCCGAAGGCGAAGATCACCGCGTTGGTGTGCAGCGGGCGCAGGCGGCCGAAGCTCGTCCACGGCAAGCCGAAGTTCAGGTCGGGCCATACCAGCTGGGCGGCGATCAGGACACCGACGGTCATGCCGACGATGCCCCAGACCACGGTCATGATGGCGAATTGGCGGACCACCTTGTAGTTATAGGCGGACTCTGGGTTAGTGGTGCTCATGCTATGGGCTTCCATCCACGGTTATACGCTATGGCTTTTTCCGGCAGTTGGGATGCCGGGCGTCCCCCCATTGGGGCTGGTCTAATTGGCGTAATTAGCGAGAGGAAGCATGGATAATGGGGCGTTATGAAATATTGATCGGGATCAATTGGCTTCCCGACCCCCACTGCATACGAGGTGTGGCAAGTTGTCGCTGAAATGGAACCGCCCGGCCGGCTCGCTGTCGGCCACCCTGATTCTCGCCCATGGCGCCGGGGCGCCGATGGACAGCCCGTTCATGGAGCGCATCGCCGAACTGCTCGCCGCCCAGGGCATCGCCGTCGCGCGCTTCGAGTTTCCCTACATGGCCCAGCGCCGCGAGGACGGCCGCAAGCGTCCGCCGAATCCGCAGGCGCAGTTGCTCGACTGCTGGCGGCGGGTCCATGCGCAGGTCCGCGAGACCCTGGACGGGCCCTTGGCCCTGGGCGGCAAGTCGATGGGCGGGCGCATGGCCAGCCTGCTGGCCGACGAGCTGGGCGCGGATGCCCTGGTCTGCCTCGGCTACCCGTTCTACGCCGCCGGCAAGCCGGAGAAGCCGCGAGTCGCCCACCTCGCCGGGCTGCGCACGCCGACCCTGATCGTCCAGGGCGAGCGCGACGCCCTGGGCAACCGCGAGGCGGTGGCGGACTATGCGCTGGCGCCGACGATCCGCCTGCACTGGCTGGCCGCGGCGGACCACGACCTCAAGCCGCTGAAGGCCTCCGGCCTGACCCACGAGCAGCACCTGGCGGCAACGGCGCGGGAGGTGGCCGGCTTCCTTCGCGGGCTCCAGGGCCATTAACGGTTCCTTAAGGCATCCCCTCATAAGCTGCGGCGCAACCACCCTCGCATCGAGGCGTGGGCGACTGACTTCTCTGAGGGGGGAAGACATGAACATGCATGCCGACGGTGAGCAGATCACCGCTATCGATACCCGCGAACGCATCCTGCTGACGGGGGCCACCGGCTTTCTCGGCGGTTCGGTCTCCGCCCAGCTGATCGCCGCCGGGCACGGCGCCAACCTGTCCTTCCTGGTCCGCGCCGAATCCCGCCAGCAGGGGCTCGAACGCCTGCGCGGCAACCTGCTGATGCATGGCGTCGACGAAACCGACTGCCTGGCACTGCGGGCGGAGCAGATCCTCTGCGGCGATTTCCTCGACACCTCCTGGCTGGCCCGCGAGACGCCGCGCCTGATGCAGGTGGAGCGGGTGATCAATTGCGCCGCCGTAGCGTCGTTCTCGAAGAACCCGACCATCTGGCCGGTCAACGTCGACGGCACTTTCGCCTTCGCCGACGTGCTGAGCCGTTCGAAGCGACTGAAGCGTTTCCTCCACGTCGGTACCGCGATGTGCTGCGGACCGCAGCGAGAGTCGCCGATCAGCGAGTCCTGGGAGTTCCCGGCGGCGGAGCAGCAACTGGTGGACTACACCGCGTCCAAGGCGGAAATCGAGCGGCGTATGCGCGAGGAACTGCCGGGCCTGCCCCTGGTGGTGGCGCGGCCATCCATCGTGGTGGGCCACCGTACCCTTGGCTGCCAGGCCTCCGGTAGCATCTTCTGGGTCTTCCGCATGGGCTTCGCCCTGGAAAGCTTCACCTGCGGCCTGGACGAGCAGATCGACGTGATCCCGGTCGACTACTGCGCCGAGGCGCTGATCGGCCTGGCGCTGAAGCCGTGCCTGGGGCACAGCCTCTACCATATCTCCGCCGGCCATCGCGCGGCCTGCACCTTCGGTGAGATCGACGAGGCCTTCGCCCGCGCCAACGGGGCGGCGCCGGTAGGCGAGCGCTACCGCAAGGTGGAGGTGGACGACCTCAAGGAACTGGCGAAGAGCTTCGAGTCGCGCATCGGCCCGGCCAATCCGCGTCTGGTCCTGCGCGCGTTGCGCTTGTACAGCGGCTTTGCCGACCTCAACTACCTGTTCGACAACAGCCGTCTGCTTGAGGAGGGGATCTCCGCGCCACCGCGCTTCACCGACTACCTCGACGTCTGCGTGCAGTCGTCCAGCGCGGTGAGCATCCCGGCGCAGATGCAATGGGACTTCAAGTGACGGCAGGCGCGGGGAGTTTCCTCCCCGCGGCCTGATCTCAGCGGTTGAAGCGCTCGACCAGGGAATACTGGCTCTGCGCGGTGGTGGTCAGTTCCTCGCTCAGTTTTGCCGTGCGCAGCGCCTCGTCGGAGGTCTGCTCGGCCAGGGCGGCGATGGTGCTGATGTTGCGGTTGATTTCCTCGGCCACCGCGCTCTGTTCCTCCGCGGCGGCGGCGATCTGGGTGGTCATCTCGGTGATGTTGCTGACCGCCTCGCTGATGCCGACCAGCGCGCTGTCGGCTTCCAGCACCCGCTGGACCCCGGCTTCGGCCTGCTGCAGGCCGCTCTCCATGGTATGTACCGCATCGTTGGCGGTGTTCTGCAACTTGGCGATCAGATGGTGGATCTGCTCGGTGGAGGCCGCGGTGCGTTGCGCCAGCGAGCGCACTTCGTCGGCCACCACGGCGAAGCCGCGTCCCTGGTCGCCGGCCCGCGCCGCCTCGATGGCGGCGTTGAGGGCGAGCAGGTTGGTCTGGTCGGCGATGCCCTTGATCACATCGACCACGCCGCCGATCTCGTTGCTGTCCTGGGCCAGGCGACTCACCGCGGCCCCGGTCTCGCCCACCGACTCCGACAGGCGCTGGATGGCGTTGCGCGTCTCCGCGGCGATGTCGCGGCCGCGCGAGGTCAGTTCGTTGGCCTTCTGTGTGGCGTCGGCGGTCAACTGGACATTGTTCGCCACTTCCTGGGTGGTGGCGGCCATCTCGTTGACCGCGGTGGCCACCTGTTCGGTCTCTGCGCGCTGCTGTTCCAGACCGGCGGAGCTGTGGTGGGCCAGGGTGTCGGCCTGGCGCGCCTGTTCGGTGAGGTATTCGGCGGTGTCCTGCAGGCGCGTCAGGCAGGTCTTCAGGCGCGCGTCCTGGCTGAGGATGGCCATTTCCAGGCGCGCCTGCTCGCCGCGGCTGTCGGTGTACATCTGCGCGATCAGCGGGTCGGAGGTGGTCTGTTCGGCGAGCCGCATCAGGCGCTTCAGCCCGCGCTTCTGCCAGCGCAGTCCGGCCAGGCCGAGCGGAACGGCGAGCAGGCCGGCGAGGATGAAGCCCCACCAGGAGTTCAGCCAGATACCGATGAGGAAGCCGATCTGGCTGATCAGGATGAACGGCAGCCAGTCGAGCAGTACCGGCAGCCAGCGGTCGCGCCGGGGGATCGCCGGCTTGCCGGCGCCGAGGCGACGGTAGAGGGCCTCGGCGCGCTGGATCTGTTCGGCGGTCGGCTTGACCCGCACCGACTCGTAGCCGACCACCGCGCCCTGGTCGTAGATCGGCGTGACATAGGCGCTGACCCAGTAGTGGTCGCCGTTCTTGCAGCGGTTCTTGACGATCCCCATCCACGGGCGGCCGGCTTTGAGGGTGGTCCACATGTGGGCGAACACCGCCGGCGGGACGTCGGGGTGACGGATCAGATTGTGCGGCGCGGACATCAGCTCCTCGCGACTGAAGCCGCTGATGTCGATGAAGGCTTCATTGCAGTAGGTAATGATGCCTTTGAGATTGGTGGTGGTGATCAGGCGTTGCTCCGCCGGATAGACGCGCTCGTGCTGGGTGATCGGTTGATTGTTGCGCATGGGCCTTCCAAAACAAGTGAAGCATTTACCTCTGCATCGGCGAAAACGCCTTTCACATGAGGGATTTGTGAATGCTTTCACGAGGAAAAACAGATAGCTATTGACCCAAAGCATGAGAACCGACCACGTGGTCGGATAGATGGCGGATTCGCTGATGGAGGTCAATACGTTACGGTTTCGTGTCATTCCCGGCGGCGCGCATGGGCTGGGGAGGGGCCTGGCGGATAAGCGCGAGGCGGCCATTCGCCGGTACTGCGGGGTATCGGCGGATGACGCAGGGGCGTTGTTCGCCCTGCGAAGCGCCCGCCGCCCCGGGCGCCGGAATGAAAAAGGGGTGGCCGAAGCCACCCCTCCGCGCGTACCGCCGCTGCCTCAGAGCATGCTGCGCAGCACGTAGTGGAGGATGCCGCCGGCCTTGAAGTACTCGACCTCGTTGAGGGTGTCGATGCGGCAGAGGACCTTGAAGCTGTCCTGGCTGCCGTCCTCGCGGGTCACTTCCACGCTGAGCGGCATGTGCGGTTTGAGTTCGCCGCCGAGGCCGCGGATGTTCAGCACCTCCTTGCCGGTCAGCTTCAGGCTCTTGCGGTCCTGGCCGTTCTCGAACTGCAACGGCAGCACGCCCATGCCGACCAGGTTGGAGCGGTGGATGCGCTCGAAGCTCTCCGCGATCACCGCCTTCACGCCCAGCAGGTTGGTACCCTTGGCCGCCCAGTCGCGCGACGAGCCGGTGCCGTATTCCTTGCCGGCGACGATCACCAGCGGGGTGCCGTCCTGCTGGTAGCGCATGGCCGCGTCGTAGATCGCCAGTTTCTCGCCGCTGGGCACGTACAGGGTATTGCCGCCTTCCTCGCCGCCGAGCATCTCGTTCTTGATGCGGATGTTGGCGAAGGTGCCGCGCATCATCACCTCATGGTTGCCGCGACGGGAGCCGTAGGAGTTGAAGTCCTTCGGTTCCACGCCGTGCTCGCGCAGGTAGCGGCCGGCCGGGCTGTCGGCCTTGATGTTGCCGGCAGGGGAGATGTGGTCGGTGGTCACCGAGTCGCCCAGCACCGCCAGCACCCGCGCCTGCTCGACGTCGGCGATGGCCGGCGGCGCCTCGGCGATGTGTTCGAAGAAGGGTGGATGCTGGATGTAGGTGGAGTCGGCCTGCCACTCGTAGGTGTCCGACTGCGGCACCTGGATCGCCTGCCATTTCTCGTCGCCGGCGAAGACCTCGGCGTACTCCTTGTGGAACATCTCGGTGTCGACCTTCTGGATCGCCTCGGCGATTTCCTTCTGGCTCGGCCAGATGTCCTTCAGGTAGACCGGCTGGCCGTCCTTGCCGGTGCCCAGCGGTTCCTCGCTGAGGTTGATCCGCACGCTGCCGGCCAGGGCGTAGGCCACCACCAGCGGCGGCGAGGCCAGCCAGTTGGTCTTCACCAACGGGTGCACGCGGCCTTCGAAGTTACGGTTGCCGGAGAGTACCGAGGCGACGGTCAGGTCGGCCTGCTGGATGGCTTTCTCGATCGGCTCCAGCAGCGGCCCGGAGTTGCCGATGCAGGTGGTGCAGCCGTAGCCGACCAGGTCGAAGCCGAGTTCGTCGAGGTAGCGGGTCAGGCCGGCGGCCTTGAAGTAGTCGGTGACCACCTTGGAGCCCGGCGCCAGCGAACTCTTCACCCAGGGCTTGCGTTGCAGGCCTTTCTCCACCGCCTTCTTCGCCAGCAGCCCGGCGGCCATCATCACGCTGGGGTTGGAGGTGTTGGTGCAGGAGGTGATGGCGGCGATCACCACCGCGCCGTTCTTCAGGCGGTGGGTCTGGCCGTCGTGCTGGTAGTCGATCTCGCCGAAGGCGGCGTTGGCGCCGACCGCGGTGCCGCCGCCGCCCTCGCTGAGCAGGCGGCCTTCTTCGGTGCTGGAGGGATGCAGTTGCAGGCCGAGGAACTCGTTGAAGGCGCTGGCGACGTTCTGCAGGGCCACGCGGTCCTGCGGGCGCTTCGGTCCGGCCAGGCTGGCCTCGACTTCGCCCATGTCCAGGTGCAGGGTGTCGGTGAACACCGGCTCGTGGCCCTTCTCGCGCCACAGGCCCTGTTCCTTGCTGTAGGCCTCGACCAGCTTGACCGTGCTTTCCGGGCGTCCGGACAGGCGCAGGTAGCCGAGGGTGATCTCGTCCACCGGGAAGAAGCCGCAGGTGGCGCCGTATTCCGGGGCCATGTTGGCGATGGTGGCGCGGTCCGCCAGGGGCAGGTCGGCCAGGCCGTCGCCATAGAACTCGACGAATTTCCCCACCACGCCCTTCTTGCGCAGCATCTGCGTGACGGTCAGCACCAGGTCGGTGGCGGTGATGCCCTCGCGCAGCTTGCCGGTGAGCTTGAAGCCGATGACCTCGGGGATCAGCATCGATACCGGCTGGCCGAGCATGGCGGCTTCCGCCTCGATGCCGCCGACGCCCCAGCCGAGCACGCCGAGGCCGTTGATCATGGTGGTGTGGGAGTCGGTGCCGACCAGGGAGTCGGGGAAGGCGTAGGTCCTGCCATCCTCTTCCTTGGTCCAGACCGTGCGGCCCAGGTACTCCAGGTTGACCTGGTGGCAGATGCCGGTGCCCGGCGGTACCACGCTGAAATTGTCGAAGGCGTTCTGGCCCCAGCGCAGGAAGGCGTAGCGTTCGCCGTTGCGCTGCATCTCGATCTCAACGTTCTGTTCGAAGGCCGATTCGCTGGCGAACTTGTCGACCATCACCGAGTGGTCGATGACCAGGTCCACCGGCGACAGCGGGTTGATCTTCTGCGGGTCGCCGCCGGCCTTGGCCATGGCCGCGCGCATGGCGGCCAGGTCGACCACCGCGGGCACCCCGGTGAAGTCCTGCATCAGGACCCGCGCCGGGCGGTACTGGATCTCGCGGTCGGAGCGGCGCTCCCTGAGCCAGCCGGCGAGGGCCTTGAGGTCGTCGCCGGTGACGGTGCTGCCGTCCTCCCAGCGCAGGAGGTTTTCCAGCAGGACCTTCAGCGACATCGGCAGCTTGCCGAGATCGCCCAGGGTCCGGGCGGCTTCCGGGAGGCTGTAGTAGTGGTAGGTCTTGCCGTCCACAGCGAGACTGCGAAGGGTTTTCAGGCTGTCCAAAGCAGGCATTTCTGATTTCCTCACGGCGGGCCCGGGGGCGGCGGGCCTGGCCTCGTCCTGACGCCAGGCCCGTCGTCGAGCCGATAGTGCCTGGCTTCGCCCGGGACCCGCGGCGTCCGCGGACGCCAGGGTGCCGTTACCTCGGTAATGCGCGGTGGCCCGATCCCATCGGTACCGGCCGCTGGCGAGAGTCAGACTTTGGGATAGCGTTGTTCGAAACCTTCAAGCTAGACCGGCTCGAGGGCTCCTGCCATATACACTGGACCGACGAACGGTCGCTGCAGTTCCCTTGAGGCATGCCCGGCACTATAGTGCGCGGCCAAGGAGACAACCCCATGAATACCCTGTTGATGCACTGCCGGCCAGGCTTCGAAGGTGAAGTCTGCGCCGAAATCGCCGAGCATGCAGCCACTCTCGAGATTCCCGGCTACGCCAAGAGCAAGCCGGCCAGCGCCCACGTCGAGTTCGTCTGCCAGGACGCCGACGGCGCCGAGCGCCTGATGCGCCGCCTGCGTTTCGCCGACTTGATCTTCCCGCGCCAGTGGGCGCGCGGACCCGGCTTCATCGAATTGCCGGAAAGCCAGCGCATCGAGGTGCTGCTGGCGGAACTGGCGAGTTATCCGGTCTGCGGCAGCCTCTGGCTGGAGGTGCTGGACACCAATGCCGGCAAGGAGGTCTCGACCTTCTGCCGCAAGTTCGAGAAACCGCTGCGCGCCGCGCTGGTGAAGGCCGGGCGGTTGCAGGAGGACCCGGCGCTGCCGCGCCTGCTGCTGACCTTCCGCTCCGGCCGGGAGGTCTTCGTCGGCCTCGCCGAGCCGCGCAACAGCGCGCTCTGGCCGATGGGCATCCCGCGCCTGAAGTTTCCCCGCGAGGCGCCGAGCCGTTCGACGCTGAAGCTGGAGGAAGCCTGGCACCAGTTCATCCCGCGCAGCGAATGGGACAAGCGCCTGGCGCCGGATATGCTCGCCGTGGACCTCGGTGCGGCGCCGGGCGGCTGGACCTGGCAACTGGTTAACCGGGAGATGCGGGTGACCGCCGTGGACAACGGGCCGATGGCGGAGAACCTGATGTATTCCGGGCTGGTCGACCACCAGAAGGTCGACGGCTACCAGTACCGCCCGCGCCAACGGGTCGACTGGATGGTCTGCGACATCGTCGAGAAGCCGGCACGCACCGGTGCGTTGATCGAGACCTGGATCGGCGAAGGGCTTTGCCGCGAGGCGGTGGTCAACCTCAAGCTGCCGATGAAGCAGCGCTACGCCGAGGTGCGCAAGATCCTCCAGCGCCTGCGCGAGAGCTTCGACGCGCGCGGCCTGAAGGTAGTGATCGGCTGCAAGCAGCTGTATCACGACCGCGAGGAAGTGACCTGCCATCTACGCCGCCTTGAACGCTGAGGGGCGGCGGCATTCCGGCCGGGGACAGGTGACCGGCCGCGCCGCATGCGCGACAATGCGCGGATTCTGTTGCGGAGTTTCCCGATGACCCATTCTGTCGACGCCATTCTCGACGCCACCGGCCTGAACTGTCCCGAGCCGGTGATGATGCTGCACAACAAGGTCCGCGACCTGGCGCCCGGCGGCCTGCTCAAGGTGATCGCCACCGATCCCTCGACCCGCCGCGACATCCCCAAGTTCTGCGTGTTCCTCGGTCACGAGCTGGTCGAGCAGCAGGAAGAGGCGGGCACCTATCTCTACTGGATCCGCAAGAAGGCCGACTAGGCCTTCCGCGGACCCCGCCATCCCACGCGCTTCAGCGCAGCTTCTCCATGAGCTGGTAGTACCACATCCCGGCGGCCAGCATCGGATTGCCGAAGAGGTCGCCCAGCGGCACCCTGAGGTGCTTGCAACGGGCGAAGGTGTCGAACTGCTCCAGGCTCCCGCTCATCGCCTTGGCCATGATTTCGCCCATGATGTGGCTGGTGGCCACGCCATGCCCCGAGTAGCCCTGGCAGTACCAGACGTTGTCGGAGAGCTTGCCGAGCTGGGGGATGCGGTTCATCACGATGCCCATGGCGCAACTCCACTGGAACTCGATCTCCACGCCCTTCAGGCGCGGGAAGGTGCGCTCGATGCATGGCCGCAGCTCGGCGGCGATGTCCCGCGAGTCGCGGCCCGAGTAGTTGGCGCCGCCACCGAACAGCAGGCGGCCGTCGGCGGTGGGGCGGTAGTAATCGAGGACGAAGCGGCAATCGTAGACCGCCAGCCCCTGCGGGTTGATCTCCCGTGCCAGCTCGCCCAGCGGCCGGGTGGTAACGATTCCGCCCATGGCCGGGAAGATCATCCCCTTGAGCTGCCTGCGTTCGAGCTTGTGGTAGACATCGCCGGCAAGCAGGATCTGCTGCGCCTCGATCCTTCCCTCGCGGGTGATCACCGCCGGCCGCGGGCCGTGGACGATATCCAGGACCTCGGAATGTTCGAAGATCAGCGCGCCGAGGCCGGCCGCCGCCCTGGCCTCGCCGATGCACAGGTTGAGCGGGTGCAGGTGCATGTTGCGGGTGTTCTTCAGCGCGCCGCAGTACAGCTCGGTCTCCAGGTGGGCCTGGACGCCGGCCTTGTCCAGCAGGAGCACCTGGTCGCCCATGCCGCGGCGCACCGCCTCCTCGTAGGAGGCCTGCAGCTCGCCCATGTGGCTGGCCTTCATCGCCGCGTGCAGGTGGCCATGGCGGAGGTCGCAGGCGATGCCGTACTTCTCCACCCGCTGGCGGATGATCTCGTGGCCGCGCCAGCGCAGGTGCCAGATGAAGTCCTCGACCTCGGCGCCCAGCCACTGGCGCATCTGCTTGTGCATCGCCGCGTCGCCGGACAGGCTGCCGGTGACCTGGCCGCCGTTGCGCCCGCTGGCGCCCCAGCCGATGCGATGGGTCTCGACCAGGGCCACCTTGTAGCCACGCTCGGCCAGTTCGACCGCCGTGGCGACGCCGGTGAAGCCGCCGCCGATGATGGCGATGTCGACCGTCACCGCGCCCAGCAGGGTCGGATAGTCGGTTTCCTCGTTGAGCGTGGCGGCGTAGTAGGACGGCGCGCGTTCCGCGGCCGGACGGGGATGGATTGCTGCGTTCATCGGGTATTCCTTGTTCCAGTGCGGCGCGTCCTGCCGGCGCGCCGCCGTATGCGGGCGGGTCCGGGGTGGCTCAGGCCTGGGTCAGGTACCAGCGCCAGTCCTGCTCGCCGACCTCGCCCATGAATTGCCGGTATTCCGCGCGCTTCACCGCCAGGTAGACGCCGAGGAACGGCTCGCCGAAGGCTTCCCGCGCCCACTCGGAGCCTTGCAGGGCGTCGAGGGCGGTCAGCC
The DNA here is from genome assembly GCF_001836405.1 of Pseudomonas sp. HMSC057H01. NCBI lineage: Bacteria > Pseudomonadati > Pseudomonadota > Gammaproteobacteria > Pseudomonadales > Pseudomonadaceae > Pseudomonas > Pseudomonas sp. HMSC057H01. The sequence goes on along the minus strand of NZ_KV828490.1, from coordinate 102,774 downwards.
AGTCGGTGGGCAGGCGCTTGCCGGCCTGGGCGTAGCCATTGCCCTCCACCGGCGCGCCCGGATCGATGCCTTCGCGGATGCCGCGGTGGACCCCGGCGAGAAGCGCCGCGGCGGCCAGGTAGGGGTTGGCGTCGGCGCCGCAGATGCGGTGCTCGATATGCCGACTGGAGGCCGGGCCGCCCGGCACGCGCAGGCTCACGGTGCGGTTGTCGACGCCCCAGGTCTGCGCCAGCGGCGCGTAGCTGTTGGCCTGGAAGCGCCGGTAGGAGTTGGCGTTGGGACAGAACAGCAGGAGCGAGTCGAGCAGGCTGGCGAGCATGCCGCCGACCGCCTGGCGCAGCAACGGCGTGCCGGCGGGGTCGTCGCTGGCGAACAGGTTGTGGCCTTGTTCGTCGGCCAGGCTGACGTGCAGGTGCATGCCGGTGCCGGCCAGGTCGTCGAACGGCTTGGCCATGAAGCAGGCGAGCATTCCGTGCTTGTGCGCGACGCCCTTGACCAGGCGCTTGTAGCGGATCGCCTGGTCCATGGCGACTAGGGCGTCGCCGTGGTCGAGGGTGATTTCCACCTGGCCCGGGGCGTATTCCGAGATCGCCGTGCGTGCCGGCAGGCCCTGCGCCTTGCATGCGGCATAGAGGTCGGCGAGGAACGGCTCGATCTGCTCCAGTTCGCGCAGGCCGTAGACCTGGGTCGCCCGCGGGCGACCCA
>NZ_KV828490.1:0-101969 GCF_001836405.1 Pseudomonas sp. HMSC057H01 | reverse complement strand
CCTCGAGCAACTGCCAGCCGGCAGCGTGGTCGGCCGTTGGCGTCGCGCTGACGGTCGAGCAGGTAGAACTCCAGCTCGGCGGCCATCACCGGGTGATAGCCCTCGCTCTTCAGCGCGTCGATGGTGCGCACCAGGAGGTGGCGCGGATCGGCGACGCTGGCGGGCAGGCCCTCGCTCGGGTGCATGCTGACCTGCACCGCCGCCGTCGGGATCTGCCGCCAGGGCAGGCGCACCAGGCTGCCGGACAGGGGGTAGGCGCGGCAGTCGATGTCGCCGACGTCCCAGACCAGGCCGGAGTCCTCGACATCCTCGCCGTTCATTGTCAGCCCCAGGATGGTGCTCGGCAGCGGCCGGCCGCTGCGGTAGACGGCCAGCAGTTCGTCGCGGTGCAGCAGTTTGCCGCGTGGCACGCCATTGGCGTCGAGGATGAACAGTTCGAAGAGTTCGATATCGGGATTGGCGGCCAGGAAATCCTGGGCTTCTTGTTCGCAGGCGAAGTTCATGGGGCTCTCTTGTCGGTCTTGTCCGGTAGCGTCGCGACGCTGGCAGCGGCGCTCCGGCGACGGCAGCGTCGCGGAACGGCATGCAAGCGGCAGGCCGGCCCCGCCGTTGCGCGGGGCCGGAGGGAAATCAGGCGTGACGAGCGTCCGGCGGACGCGCGTGGCGGCAATGCCAGAGCGCCCAGAAGGCCAGTTCGAGAGGGAGGGCGAGCGGCTCCAGTTCCAGCCAGCGGCTGTGCTTGCGGGGTAGACGCGCGGGCGTTCCGGCCGGGTTGGCGGAAGGCTGGTAGGGCAGGGTGCGCGTCGTCGGTAGGTGCATGAAGGAAAACTGGGCCAGGGGTTGGAACAGCCTCGCACAGGCTGACGGGTGAATTAAATGCGCTTTTTACGACCTTTGCTTGAGCGAAATCGAAACCGAAGGAAAAAGAAGGGCGCCCCCGAATGGGCTGAAGAGGCGCCCGGAAAGCGGCTCACCCCTTGTCGGCCTTGCCCGCGGCGGCGGCGAACCTGGCCAGGCGTACGTCGAGATGACGCGGGCGCCGGCCGACGTCTTCGGCGCGCTCCTTGCGGCGGATCGCGTTGCGCACCATCAGCGAACCGACATAGCGGATCGGCTCCGGCGGGAAGCGACCGAGCGGTCCCTGGGTCAGCGGCGAACGGGTCCAGGGATTGTCCAGGCCGAGCGCCAGCGAAGAAAGGATCTGCCCGCCCATGTGGCATGGGCCGACGCCGCTGCCGGAGTAGCCGAAGCCATAGAACACATTGTCGCGGCCGTCGAGCCGGCCGAAGAACGGCAGGCCGGTCACCGAGCGATCCGATGGACCGTTCCAGCTGGCCTCGATGGCGACCTCGGCGAACTCGGGGAAGAACTCCCGCAAACTGCCGCGTAGTTGCCCGAGATACGGTGAGGGGCGGTCGAACACCGGCAGCATGCGTCCGCCGTAGGCGAAGGTGTTGCCGCCCTTGCCGAGCATCAGCCGGCCGTCCGGGGTGTTGTGGTAGTAATGCACGAAGATCCGCGAGTCGAGCACGCTGACCCCGCTGGTCAGGCCGATCTCCTGCAGCAGGTCCGGTCGTGGCTCGGTGATGAGCATGTCGCTGGAGACGATCGCCACGCTGCGTTCGAACTGCGGGAAGGCCCTCGCCATCCAGGCGTTCAGCGCCAGCACCACGCGGTCGGCGACGACCCGCCCGTGGGGGGTGACCACTTCCGCCGGGCGGCCGTGCTCCAGTCCTCGCATCGGCGTACCTTCGTACAGGCGTACCCCCAGTTGCAGGGCGACCCGGCGCAGGCCGCGAACCAGCTTGCCTGGCTGCACCGTCGCGGCAGCCGGCGAGAACCAGCCTTCCAGGTGCCGGCGCGAGCCGGCCAGGCGTTGCACGTCGGCCAGCGGGCGCTTGACGAAGGAGTTGATGCCATGGCGTTCCAGGGCGGCGATCACGCTGTCGGTGCTGCCGACCTGGGCCGGGTTGGTGGCGGTATAGAGGGTGCCGTCCAGCCGGTAGTCGGCCTCGACGTCGTAGCGCTGGCAGAAGGCGCCGATGGCCCGGATGCTGTCCTCGGAGGCCTTGACCAGGCGGATCGCCTCGGTGAGCCCGAACAGCCGTTCCAGGGTGAAGAACTTGGCCGACCAGGACAGCGCGCAGCCGCCGTTGCGGCCGCTGGCGCCGGCGCCGCAGAGGTCGGCCTCGACCAGCACCACGTCGAGCCCGGGATCGTGCTCCTTGAGCATGATGGCGGTCCACAGGCCAGTGTAGCCGCCGCCGACGATGCACAGGTCGGCGCGGGTATCGCCGGCCAGCGGCGGGCAGGGGGCCGCATGTTCGGAGCGTAGGGCCTGGTCCAGCCAGAAGGGTCGGAAGGTCATGGCTGTGCTCTCACTGCGGACGGGCGGCGACGACGATCATTTCCACCCGCCAGCGCGGGTCGATCAACTCGGCCAGGCTACAGGCGCGGGTCGGCGCCCGGCCTTCGGGAAACCACTGGTCCCAGACCTGGTTGAGACCGGCGTAGTCCTCGCGGTGGGCGAGCAGGATGCGTACCGAGAGCACCTGGCCGCGGTCGCTGCCGACGCTCTGGAGCAGCCGGTCGATGTTCTCCAGGACCTGGCGGGTCTGGTCCTGGATGTCACCGCTGGGATCGTCGGCGACCTGGCCGCCGATGTAGAGGGTGTTGCCGTGCAGGGCCATTTCGGCCCGGCGTTTGACGACTTCGAAGCGTTCGATATGCATGAGGGTTTCCCTGGCTTGAAAAGACGCTGGTGGCGCGGCGGGCGCGCCGGAGTCAGGAGCGGATCGGGCGGAAGTCCCCCAGGCTGGGGATGTTCCTGTGGCCTTTCACAACACCGTCGGGTCGGCTGTTCCAGTGCGGGAGGAGCACCGCGGTGGCGATCAGGGCGGCGACGGTGAAGCCGATGAACACCGTGTAGGTGTCGAAATAGCCGGGCAGCAGGCCACCGAGGATCGCGCCCACCGAACCGCAGCCATTGACGAAGCCGGAGGCGGTGCCGGCGGCCTCGCCGGTGCCGAAGTCGATGGCGGCGGAGCCGCAGATCATCGAGTCCGGGCCGTACAGGGTCAGTCCCATCATGAACAGCAGGCCGACCACTATCGGAATGCTGCCGGTGGTCATCGCCGGGACGAACAGCGCCAGGCAGACGGTCAGCGCCAGCAGGCTGATCACGCAGGCCGGCATGCGCCGTGCGCCGAACAGCTTGTCCGAGGCGAAGCCGATCAGGATCGGGCCGAGCAGGCCGGCTACCTCGAAGGCGGTGGGAACGATCGCCGCGCCGACCTTGCCGAGCGCCGGCATGCGTTCGTAGACGATCACCGGTCCCCACAGGAGGATCGCGTAGCGCGCCGGCTTGAGCAGGAAGTAGGCCAGGCCGAGGCAGAGCACCGTGCGGTTGCGCACCACCTTGGCGAGTACCTGCAGGCTGCCGCCGTTGCCGCCGTTGCCGCCGTTGCCGCCGTTGCCGCCTTCCGGCCTGAAGCCGGCATAGCGCACGGCCTCGCTCGCGACCTGCGGTTCGACGGGTGGATGGCCGACGTCCTCCGGGCGGTTGCGCTGCAACAACAGGAACAGCAGGGCCACGCCGCCGACCACCGCGGCGCTGGAGTAGAACGCCGCGTGCCAGGTACCGAACACGCTGTACGCCCACCAGCCGGCGAACGGCGAGGCGACCAGTCCGCCGAAGGCGTAGCAGGTGCTCCACAGGCCGAGCACCCGACCGCGTTCGTGGGTGGCGAAGAAACTGCCGATGTTCTTGCACAGCCCCGACCAGCCGGTGGACTGCGCCAGTCCCTGGACCACCATGCAAGTGGCGAAGATCGGCAGGGTGGCGAAGGTGCCCATGACCAGCGCGGCCAGTGCGGAGATCAGCAGGCCGCCGAACACCACGATGCGCGGGCCGAAGCGGTCGGCCAGCACGCCCCAGGTGAACTGGCCGACGGCATAGGCGGCGAGGTAGATGGCGTCGAGATCGGCCATCGCCATCTTGTCCAACTGGAAGCCCGGATCTTCGGCGATGCCGAGCTTGGCGACGGAAAAGGCCTTGCGGGTGAAATAGAAGGCGGCGTAGGCCAGCCAGGTGATCGCGAATATCTGCAGGCGCCAGCGCTGGAAGCTGGACACGGGAGAGGACGGCAGCGCCGTCCCGGGACGTTGATTCATGGTTCTGACCTCGATCTTGTTATCGGTGCCGGCAGGTGTGAGGGGAACACGCCTTGTTGTTGTTCTGATGAGCACTTCCGCACCGCCATGTCGCGGTGCTTGGTCAGAGGGATCTGGAGTCGGCTTCACCTCCTGGGTAAGGGTTGCGGATGCCCAGGCAGGGGCTGGCTGCCGAGGCGCTGGCGCGCTGTGGTGAAGCGATGGAAACAATTCCGGATAAATAAATGAAATCGATTTATCAAATTTTAAATATAAGTTTTACTTGTTTGTCCGTAGGCCTGGCGCGGCGTGGGTCGAGGAAGTTGACCGAACGGTCATCCCCGTGTGCGCCGCCCATGGCGCGGAACCCCTTGTCCTGCCTGGAGTGGTGAAGGTCCATGTCGGTATCCCATGCGCAGTTGAAGGCTTTCCATGCAGTCGCCGTGTACGGCAGCTTCACGCGCGCCGCCGAGCGCCTGTTTCTCACCCAGCCGGCGGTTTCCGACCAGGTGCGCAAGCTGGAGGAGCGTTACGGCGTGCTGCTGTTCCACCGTAACAAGCGCTCGGTGCGCCTGAGCGAACTGGGCGAGCGCCTGCTCGCGGTGACCCAGCGGCTGTTCGCGATCGAGGCCGAGGCGGAGGAGCTGTTGTCCGCCTCCAGCGCCCTGCGGACCGGCACCCTGACCCTGGCGGTGGATGCGCCGGTGCACGTATTGCCGCAGATCGCGCGTTTCTGCGAGCGCTATCCGGGTATCGCGGTGCGGGTGGAGACCGGCAATACCGACGAGTCTCTGCAGCGACTGTTCAGCTACCAGGCCGACCTGGCCCTGTTGGGCCGGGACGTCAGCGACGAGCGGTTGCTTTCGCTGACCCTGCGCAACGACCCGATCGTCGCCTTCGTTTCGCTCAGCCATCCGTGGGCCGGGCGCGAGTCGATCCGCCTCGCCGATCTCGACGACATGCCGCTGGTGCTGCGCGAGCAGGGCTCGGTGACCCGCCAGACCCTGGAGGAGGAGATGAGCCGCGCCGGCCTGCGGATCCGCCCGGCGATCCAGGTCGAAGGCCGCGAGGCCTCGCGCGAGGCGGTGGTGGCGGGGATCGGCGTGGGGGTGGTGTCGGCCGCGGAGTTCGGCGCCGACACGCGGGTCCATGCGCTGCCCATCGTCGATTGCCAGCGACGCCTGACCGAGACCCTGGTGTGCCTGCGCGAACAGCGCTCGCGGCGGATCGTCGAGACCTTCCTCGACCTGGTCGGCGAGGACCTGTCGGCGCCGAGCTAGGGCGCGGCTTCGCGCAAGCGAAAAAAAGCCCGGCGGATGCCGGGCTTCGAAGTCGTGCTGGCGGGCACTCAGGCCTGCTTCTGTTCCTGCTCCAGGGACCTGTCCAGCTCGCGGCAGGCGCGCTGGATCATCACCTCGGTGATCGGGATTTCCCGGCCCTGGGCGTCGATGATGGCGCCACCGCTGTGCTGCTGCGTATTGAAGGGGATCACGCGGCGCTTGGCGGTATCGGTGTGTTGCGAATTCATTGCCCGTCTCCTCATCAGGTTTATCGGCAGTCTAGGGAGCGCAGATGAAACCGCCGTGACAAACGGCGGATGTCGTGCCGCTCCAACGCGAAAGCCATGGACCATAGCAATCTTGCAGTCGGCGTGCCAGCTTGCCGGCTACCGCTGGGTTTTTCTGGTTATAGTGGTCCGACCGGTGTGGGCGCCCTGGAGTTCGCCCGAGGATGAGTATGGACATGTTTCGCCTGGGATTGGTGGTCAATCCCCTGGCCGGGCTGGGTGGCCCGGTCGCCTTGAAGGGCAGCGACGGGGTGGCTGCCGAGGCCCTGGCCAGAGGCGCCGAACCACGTGCGCTGGAGCGCACCCGGATAGCCCTGGAGTGCCTGTTGCCGCTGGTCGAGAAGATCGAGTTCCTGACCTTTCCCGGGGCCATGGGCGGCGAGTTGCTCGAGCGCATGGGCTTCCGCCATCGCCTGCTCGGCGAGTGGCAGGGAGCGGTCAGCAGCGCGGCGGATACCCGGTTGGCGGTCGAGCGTTTGCAGGAGGCCGGCGTCGCCCTGATCCTGTTCGCCGGTGGTGATGGCACAGCACGGGATGTTGCCGGGGTGGTGCGCGAGCAACAGCCGGTGCTCGGCATTCCGGCCGGGGTGAAGATCCACTCCGGGGTCTATGCCATCAGTCCGCGCGCGGCCGGCGAATTGGCCAGGCGCCTGGTCGAGGGCGGCCTGGTGCGCCTGGCCAGCGGCGAGGTGCGCGATCTCGACGAAGAGGCGCTGCGCGCCGGCCGCGTCGCCGCGCGTTGGTACGGCGAGATGACGGTGCCGGAGGAGGGCCACTTCATGCAGCACGTGAAGCAGGCAGGGATGGAGTCCGAGGAGCTGGTGCTGGTGGACCTCGCCGATTGGCTGGCGGAAAGCTGGGAAGACGGCGTGCGTTATGTGCTCGGACCGGGCTCGACCCTGCATGGCCTGGCGCGCAACCTCGGCCTGGAAACCACCCTGCTGGGCGTCGACGTGCTGGAGAATGGCGCGGTGCTCGCCCGCGACGTCGACGAGGCGCGGCTGTTCGAACTGGTGGACGGTCATCCGGCGTTCCTGCTGGTCACCGCCATCGGCGGCCAGGGCCACGTGATCGGTCGCGGCAACCAGCAGATCAGTCCCCGGGTGTTGCGCGCCATCGGCCTGGAGCGCATGCGGGTGGTCGCCACCAAGCGCAAGCTGGGGACCCTCGGGGGCCGCCCGTTGCTGGTCGACAGCGGCGACCCGGTGCTGGACGACAGCTTCCCGGACGCCATCCGGGTCTGGGCCGGCTACAAGGAAGAACTGCTGTATCCGCTGGGATACGCGAAGGACCAGGACACGCCCGCGGGCGCTTAGGAGGAAAAGGATGGACAAGGACGTATCCGGCGCGCTGCGCCGCCTGTTGCTGCTCGCCATGCTCGGACTGCCACTGGCGGCGGCCGCTGCGGTCGAACCGCAGCGACTGGTGGATGCGGCGCGTGCCCAGGTGGGCGTGACCCTGGGCTACGACCCGGCCTACCGGCAACTGGACTATCCGGGCGGCGACGTGCCGCTGCAGACCGGGGTCTGCACCGACGTGGTGGTCCGTGCGCTGCGTGGACAGGGGCTGGACCTGCAGAAGGCGGTGCACGAGGACATGCGTCGCCACTTCGCGGCCTACCCGCAGCAATGGGGGATGAAAGGCACCGACCGCAACATCGATCACCGCCGCGTACCGAACCTGATGACCTGGTTCAGCCGCCAGGGCCTGGCACTGACGCCGAGCCGCGACGCCTCCGCCTACCGGGCCGGAGACATAGTCGCCTGGCGCCTGGACAACGGCCTGCTGCATATCGGCGTGCTTTCCGATCGCAGGCTGGAGGGCAGGCCGCTGGTGTTGCACAACATCGGTGCCGGCGTGCGGGAAGAGGACCTGCTGTTCCGCTACCAGGTCATCGGCCACTACCGCTTCCCGCAGGGCTGAATGGGCTAGGCAAGCCGCTCCGGCGGCGGATGAGCGTACCTCGATTCCTCCGCCGCCGCCGCTGGACGGCGGGCAAGAAAAAACCGGCCTGCGGCCGGTTTTCCTGTCTGCCCGGGCTCAGCGGTATTCGCAGAGGTAGGCGGTGTCCTGGGCGACCTTGAGCTGGAACTTGCTGTTCGCCGGGACGGTGAACTGGCTGCCGCTGGCGTATTCCTGCCACTCGTCGCTGCCCGGCAGCTTGACCGTCAGCGCGCCGGCGACCACATGCATGATCTCCAGCTGGCTGGTGCCGAATTCGTATTCGCCTGCCGCCATCACGCCGATGGTGGCCGGGCCGGCGGTCATGTCGAAGGCGATGGATTTGACGGTGCCGTCGAAGTATTCGTTGACCTTGAACATGGGCTTCTCCTGAAGGGGTGAACAGGCGGGTTTGAAAAGGCCCGCCAGTATGCCCAAGCCTCGGAAAGGCGTCACTAGGCGGCGCGGGCCTCGTTCAATGCTCCACCGGCAATACCAGCGGCAGCAGCCGTGCGGTATTGCGGGCATCCTCCAGGGCGCGGTGCTGCTGGCCCTGGAAACTCATCCCGGCCAGTTGCAGGGCCGCGTTCAGGCCGACCGGGCGGGGCAGCTGGCGGACTTCGCCGAAGCGTTGCTTGAGATTGACGTGCGGCACTTCGCTGAGCTGGCTGGTCAGCCCGTGCTGGCGCCATTCCTGCTCCAGCTGGCGGCGGTCGTAGTCGCCCCAGCTGGCCCAGCCGGCCAGTCGCGGACGATGCTGGGCGAGCCAGCGCTCGAAGGCTTCCCAGACCGTGTCGAGATGGGCGGCGCCATCGACGTTGGCCTGGCTGATATGCGTGAGGTCGCGGCAGAAGTGGGTCAGCAGCGGCCGCCTGACCGGCCGTACGAAACGCTGGAAGTGATCCAGTTCGCGGGCGTCCGCGGCGGCGACCAGGGTGGCGCCGATCTCGATGATTTCCATTTCCTCCAGGGGCCAGCCGCCTTCCGCGGTAGTGGCCTCCAGATCGATTACCAGCCAGTGAGGCATCGGAGCTATCCATACCAGGGTCCGCGCTGAGTATGGCGGGGCTTCCGGACCTCGGCAAACCGCTGTGCTAGGCTGCGGGATCGGATTTCGAGGAGATGACGGAATGACTGCGGTCGCATTTCTCGGCCTGGGCACGATGGGCTACCCGATGGCCGGGCACCTGCAGCGCGAGGGCTATCACGTCTGCGTCTACAATCGCTCGTCGGCCAAGGCGCTGCGCTGGGTCGAGGAGTACGCCGGACGATACGCCGATACGCCGCGCGAGGCCTGTGCCGGCGCCGAACTGGTGTTCTGCTGCGTCGGTAACGACGACGACCTGCGTGCCGTGGCGCTGGGCGAGCAGGGCGCCTTCGCCGGAATGGCGCCGGGCAGCCTGTTCGTCGACCACACCACCGCTTCGGCGGAAGTCGCCCGCGAGCTGTCGCTGCTGGCTGCCGAGCGTGAGCTGGGCTTTCTCGACGCGCCGGTCTCCGGCGGCCAGGCGGGCGCGGTCAACGGCGCCCTGACGGTGATGGTCGGTGGCGAGGAGGCCTTCTATCGACGCGCCGAACCGCTGCTGCGCAGCTATGCGCGGATGGTCCGGCGAATGGGCGACGTGGGTAGCGGGCAATTGACCAAGATGGTCAACCAGATCTGCGTCGCGGGGCTGCTCCAGGGCTTGGCCGAGGCGCTGCACTTCGCCCAGTGCGCCGGTCTCGACGGCGAGGCGGCGATGCAGGTGATCGGCAAGGGCGCGGCCCAGTCCTGGCAACTGGAAAACCGCCACCAGAGCATGCTGGCCGGAGAGTTCGACTTCGGCTTCGCCGTGGACTGGATGCGCAAGGACCTGTCGATCCTGCTCGCCGAGGCGCGACGCAACGGCGCGCAGTTGCCGGTCACGGCGCTGGTCGACCAGTTCTACGCCGAAGTGCAGGCGATGGGCGGCGGTCGTTGGGATACCTCCAGCCTGATCGCCCGGCTGCGTTCGTGACGCGGCTCAGGCGCGGAAGATGAAGTACACCGCGCCGAGCAGGCACAGGCCGGCCCAGAGGTAGTCCAGTTTCAGCGGCTGCTGCATGAAGTAGACGCTGAACGGGACGAAGACCGCCAGGGTGATGACTTCCTGCATGATCTTCAGTTGGCCGACCGAGAGTTCGGTGTAGCCGATGCGGTTGGCCGGCACCTGCAGCAGGTATTCGAACAGCGCGATACCCCAGCTGATCAGGGCGGCGATGATCCAGGGCTTGCTGTTGAGGGTCTTCAGGTGGCCATACCAGGCGAAGGTCATGAACAGGTTGGAGCAGGCTAGCAACAAGGCGGTTTGCAGCCAGACAGGCATGATGGATGGGCTCCGGAGGGCTGGGACGGCGCAGCCTAATTGGCTGCGGCGATAAAACCAAGTGGGCAGGCATCGGTCGGTAGGGGTTGGTGCTCGGAAAAGGATGAAAGGTATGCGGTTGCACAAGCGCTCGCTGGTCTGGGGGCTCGCGCTGAGCGGGCTGGCCGTCGTGCTGGCGGCCGCCTGGTGGGCGAGCCAGGCGTCGCGGGGGCCGGCTCTGTGGAGCGAGCTGCGGGTGCCGCCGGCGTTTGCCATCCCGCGCGATTTCGACCTGGGCGAATACCGCTTGAGCTGGGGCGGCAAGAGCCTCGCCCTGTCAGTGGCGGGTAGCGCCCGGCCGCCGTTGTGGGAGAGCGAGGGCGGTTTTCTCGGGGCCGGGCGGGAAAGCGCCGGTCGCCTGCAGTTGCGCTGCCAGGAGCAGAGCCTGGAGAGCTTCGAGCTGGTCGGTCGACGCTTGTCCCTGAAGGGGCACCTGCGCTGCGCCGATGGCCGGCTCAGCGCCTACGAGCTGTCGTTCGAGCCGCGCCAGGGCGGCGTGGAGGTGCGCGTCGCGCTGGCGGACAGCGAGCTGAACCGGGTCGCCCTGTCCTGGCGGCGTGGAGCGGGGGAGCGCTTGTCCGGTATCGTCGATGACGAGGCGGAAGGTCGCTCCTGGGTCTTGCCGGCCGGGGTCGCCGGCTACTGGAGTTCCGCTGGCAACGCCTTCCTCGGCCACTCGACGGCGGCGCAATCCCTCGACCTGCGCGAGCCGGGCCGGGTGCAATGGCGGGCTGCGACGGAGTCGGCCAGGGCCTGGCTGTTCGCTGCCGGCAACCGCGAGCAGTGGCAGCTTCGCAGCGCGCGTCTCGAGGCGGAAACGCGCCGCTGATCCGCCGGGCTTGGCGGCGGCCTGGCCGGTCCGTATTCTTTGCGCCCGTTCCGGACGGCTGTCCTGGCCGCTCCTCTGCCAACTTTCGGGCGAGATCCTTCCCATGCAATGTAGAGCCGGCTGCGGCGCCTGCTGCATAGCACCGTCGATTTCCTCTCCGCTGCCGGGCATGCCGGCCGGCAAGCCCGCGGGCGTACGCTGCCTGCACCTGGACGAAAACCATCTCTGCGGGCTGTTCGGCCGACCGGAGCGACCGGCTGTGTGCGGCCAGTTCGGCGCCGATCCGGAAATCTGCGGCGACAGCCGTGAGCAGGCGCTGGCCCTGATCGCGGAGTGGGAAGTCATCACTGCCGCGTGAACGGGTTGGAAGTCTGGCTGTCTCACGCCATACTGCTGCGCATCCTGCGCCGAAGGCTCAGGATCGCGGCTTGCAGGGCGTCGACCGCCCGGCCGGCGAACCGAAAATAACCATAAAGAGAGGAACAGGAACGATGCGTGGCATTTTGCGTATGACCGTGCTGGCTGCCGCAGTGTTCGGGGTGGCCGGCAATGCGCTGGCCGAAGACTGGAAGCTGGCCAAGGACGAGGATGGCGTGAAGGTCTACCTCAGCAGTGTCCAGGGCTCCAAGTACAAGGCTTATCGCGGCGTTACCGACATCAAGGCCGACGTGGCGACCATCGAGGCGCTGCAGGAGGACGTCAAGGGTTCCTGCAAGTGGATCCATGCCTGCGCCGAGATGAAACTCCTGAAGCAGGAAGGCGCCGACGCCTGGACTTACTCGAAGATCGACATGCCCTGGCCGGTCACCGGTCGCGACGTGGTCATCCATGTCACCACCGAGAAGACCGCGGATGGCACCGTGACCCGTCACCTGAAGGCCGATCCGACCTATATCCCCGAGGAAAAGGGCCAGATCCGCGTGCCCAAGCTGGTCGGCGAGTGGAAGTTGCAGCCGAAGGGGCAGGGCGTGACGGAAGTGACCTACCAGGTGGAAACCGAGCCGGGTGGCAGCATTCCTTCCTGGTTGGCCAACAGCTTCGTGGTCGACGCGCCGCTGAACACCCTCAAGGGCCTGCGTAGCGCCGCCGAGAAGCGCTGAGCGCGCCTTCCTTGCAAAAAGACCGCCTCCGGGGCGGTTTTTTTGTGTCCGGAGGAAAGGGGCGGGCACAAAAAAGGCTGCCGAAGCAGCCTTTCTCGCCAGGCGTGACGGGTTTCAGCCGCGATCCTTGAGGGCGGTGAAGTCGCGCTGGGTGTGGCCGGTATAGAGCTGGCGCGGGCGGCCGATCTTGTAGGGACCGGAGAGCATTTCCTGCCAGTGCGAGATCCAGCCGACGGTACGCGCCAGGGCGAAGATCACGGTGAACATGCTGGTCGGAATGCCGATCGCCTTGAGGATGATCCCCGAGTAGAAGTCGACGTTCGGGTACAGGTTGCGTTCCACGAAGTAGGGGTCGTGGCGGGCGATTTCTTCCAGCTTCATCGCCAGTTCCAGTTGCGGGTCGTTGATGCCCAGTTCCTGGAGGACCTCGTCGCAGGTCTGCTTCATGACCTTGGCGCGCGGGTCGAAGTTCTTGTAGACACGATGGCCGAAGCCCATCAGCTTGAACGGATCGTTCTTGTCCTTGGCCTTCTCGACGAACTTGTCGATGTTGGACACGTCGCCGATCTCGTCGAGCATGCGCAGCACCGCTTCGTTCGCGCCGCCATGGGCCGGTCCCCACAGGGCGGCGATGCCGGAGGCGATGCAGGCGAACGGATTGGCGCCGGAGGAGCCGGCCAGACGCACCGTGGAGGTGGAGGCGTTCTGCTCGTGGTCGGCGTGGAGAATGAAGATGCGGTCCATGGCCTTGGCCAGCACGGGGCTGATCGGCTTGGTCTCGCAGGGGGTGTTGAACATCATGTGCAGGAAGTTTTCCGCGTAGTTCAGGTCGTTACGCGGATACATCATCGGCTCGCCCTTGGAGTACTTGTACACCATGGCGGCGATGGTCGGCATCTTGGCGATCAGGCGATGCGCGGAGACTTCGCGATGCTTCGGGTTATTGATGTCCAGGGAGTCGTGGTAGAAGGCCGAGAGGGCGCCGATCACGCCGCACATCACGGCCATCGGATGGGCGTCGCGGCGGAAGCCGTTGAAGAAGGTCTTCAGCTGCTCGTGAACCATGGTGTGGTTCTTGATGGTGCCGACGAACTGTTCCTTCTGCGCGGCGGTGGGCAGCTCGCCGTTCAGCAGCAGGTAGCAGGTTTCCAGGTAGTCGGATTTCTCCGCCAGTTGCTCGATGGGGTAGCCGCGATGGAGGAGGACGCCTTTGTCGCCGTCGATATAGGTGATCTTCGACTCGCAGGAGGCGGTCGACATGAAGCCAGGATCGAAGGTGAAGTGGCCCGTGGCGGTGAGGCCCCGTACATCCACTACATCGGGACCCATGGTACCGGATAGGACGGGCAGTTCGACGGGGGCTGAGCCCTCGATGATCAACTGCGCTTTTTTGTCAGCCATGATGGCCTCCTATTTATGCTTGAAATCATCAGTACCCCCCACGCAGGGCCCGCACCACTATAGAGGGATAAATTCGAAAGTCAATTTGCGCGAATCCATGCCGTAGAGCCTTCCGTGGCGGGGTTTTCGCAGAAAAAGGGGGCTATTTACGCCTTTTATAAAAGGCCCGCAATCAACCATTTGGCGATGGGTGTTTTCGTTGTCATTAGTAGCCTAACTGTCTATACTCGGCGTCCGACCGCAAGGGGTATTCCTGGCCCGCTTTCATAGACGGTCGCCACTCCCTGGTGATGGGTACCTGACAAGTGCACTTCCCGACAACTAGCCCTGTTCGTTAGGGCTCTCAGTGTGAAAAAAGCCGTGAATAGCAAACGACCTGTAAACCTAGACCTAAGGACCATCAAACTCCCTGTCACCGCTTACACGTCCATTCTCCACCGTATCTCTGGCGTCATCCTGTTCCTCGGTATTGCCGTGCTGCTGTTCGCGCTCGACAAGTCGCTGAGTTCGGAAGAAGGCTTCGAGCAGGTGAAGGCGTGCCTGACCAGTCCCCTGGCCAAGCTGGTGATCTGGGGCCTGCTGTCTGCGCTGCTGTACCACCTGGTGGCCGGTGTTCGCCACCTGGTCATGGACGCTGGCGTCGGCGAGACGCTGGAAGGCGGTAAGCGTGGCTCCAAAATCGTCATCGCCATCGCGGTGGTGCTGATCGTTCTGGCGGGGGTATGGGTATGGTAACTAACGTCACAAACTTCTCGCGCTCCGGCCTCTACGACTGGATGGCCCAGCGCGTTTCCGCGGTCGTTCTCGCGGCTTATGTCATTTTCCTGCTGGGCTACCTCATTGCTCACCCCAACATTTCCTACGCGGACTGGCACGGCCTGTTCTCGCAGGGTTGGATGCGCATCTTCAGCCTGTTGACCCTGGTTGCCCTGAGCGTCCATGCGTGGGTCGGTATGTGGACCATCTCCACCGACTACCTGACTTCGATGGCTCTCGGCAAGGCGGCGACAGTCGTGCGTTTCCTCTTCCAGGCGGTTTGCGGCATGGCGATGTTCGCATTCTTCGTCTGGGGTGTGCAGATTCTTTGGGGTATGTGATCCATGGCTAGCATTCGTACACTTTCCTTTGACGCCATCATCGTCGGTGGCGGTGGCGCCGGCATGCGTGCCGCGCTGCAACTGGCCCAGGGCGGCCACAAGACCGCCGTGGTGACCAAGGTCTTCCCGACCCGTTCCCACACCGTATCCGCACAGGGCGGCATCACCTGCGCCATCGCTTCGGCCGACCCGAACGACGATTGGCGTTGGCACATGTACGACACCGTCAAGGGCTCCGACTACATCGGTGACCAGGACGCGATCGAATACATGTGTTCCGTCGGTCCCGAGGCCGTGTTCGAGCTCGAGCACATGGGCCTGCCGTTCTCCCGTACCGAAACCGGCCGCATCTACCAGCGTCCGTTCGGCGGCCAGTCCAAGGACTTCGGCAAGGGTGGCCAGGCCGCCCGTACCTGCGCCGCCGCCGACCGTACCGGCCACGCGCTGCTGCACACCCTGTACCAGGCCAACCTGAAGAATGGCACCTCGTTCCTCAACGAGTGGTACGCGGTCGACCTGGTGAAGAACCAGGACGGCGCGGTGGTCGGCATCATCGCCATCTGCATCGAGACCGGCGAGACCGTCTATATCCGTTCCAAGGCCGTGGTCCTGGCCACTGGCGGTGCCGGCCGTATCTACGCCTCCACCACCAACGCGCTGATCAACACCGGTGACGGCGTGGGCATGGCCCTGCGTGCCGGCGTGCCGGTGCAGGACATCGAGATGTGGCAGTTCCACCCGACCGGCATCGCCGGCGCCGGTGTACTGGTCACCGAAGGTTGCCGCGGCGAAGGCGGCTACCTGATCAACGCCCACGGCGAGCGCTTCATGGAGCGTTATGCGCCGAACGCGAAGGACCTGGCCGGTCGCGACGTGGTCGCTCGTTCCATGGTCAAGGAAGTCCTGGCCGGCAACGGCGTGGGCCCGAACAAGGACCACGTGCTGCTGAAACTCGACCACCTCGGCGAGGAAGTCCTGCACAGCCGCCTGCCCGGCATCTGCGAACTGTCCAAGACCTTCGCCCACGTCGACCCGGTCGTCGCGCCGATCCCGGTGATCCCGACCTGCCACTACATGATGGGTGGCGTTGCCACCAACATCCATGGCCAGGCCATCACCCAGGATGCCAATGGCAACGACCAGATCGTCGAAGGCCTGTTCGCCGTAGGCGAAGTGGCCTGCGTATCGGTACACGGCGCCAACCGCCTGGGCGGCAACTCGCTGCTCGACCTGGTGGTATTCGGCCGTGCCGCCGGTCTGCACCTGGAAAAAGCGCTGAAAGAAGGCATCGACGCCCGCGGCGCTTCCGAGAGCGACCTGGAAGCCTCCTTCAAGCGCCTGAACGGCGTGAACGAGCGCACCAGCGGCGAAGAAGTCGCTCCGCTCAAGCGCGAGCTGCAAAGCTGCATGCAGAACTACTTCGGTGTATTCCGCACCGGCGAGTACATGCAGAAGGGCATCGCCCAGCTGGCCGACCTGCGCGAGCGTATCGCCAACGTCAAGATCAACGACAAGAGCCAGGCATTCAACACCGCGCGCATCGAAGCGCTGGAACTGCAAAACCTCCTCGAGGTGGCCGAGGCCACCGCGATCGCGGCCGAGCACCGCAAGGAGTCCCGTGGCGCCCACGCCCGTGAAGACTTCGAGGAGCGCGACGACGAGAACTGGCTGTGCCACACCCTGTACTTCCCGGGTGAGAAGCGCGTATCCAAGCGTTCCGTCAACTTCGCGCCGAAGACCGTTCCGGCATTCGAACCCAAGGTTCGGACTTACTAAGGGTGCCCGCCATGTTGCAAGTGAGTGTTTATCGTTACAACCCCGACAAAGATGCTGCGCCGTACATGCAGGATTTCCAGGTCGACACCAACGGCAAGGACGTGATGGTCCTCGACGTGCTGGCGCTGATCAAGGAACAGGACGAGGGCTTCTCCTACCGTCGTTCCTGCCGTGAAGGCGTCTGCGGCTCCGATGGCATGAACATCAACGGCAAGAACGGCCTGGCCTGCATCACCCCGCTGTCGGCCGCCGGCCTGAAGGGCGGCAAGCTGGTGATCCGTCCGCTGCCCGGCCTGCCGGTCATTCGTGACCTGGTCGTGGACATGAGCATCTTCTACAAGCAATACGAGAAGGTGAAGCCGTTCCTGCAGAACGATACGCCGGCCCCGGCCATTGAGCGTCTGCAGACCCCGGAAGAGCGCGAGAAGCTGGACGGTCTGTACGAGTGCATCCTGTGCGCCTGCTGCTCGACCTCCTGCCCGTCCTTCTGGTGGAACCCCGACAAGTTCCTCGGTCCGGCCGCACTGCTGCAAGCCTATCGTTTCCTGGCCGACAGCCGTGACACCAAGACCGAAGAGCGCCTGGCTTCGCTGGACGACCCGTTCAGTGTGTTCCGCTGCCGCGGAATCATGAACTGCGTGAACGTTTGCCCGAAGGGTCTGAACCCGACCAAGGCGATCGGCCACGTGCGTAATATGCTGCTGCAGAGCGGAACCTGATCCTCTCGCAGTTGTTATATGAGTTGTACCTAGCAACACCTGTGGCGCCGGAGTTCTTCCGGCGTCGCAGCAACTAAGCGGGCCAAGCTCACAAAGCCATGGCCCAGATTTGAAAAATATGACCAGCAGGGGCATCCGGGCTGGTACCCGGACTATCTGCGGGATCTGTAGTGGCCATACCGATGTCGCTGCCTGAGGACTTCGGAGCCTTCAAGGTTTCGCCAGGTGGTTGTCCCCTTACCGAGGGTGACCTAGCATGCACGAAAGCGTAATGCAGCGGATGTGGAACAGTGCCCATCTATCCGGTGGTAACGCTGCCTACGTCGAAGAGCTCTACGAGCTCTACCTGCACGACCCTAACGCTGTGCCAGAAGAGTGGCGCACGTATTTCCAGAAGCTTCCCGCCGATGGCAATCCCGCCCCCGACGTCTCGCACTCCACAGTGCGCGATCATTTCGTCTTGCTGGCCAAGAACCAGCGCCGTGCCCAGCCGGTTTCCGCCGGTAGCGTGAGCAGCGAGCACGAGAAGAAACAGGTCGAAGTCCTTCGTCTCATTCACGCTTACCGTCTCCGCGGCCACCAGGCTTCCACCCTCGACCCGCTCGGCCTGTGGCAGCGTCCCGCGCCTGCCGACCTGTCGATCGACCACTACGGTCTGACGGGTGCCGATCTGGATACCACTTTCCGCACCGGTGAGCTTTACATCGGCAAGGAAGAGGCGACCCTGCGTGAAATCGTCGACAGCCTGAAGAGCACCTATTGCGGTACCTTCGGCGCCGAGTTCATGCACATCGTCGATTCCGAGCAGCGCAAGTGGTTCCTCCAGCGCCTGGAAAGCGTGCGTGGCCGTCCCGGCTTCTCCGCCGAGGCGCGTGCGCACCTGCTCGAGCGCCTGACCGCGGCCGAAGGCCTGGAGAAGTACCTGGGCACCAAGTACCCGGGCACCAAGCGTTTCGGCCTGGAAGGCGGCGAAAGCCTGATCCCGATGGTCGACGAGATCATCCAGCGCTGCGGTTCCTACGGCGCCAAGGAAATCGTAATCGGCATGGCCCACCGCGGTCGCCTGAACGTCCTGGTCAACACCCTGGGCAAGAACCCGCGCGACCTGTTCGACGAGTTCGAAGGCAAGAAGATCGTCGAGCTGGGCTCCGGTGACGTGAAGTACCACCAGGGCTTCTCCTCGAACGTGATGACCAGCGGCGGCGAAGTCCACCTGGCGCTGGCGTTCAACCCGTCCCACCTGGAGATCGTTTCCCCGGTGGTCGAGGGTTCCGTTCGTGCCCGCCAGGACCGCCGCAAGGACAGCTCCGGCGACAAGGTGGTACCGATTTCCATCCACGGCGATGCCGCCTTCGCGGGGCAGGGCGTGGTCATGGAAACCTTCCAGATGTCGCAGACCCGCGCCTACAAGACCGGTGGCACCATCCACCTGGTGATCAACAACCAGGTCGGCTTCACCACCAGCCGCCAGGACGATGCGCGTTCCACCGAGTACGCCACCGACGTGGCGAAGATGATTCAGGCGCCGATCTTCCACGTCAACGGCGACGATCCCGAAGCCGTGCTGTTCGTCACCCAGCTGGCCGTCGACTATCGCATGCAGTTCAAGCGTGACGTGGTCATCGACCTGGTCTGCTACCGTCGCCGCGGCCACAACGAGGCGGACGAGCCGAGCGGCACCCAGCCGCTGATGTACCAGCAGATCGCCAAGCAGCGTACTACCCGCGAGCTGTACGCCGACGCGCTGGTGAACGCCGGCGTGCTCAGCGCCGAGCAGGTTCAGTCGAAGATCGACGACTACCGCGATGCCCTGGACAACGGCCTGCACGTGGTGAAGAGCCTGGTCAAGGAGCCCAACAAGGAACTGTTCGTCGACTGGCGTCCGTACCTGGGCCATGCCTGGACCGCGCGTCACGACACCCGCTTCGACCTGAAGACCCTGCAGGAACTGTCCAGCAAGATGCTGGAAGTGCCGGAAGGCTTCGTGGTTCAGCGCCAGGTTTCGAAGATCTACGAAGATCGCCAGAAGATGGCGGCCGGTGGCCTGCCGATCAACTGGGGCTTCGCCGAGACCCTGGCCTACGCGACCCTGCTGTTCGAAGGCCATCCGGTACGGATGACCGGCCAGGACGTCGGCCGTGGCACCTTCTCGCACCGTCACGCGGTGCTGCACAACCAGAAGGATGACTCGGTCTACGTACCGCTGGCCAATCTGTTCGACGGCCAGCCGCGCCTGGATATCTACGATTCGTTCCTTTCGGAAGAGGCCGTGCTGGCGTTCGAATACGGTTTCGCCACCACCACGCCGAATTCGCTGGTGATCTGGGAAGCCCAGTTCGGCGACTTCGCCAACGGCGCCCAGGTGGTCATCGACCAGTTCATCACCAGTGGCGAAAGCAAATGGGGCCGACTCTGCGGCCTGACCATGCTGCTGCCGCACGGCTATGAGGGGCAGGGTCCGGAGCACTCCTCCGCGCGCCTGGAGCGCTACCTGCAGCTCTGCGCCGAGCAGAACATCCAGGTCTGCGTGCCGACCACCCCGGCTCAGGTCTACCACATGCTCCGCCGTCAGGTGATCCGCCCGCTGCGCAAGCCGCTGGTGGTGATGACGCCGAAGTCCCTGCTGCGTCACAAGCTCGCCATCTCGACCCTGGAAGATCTGGCCAACGGTTCCTTCCAGACCGTGATCCCGGAAATCGACAGCCTGGATCCGAAGAAGGTCGACCGCGTCGTGCTGTGCAGCGGCAAGGTGTACTACGACCTGCTGGAGAAGCGTCGCGCGGAAGGCCGCGAAGATACCGCGATCGTCCGTATCGAGCAGCTGTATCCGTTCCCGGAAGACGACCTGGCGGAAGTTCTGGCTCCCTACAAGAACCTCAAGCACATCGTCTGGTGCCAGGAAGAGCCGATGAACCAGGGCGCCTGGTTCTGCAGCCAGCATCACATGCGTCGTGTCATCGCCGCGCACAAGAAGGGCCTCAATCTCGAGTACGCCGGCCGCGAAGGCTCCGCTGCTCCGGCTTGCGGCTACGCCTCGATGCACGCCGAGCAGCAGGAAAAACTGCTGCAAGACGCCTTTACTGTTTAACGCCTACGCGCTGAAGAAACCGAATTTAAGGAAACGCACACAATGGCTATCGAAATCAAAGCCCCAACCTTCCCGGAATCGGTCGCCGACGGCACCGTCGCCACCTGGCACAAGAAGCCGGGCGAAGCGGTCAAGCGCGACGAACTGATCGTCGACATCGAGACCGACAAGGTGGTCATCGAGGTTCTCGCCGAGGCTGACGGCGTGCTGGCCGAGATCATCAAGAACGAAGGCGACACCGTTCTGAGCAACGAGCTGCTCGGCAAGCTGAACGAAGGCGGCGCCGCCGCTCCGGCCGCTCCGGCTGCCGCTGCGCCCGCCGCCGCTCCGGCTGCCCAGGCCGCCGCTCCGGCCGCCGCTGGCGGCGACGACGCCATCCTGTCCCCGGCCGCGCGCAAGCTGGCCGAGGAGGCCGGCATCGATCCGAACAGCATCGCCGGCACCGGCAAGGGCGGTCGCGTGACCAAGGAAGACGTGGTCGCTGCGGTCGAAGCGAAGAAGAACGCCCCGGCCGCCCTGGCCAAGCCTGCCGCCCCGGCTGCCGAGGCGCCGATCTTCGCCGCCGGCGACCGTGTCGAGAAGCGCGTGCCGATGACCCGCCTGCGGGCCAAGGTCGCCGAGCGCCTGGTCGAGGCGCAGTCCGCCATGGCCATGCTGACCACCTTCAACGAGGTCAACATGAAGCCGATCATGGACCTGCGTTCGAAGTACAAGGACCTGTTCGAGAAGAAGCACAACGGCGTGCGCCTGGGCTTCATGTCCTTCTTCGTCAAGGCCGCCACCGAGGCGCTGAAGCGCTTCCCGGGGGTCAACGCTTCCATCGACGGCAACGACATCGTCTACCACGGCTACCAGGACATCGGCGTTGCCGTTTCCAGCGACCGCGGCCTGGTGGTTCCGGTACTGCGTAACGCCGAGTTCATGAGCCTGGCCGAGATCGAGGGCGGCATCGCCAACTTCGGCAAGAAGGCGAAGGAAGGCAAGCTGACCATCGAAGACATGACCGGCGGCACCTTCACCATCTCCAACGGTGGCGTGTTCGGTTCCCTGCTGTCGACCCCGATCGTCAACCCGCCGCAGACCGCCATCCTCGGCATGCACAAGATCCAGGAGCGCCCGATGGCCGTGAACGGCCAGGTGGTGATCCTGCCGATGATGTATCTGGCGCTGTCCTACGACCACCGTCTGATCGACGGCAAGGAAGCGGTGAGCTTCCTGGTGGCGATCAAGGACCTGCTGGAAGATCCGGCTCGCCTGCTGCTGGACGTCTGATTTAGCGTTTCTCTTCACGGCGGCCCCCTCGTGGGGCCGTCCGGTTTCACCCGAATAAGGATTGAGATATGAGCCAGAAATTCGACGTGGTAGTGATTGGTGCCGGCCCCGGCGGTTACGTTGCCGCCATCCGCGCTGCCCAGCTGGGCCTGAAGACCGCCTGCATCGAGAAGTACATCGGCAAGGAAGGCAAGGTGGCGCTCGGCGGTACCTGCCTGAACGTTGGCTGCATCCCGTCCAAGGCGCTGCTGGACAGCTCCTACAAGTACCATGAGGCCAAAGAGGCCTTCAAAGTCCATGGTATCGAAGCCAAGGGCGTCACCATCGACGTTCCGGCGATGGTTGCGCGCAAGGCCAACATCGTCAAGAACCTGACCGGCGGCATCGCTACCCTGTTCAAGGCCAACGGCGTGACCTCCTTCGAAGGCCACGGCAAGCTGCTGGCCAACAAGCAGGTGGAAGTGACCGGTCTGGACGGCAAGACCCAGGTCCTGGAAGCCGAGAACGTGATCATCGCTTCCGGCTCCCGCCCGGTGGAGATCCCGCCGGCCCCGCTGACCGACGACATCATCGTCGACTCCACCGGCGCCCTGGAATTCCAGGCCGTGCCGAAGAAGCTGGGTGTGATCGGCGCCGGCGTCATTGGCCTGGAGCTGGGTTCGGTATGGGCCCGCCTGGGTGCCGAGGTGACCGTGCTGGAAGCCCTGGACAAGTTCCTCCCGGCTGCCGACGAGCAGATCGCCAAGGAAGCCCTGAAGGTCCTGACCAAGCAAGGCCTGAACATTCGCCTGGGCGCCCGCGTGACCGCTTCGGAAGTGAAGAAGAAGCAGGTCACCGTGACCTTCACCGATGCCAACGGCGAGCAGAAGGAAACCTTCGACAAGCTGATCGTCGCGGTCGGCCGTCGCCCGGTGACCACCGACCTGCTGGCCGCCGACAGCGGCGTGACCCTGGACGAGCGTGGCTTCATCTACGTCGACGACCACTGCAAGACCAGCGTTCCGGGCGTCTTCGCCATCGGTGACGTGGTTCGCGGCGCGATGCTCGCGCACAAGGCCTCGGAAGAGGGCGTGATGGTCGCCGAGCGCATCGCCGGCCACAAGGCGCAGATGAACTACGACCTGATCCCGTCGGTCATCTACACCCACCCGGAAATCGCCTGGGTCGGCAAGACCGAGCAGACCCTCAAGGCCGAGGGCGTCGAAGTCAACGTCGGCACCTTCCCGTTCGCCGCCAGCGGTCGCGCGATGGCTGCCAACGACACCACCGGCCTGGTCAAGGTCATCGCCGATGCGAAGACCGACCGCGTCCTGGGCGTCCACGTGATCGGCCCGAGCGCCGCCGAGCTGGTACAGCAAGGCGCGATCGGCATGGAATTCGGCACCAGCGCCGAAGACCTGGGCATGATGGTCTTCTCCCACCCGACGCTGTCCGAGGCCCTGCACGAAGCTGCCCTGGCGGTGAATGGCCATGCCATCCACATCGCCAACCGCAAGAAGCGCTGAGTGATCCGACGCCCCGGTTCACGCCAGGGGCGTCACAGCGACGCGGGACGCGTCGTCCGTCAGGCCAGGACAGGTTCCTGGCCTTGTCGGGTCCGGGTTCTGTAGAATCCACGGTTTGCCGCCTGCGTCGGGATGACGCAGGCGGCAGACTTTCAGAAGAACCACGGCGGGTGAGCGCCGGCGACCGTTGCGAGGTGGCCGCGGGCGTATGCCGCCGGACTGTTTTTTCGCGAGCCGGGTGGTTCGCGAAGCGACGGTCACAGGTGGTGGGGTGCCACGAGCGCTCCGCCGAAATGCGCAATACCTAGACGAATAACGGTAGACAAGCATGAATCTCCACGAATATCAGGGTAAGCAGCTGTTCGCTGAATACGGCCTGCCTGTATCCAAGGGCTTTGCCGTAGACACCCCCGAAGAGGCCGCAGAAGCCTGCGACAAGATCGGCGGCAGCGAGTGGGTCGTCAAAGCTCAGGTGCACGCCGGCGGCCGCGGTAAAGCGGGCGGTGTGAAGCTGGTGAAGAGCAAAGAGGACGCCAAGGCGTTCGCCCAGCAGTGGCTGGGCAAGAACCTGGTGACCTACCAGACCGACGCCAACGGCCAGCCGGTCAGCAAGATCCTGGTGGAGTCCTGCACCGACATCGACAAGGAGCTGTACCTCGGCGCCGTCGTCGATCGTTCCAGCCGCCGCATCGTGTTCATGGCTTCCACCGAAGGTGGCGTGGACATCGAGAAGGTCGCCCACGACACTCCCGAGAAGATCCTCAAGGTCACCATCGACCCGCTGGTCGGCGCGCAGCCGTACCAGGGCCGCGAGCTGGCCTTCCAACTGGGCCTGAAGGGCGACCAGATCAAGCAGTTCACCCATATCTTCGTCGGCCTGGCGAAGCTGTTCCAGGACTACGACCTGGCCCTGCTGGAAGTGAACCCGCTGGTGATCAAGAAAGACGGCAACCTGCACTGCCTGGATGCCAAGATCAACATCGACAGCAACGCCCTGTACCGTCAGCCGAAGCTGCGCGCCATGCACGACCCGTCCCAGGACGACGCCCGTGAAGCCCATGCGCAGAAGTGGGAGCTGAACTACGTCGCGCTGGAAGGCAACATCGGCTGCATGGTCAACGGCGCCGGCCTGGCCATGGGTACCATGGACATCGTCAACCTGCACGGCGGCAAGCCGGCCAACTTCCTCGACGTTGGCGGCGGTGCGACCAAGGAGCGCGTGACCGAAGCGTTCAAGATCATCCTGTCCGACAGCAACGTGAAGGCTGTCCTGGTGAACATCTTCGGCGGCATCGTGCGTTGCGACATGATCGCCGAAGGCATCATCGGCGCCGTCAAAGAAGTCGGCGTGAAGGTTCCGGTTGTCGTCCGCCTGGAAGGCAACAACGCTGAACTGGGTGCCAAGGTCCTGGCCGAAAGCGGCCTGAACATCATCGCGGCAACCAGCCTGACCGACGCTGCCCAGCAAGTCGTCAAGGCCGCGGAGGGTAAGTAATGAGCGTCCTGATCAACAAAGACACCAAAGTCATCTGCCAAGGCTTCACCGGTAGCCAGGGCACCTTCCACTCCGAACAGGCCATCGCCTACGGCACCAAGATGGTCGGCGGCGTGACCCCCGGCAAGGGCGGCACCACCCACCTCGGCCTGCCGGTGTTCAACACTGTCAAGGAAGCCGTGGAAGCCACCGGCGCCGAAGCCTCGGTCATCTACGTTCCGGCTCCGTTCTGCAAGGACTCGATCCTGGAAGCGGCATTCGGCGGCATCAAGCTGATCGTCTGCATCACCGAAGGCATCCCGACCCTCGACATGCTGGACGCCAAGGTCAAGTGCGACGAGCTGGGCGTACGCCTGATCGGCCCGAACTGCCCGGGCGTGATCACTCCCGGCGAGTGCAAGATCGGCATCATGCCGGGTCACATCCACCTGCCGGGCAAGGTAGGCATCGTGTCGCGTTCCGGCACCCTGACCTACGAAGCCGTGAAGCAGACCACCGACGCCGGCTTCGGCCAGTCCACCTGCGTGGGCATCGGCGGCGACCCGATCCCGGGCTCCAACTTCATCGACATCCTGAAGCTGTTCCAGGAAGATCCGCAGACCGAAGCCATCGTCATGATCGGCGAGATCGGCGGTTCCGCCGAAGAAGAAGCCGCGGCCTTCATCAAGGCCAACGTGACCAAGCCGGTGGTGTCCTACATCGCTGGCGTGACTGCCCCTCCGGGCAAGCGCATGGGCCACGCCGGCGCCATCATCTCCGGCGGCAAGGGCACCGCGGACGAGAAGTTCGCCGCCCTGCAGGACGCCGGTGTGAAGACCGTGCGTTCCCTGGCCGACATCGGCAAGGCCCTGGCCGAGCTGACCGGTTGGGAAGTGAAGAAGGCCTGATTTCCCGGGTTTTCTGAGTTCCAGGACGAAGGCCACCGCCTCACAGCGGTGGCCTTCGTCGTTCTATCGCATCCGTCAAACGAATGTTGCCGCGATGCGCTATCATTGCCAACGGTTCGTGTCCGACAAAACCCCGGGCGCGCCACGCATCATCCCGCAGGCCAGCGCGCCTGCAGCTATAGCGCCACATGGCCCTCAAAAGGGGTCGGGCGGCTTGACCGGTCCTCCTCATCCGGAAGGACGATGTTTCCTAACACCCCCAAAGGGAAACCCCGAACAACCGAGACTTCTGCCAGTGGTACATCCTCCTATGACTCATTTGAAAGGGTTCGACCTGCTCGCCCTTGGCTTCATGACGTTCGCGCTTTTTCTCGGCGCGGGTAACATCATCTTTCCTCCCAGTGCCGGCATGGCGGCGGGCGAACACGTATGGAGCGCGGCTTTCGGCTTCCTCCTTACCGGTGTCGGCCTGCCGTTGCTGACGGTGGTCGCCCTGGCCCGGGTCGGAGGCGGTATTGGCCGCCTGACCCAGCCGATCGGGCGGCGCGCGGGAGTAGCGTTTGCCATCGCCGTCTATCTTGCCATCGGCCCGCTGTTCGCCACCCCGCGTACAGCCGTGGTGTCCTTCGAGATGGGCGTCGCGCCCTTCACCGGGGACGGCGGCGCGCCATTGCTCGTCTATACCGTCGCTTACTTCTCCGTGGTTCTGTTCCTGGTGCTGAACCCGGGTCGCCTTGTCGACCGGGTCGGAAAGGTCATCACGCCGGTGCTGCTGTCGGCCCTGCTGGTCCTTGGCGGCGCGGCGATCTTCGCGCCGGCGGGAGAGATCGGCAGCAGTTCCGGCGAGTACCAGAGCGCGCCCCTGGTGCAGGGTTTCCTGCAGGGCTACCTGACCATGGATACCCTCGGTGCCCTGGTCTTCGGTATCGTCATCGCCACCGCCATTCGCGACCGCGGCATCAGCGACAGCCGGCTGGTCACGCGCTATTCCATGATCGCCGGGGTCATCGCCGCCACCGGCCTGTCCCTGGTCTACCTGGCGCTGTTCTATCTTGGCGCCACCAGCCAGGGCATCGCCGGCGACGCCCAGAATGGCGTACAGATCCTCACCGCCTATGTGCAGCAGACCTTTGGCGTTTCCGGCAGCCTGTTGCTGGCGGTGGTCATCACCCTGGCCTGCCTGACCACGGCGGTAGGGCTGATCACGGCGTGCGGCGAGTTCTTCAGCGACCTGCTGCCGGTTTCGTACAAGACGGTGGTGATCGTGTTCTCGCTGTTCAGCCTGCTGGTCGCCAACCAGGGACTGACCCAGTTGATCAGCCTTTCGGTACCGGTTCTGGTGGGACTCTATCCGCTCGCCATCGTGCTGATCGCCCTGAGCCTGTTCGACCGGCTCTGGGTGTCGGCCCCGCGGGTGTTCGTGCCGGTGATGATCGTCGCGCTGCTCTTCGGCATCGTCGACGGGCTGGGGGCGGCCAAGCTGAACGGGTGGGTGCCGGACGTCTTCGCCAAGCTCCCGCTCGCCGATCAGAGCCTTGGCTGGCTGCTGCCGGTATCCATTGCGCTGGTCCTGGCAGTCGTTTGCGATCGGCTGCTGGGCAAGCCGCGCGAAGCGGTCGCCTGAGACGTCAGGCGAACCCCAGGAAGGCCGCCTCCGGGCGGCCTTTTTCATGAGCCGACGAAAGTCGTGTCCTGGCCGCGGCGAGCGGCGTCCCAACGGCGCGAAACAACGGCGGGGCGATTCCCGGCCGGCTCAAGAGGGAGTTTTCATGACCGCCGAACTCGGCATTTTCAACGGGCACCTGCCGCAACACCTGCTGGCGGCGCTCTGGTTCCTGTTCTGCTGGGTGGGCTACACCCGCTACGCCACCTGGAAGGGCCGCGACACCGCTTGCCTGGCCAGCGTCCTGCACCTCTACCGGGAGGACTGGATGCGCCGGCTGCTGCTGCGTGACAACCGTATCGCCGACGCCAGCGTGATCGGCAACCTGGAGCGCAACGCGTCGTTCTTCGCTTCCAGCACGCTGATCATCCTCGCCGGCATCCTCACCCTGCTGGGCTCCACCGACCGCGCCGTCTCGGTACTGGCCGACCTGCCGTTCGTGGAGGAGGCCAGCCGGGGACTGTCGGAACTGAAGCTGCTGTGCCTGGCAGTGGTCTTCGTCTATGCCTTCTTCACCTTCAGCTGGTGCATGCGCCAGTACAACTTCGCGGCGATCCTGGTCGGCTCGGCACCGATGATCGGCGAGCGCAACGTCGGCGAGCTGGAGCGCAAATCCTTTGCCGAGCGTGCCGCCCGGGTCATCTCGCTGGCGGCCAACCAGTTCAACTTCGGCTTGCGCTCGTACTATTTCGGCCTGGCCATGCTCGCCTGGTTCATCAACTCCTGGTTCTTCATGCTGGTGACGGCCGGCGTGGTGCTGGTCCTGTATCGCCGCGAGTTCCATTCGGACGTGCTGGAGGTGATGGTCTACACCGAGACCGCAATCGCCGAAAGCCCGCGGGAAGGCGAGGGCGAGGTGCCCAGAGGCTGAATCCCGGGCATGAAAAAGCCCGCTTGCGCGGGCTCTTTCAGGGTACGTCAACGAGAACTTATTGCTGGTTCTGTTGCGGTTGCTCCGGAGTCGGTGCCGGAGTCTGCGGGGTTGCCGGAGTGTCGCTCGACGGCGCCGGGGCGCTGGGCTCGGCAGGGGGAGTAGCCGGAGCGCTCGGCTGGGTCTCGGTAGCCGGAGCTGCCGGGGCCGCTGCCTTGTCTTCCTCTTTCTTGTCGCAAGCGGCCAGGCCAAGGCTGGCAGCGAGCAGCAGGGCAAGAGTTACGGTCTTTTTCATCGTTTAGCCTCCATGTGCGGCTTTCCTCGTTGTAGCCCTTTGAACATTTGCGCTGGCGTGAAGTTCCACACACTTCGACTATTTCGATCGTTATGTCCAAAACCCCGGCTGCCGGGGCTTTGGCGGCAGGGTATGATTCGCCCTCCAGAAAACTCCCAGCAAGGTCGCCGTCATGTCGGAAAATCCTCTCCTCGAGCGCGCCCGGCGCTTTCTCTCGGCCTTGCGTCATTGCCAGGTGCTGGGGTTGACGGTCGAGGCCGCCGACGAGAAAGGACTGACCCTGCGCCTGCCCTACAGCCAGGCGATCATCGGCAACCCGGAAAGCGGGGTCGTCCACGGCGGCGCGATCACCACCCTGATGGACACCACCTGCGGTATTTCCACGGTCTGCGTGCTGCCGGACTTCGAGATCTGCCCGACGCTCGACCTGCGCATCGACTATATGCATCCCGCCGAACCGCACAAGGATGTCTATGGCTTCGCCGAGTGCTACCGGGTCACGCCGAACGTGATCTTCACCCGCGGCTTCGCCTACCAGGACGATCCGGGCCAGCCCATCGCCCATGTCGTCGGCGCCTTCATGCGCATGGGCGGTTCGGCTCGCTCCGGGGCGGCCAGGCCGGCCGCGCAGGGAGGTGCGGCATGAGCCCGACCAGCCTCGAGCAACTGGTCCGCGACGCGCGCCGGAACAACGACTACAGCCCGCTGGTGGAGCTGATCCCGTACGCCAAGCTGCTCGGCATCGAATGCCTGCGCCTGGGCGACGACATGGTCTTCCGCCTGCCGGCGAACAAGGACAACATCGGCAACCCGACCCTGCCGGCCATCCATGGCGGTGTGATCGCCGGCTTCATGGAGCATGCGGCGATGTTGCACCTGCTGACTTTCATGAGCATTCCGCACCTGCCGAAGATCATCGATTTCTCCATCGATTACCTGCGTGCCGGGCACTTCCGCGATACCTACGCGCAATGCCAGGTCTGGCGCCAGGGGCGACGGGTGGCGAACGTCGCGATCAACGCCTGGCAGACCACCCAGGGCGAGCCCATCGCCACCGCGCGGGCGCATTTCAAGGTGGACGAGCCGTGAGCCGTACGCTGCGGAAAGTGGGCTGAGGATATCGCGATGGATGCCTTGCTGATTCTGGGCGGCCTGCTGCTGATGGTCGCCGGCTATATCTGGGTCATCGTCCTGGCCTTCGGTACCGGTCTGCTGTGGGGTTACGGCAGCCTTTTCCCGCCGGTGGCGCTGGCCTATATCGGCGTGCACTGGCGTACGGCGCGCAAGGGCGTCGGGCTGGCCGCGCTGGGTTGCATCCCGCTGGTGGTCGGCCTGGCGCTGCTGGCCAGTCACGACGCTGCGCGACTGGAGGCGATCCTCAGCCTGCGCTGGCTGAAGCCGGAGGCCAGGCCGCCGGCGGAACTGGCCATCGCGCTCAGCGGGGAGTTCAACGGCAAGCCTTTCGCGCCGCAGAGCGGCGAGTTGATCGGCGGCGTGCTGAGCCTGCGCCAGGGGCACGATTTCTACGCCCAGCGCGAGCTGCAGATCCGCCTTCCGGCACAGCCGCTCGGGGCGCTGCGCCTGGACGTGCTGCCCGAGGACGGCGGCGCGTTGCCAGAAGTCGAGCTGAGCTGGCTGCAACCGGAGCAGGACCTGCCCGAGGCGCGTCGTCTCCTGCGTGGCTATACCTTGCACCTGGACCTGCGGCCCAAGGCGCCGAACCGCCTGGAGGGCGAGTTCCACCTGAGCCTGCCGAGCGACTACCGGACCACCCTCAGCGGCCACGTCGAGCTATATACCGACCGGCTGCGCTATCGGCACGGCAAGGTCGACCTGGGCTACGACTCCGACGATACCCTGGCCCTGGTCTTGCGCGACTATCTGCAGCGGCGCTTCGCCAGCCGCGACGTCAGCCTCGTGCGGGCGCCGTCCTGGCGCGCGGCCAGCCATGCGCGGCCGCTGCGTATCGAGGCCCTGGTGGCCGGCCAGACTCAGGTGCTGGAGCTGACGCTGGAGAAGAACGCCCGGCGGGAGTGGACGGTGCGCGGCGACGCGTTCCCCGCCTTGCCGGCGGAGCCTGCGACCGTGGCCGCGGCGGCGCCGCCCGAGCCGCAGGCGCTGCCGGCGCCGGGCAACGCCACCCTCGACCTGGAGCTGGTCCAGGTCGAACCGCAGCGCTACAGCCAGCGCCTGGTCAAGGCCACTACGGTACGCGGGCGTATCGCCGAGGGCCGTTTCACCGGCCTCGACAGCGAGGGGCGCCTGGTGATCCGCCGGGAAATGCCCGGTGCGGGGGAGGCGAGCTACCTGTTGCACCCGGCGGAGATCGCCCGTCTCGAACTGCTCGAACGCTAGTCGTCGCACGACGGTGCGCGGTTTTTTCGCATAAGCGCTTGAAAAGCCGGAAGAAGGCCCCACCTAGGGGACATCCGCCGTGGTACGCGGCTTATGTCATTGATGGAGCTTGGAGCGATGAGCGTGGAAACCCAAAAAGAGACACTGGGCTTTCAGACTGAAGTGAAGCAACTGCTTCACCTGATGATTCATTCTCTCTATTCGAACAAGGAAATCTTCCTCCGCGAACTGATTTCCAACGCCTCGGACGCCGCCGACAAGCTGCGTTTCGAAGCCCTGGCCAATCCCGAGCTGCTCGAGGGCGGCGCCGAGCTGAAGATCCGCGTCAGCTTCGACAAGGAAGCCAACACCGTCACCCTGGAAGACAACGGCATCGGCATGAGCCGCGAGGATGTGGTGACTCACCTGGGCACCATCGCCAAGTCCGGGACCGCCGACTTCCTGAAGAACTTGTCTGGCGACCAGAAGAAGGATTCGCACCTGATCGGCCAGTTCGGCGTCGGTTTCTACAGCGCCTTCATCGTCGCCGACAAGGTCGATGTCTACTCCCGTCGCGCCGGCCAGCCGGCCAGCGAAGGCGTGCACTGGTCGTCGAAGGGCGAGGGCGAGTTCGACGTCGCCACCATCGACAAGCCCGAGCGCGGCACCCGCATCGTCCTCCACCTGAAAAAGGGCGAGGAGGAGTTCGCCGATGGCTGGCGCCTGCGCAACGTGATCAAGAAATACTCCGATCACATCGCTTTGCCGATCGAGCTACCCAAGGAATTCCACGGCGAAGAGGCCGACAAGCCGGCCGAGCCGGAATGGGAAACGGTCAACCGCGCCAGCGCGCTGTGGACCCGTCCGCGCGCCGAGGTGAAGGACGAGGAATACCAGGAGTTCTACAAGCACGTCGCCCATGACTTCGAGAACCCGCTGAGCTGGAGCCACAACAAGGTCGAAGGCAAGCTGGAATACACCTCGCTGCTCTACGTGCCGGGCCGCGCGCCGTTCGACCTGTACCATCGCGAGGCGCCACGAGGCCTGAAGCTGTACGTACAGCGCGTGTTCATCATGGACCAGGCCGACGAGTTCCTGCCGCTGTACCTGCGCTTCATCAAGGGTGTGGTCGACTCCAACGACCTGTCGCTGAACGTCTCCCGGGAAATCCTGCAGAAGGATCCGGTGATCGACTCGATGAAGTCGGCGTTGACCAAGCGCGTGCTGGACATGCTGGAGAAACTGGCGAAGAACGAGCCGGAGCAGTACAAGACCTTCTGGAAGAACTTCGGCCAGGTCCTCAAGGAAGGCCCGGCGGAAGACTTCGGCAACAAGGAGAAGATCGCCGGCCTGCTGCGCTTCGCCTCCACCGGCGACGATTCGGGCGAGCAGAGCGTAGCGCTGGCCGACTACATCGGTCGGATGAAGGAAGGCCAGGACAAGATCTACTACCTCACCGGCGAGAGCTACTCGCAGGTGAAGAACAGCCCGCACCTGGAAGTCTTCCGCAAGAAGGGCATCGAGGTGCTGCTGCTCACCGATCGCATCGACGAGTGGCTGATGAGCTACCTGCCGGAGTTCGACGGCAAGCAGTTCGTCGATGTCGCCCGCGGCGACCTGGACCTGGGCAGCCTGGACTCGGAAGAGGACAAGAAGGCCCAGGAAGAAGTCGCCAAGAGCAAGGAAGGCCTGATCGAGCGCCTGAAGAAGGTGCTCGACGAGCAGGTCAGCGAAGTCCGCGTCTCCCACCGCCTGACCGATTCGCCGGCGATCCTCGCCATCGGCGAACAGGACCTTGGCCTGCAGATGCGCCAGATCCTCGAGGCCAGTGGGCAGAAAGTGCCGGACTCGAAGCCGATCTTCGAGATCAACCCGCAGCATCCGCTGATCGAGAAGCTGGATGCGGAGCCGGACGAGGACCGCTTTGGCGAGCTGTCGCATATTCTCTTCGACCAGGCCGCCCTGGCCGCGGGGGACAGCCTCAAGGATCCGGGCGCCTACGTACGCCGACTGAACAAGCTGCTGGTGGAGCTGTCCGCTTAAGCAGTAGCCCCGACAAAGCCCGCTTCGGCGGGCTTTGTCTTTTCCAACTCTCGCAGGAGCAGTACCCATGAGTGAGATTCGTGTAGAGCCGGTCGCCTACGACATCGATGGGCAGCCGTACGAAGGTCAACTGGTGTACGACGCCAGCCACGCGGGACCGCGCCCGGGCCTGCTGATGGCGCCGAACTGGATGGGCGTGAGCGCCGCCGCGCTGGACATCGCCCGGCAGGTCGCCGGCCGTGGGCACGTGGTGCTGGTCGCGGACCTCTACGGCAGGGACGTGCGTCCGCAGAACGGCGACGAGGCGGGCGCGGCGATGATGCCGCTGAAGAACGACCGGGCCCTGCTGCGCAAGCGCATGCAGGCAGCGCTGGCGGCCTTGCGCGGACAGGCGCTCGCGGCTGTCGATACGACCCGCCAGGCCGCCTTCGGTTTCTGCTTCGGCGGTTGCTGCGCGCTGGAGCTGGCTCGCGACGGCGCCGAGCTGAAGGCCTTCGTGTCCTTCCATGGCACCCTGGATACGCCGGACCCGGCGCATGCCAGGAATATCAAGGGCGCGGTACTGGTCCTCGACGGCGCCTCCGATCCGCTGGTGCCGCGCGAGCAGTTGCCGGCCTTCGCCAGGGAGATGACCGATGCCGGCGTCGACTGGCAGCTCACCAGCTACGGCGGCGCGGTGCATTCCTTCACCGATCCGAACGCCAAGGTGCCGGGCAAGATGCACTATGACGCCAGGACCTCCCGGCGTGCCTTCCAGGCGATGGACGACCTGCTGGCGGAAGTCTTCGCCTGAGACCGCCGGCTCACTCGCGCATGGCGAAGCAATGCCTGGCCTCGGGGAAGCGCCGTTCGCGCACGTCCTCGGCGAAGCGCCGGGCCGCCTCGTCGATTTCCCGGTCGAGGCGCGCGTAGCGTTCGACGAAGCGCGGTACCTGTTCGCCGCTTAGCCCGAGCAGGTCCTCGCTGACCAGTACCTGGCCGTCGCAGGCCGGCGAGGCGCCGATACCGATGCAGGGGATCGCCAGTTCTTCGCTAAGGCGACGGGCCAGCGGCTCGCCTACGCCTTCGATGACCACCGCGAAGGCGCCGCCGCGCTGCATGGCGAGGCCGTCGCGGCGTACCCGTTCGGCGCTTTCCGGGTCACGCCCCTGGGCCTTGAAGCCGCCCATGGCGTTGACCTGCTGCGGCATCAGGCCGATATGGGCGAGCACCGGTATGCCACGGCGTACCAGGAAGTCCACGGTTTCTTCCATTTCCTCACCGCCTTCCAGCTTCACCGCCTGGGCGCCGCTGTCGGCCAGCAGGCGTGCGGCGTTGCGGAACGCCTGTCGGGGCGATTCCTGGTAGCTGGCGAACGGCAAGTCGGCCACCACGCAGGCGCGCCGGCTGCCGCGCATCACCGCCAGGGTGTGGGCGACCATCATCTCCAGGCTCACTCCCAGGGTACTGGGCATGCCATAGAGCACCATGCCCAGCGAATCGCCGACCAGCAGCAGGTCGGCGTGCGGATCGAGGAGGCGGGCCATGGGCGTGCTGTAGGCGGTCAGCGCCACCAGGCTGCCGGCACCCTTGCGGCGCTGGATATCGGGAACGGACAGGCGATGTTGCGGGCGATGACTGCTCATGGCGTGGCTCCGGTTTGTCTATGGGGAGCCACACGCTACCATCGGCCACGCACCGCTCACTCGACGGATGGGGACAACCGATGCCGCAAACGGGACAAGAACGCGACCTGCCGCGATTCCGCAGCCTGCCCTGCGCGGTGTATCTGCGCGCCTTCGAGATGCCCGCCGGGCACCGGGTGGAGATGCACGACCACCCCTGGGGCCAACTGATGTACGCCGCCAGCGGCACTTTGCGCGCCAGCACCGAGCGGCACAGCTATCTGGTGCCGGCGCAGCGGGCGCTGTGGATTCCGCCGGGCGTCCGGCACGCCGCGGAGGCTTGCAACCCTGTGCTGTTCCGCAGTCTCTACCTGGATCGTTCGCTGCCCGGCGGTTGCCGGGTACTGGAGGTGTCCGGCCTGCTGCGCGAACTGTTGCTGCGGGCGGCGGAATTTCCCCGTGAATATCCGCCGGGTGGCGAGGCCGAGCGTCTCATGCAGGTGGTCGCCGATGAGGTCGGGCGCCTTCGCGAGGCGCCGCTGAACCTGCCGTTGCCTGGCGACCCGCGCTTGCGCCGGATCACCGACGCGCTACAGGCGGATCCCGCCGATCCGCGCGGCATCTCGGATTGGGCGGGACTGGTGGGGGCTTCCCGACGGACCCTGGCGCGGCTGTTCCGCGAGCAGACCCAGTTGTCGTTTCGCGAGTGGCGCCAGCGCCTGCGTCTGCTCAACGCGGTCGCCGCGCTGGAGGAGGGCGCCAGCGTGACGCGGGTGGCCAGCGACCTTGGCTACGACTCCACCTCGGCGTTCATCAGCCTGTTCCAGCGTCATTTCGGCCAGACCCCCGGTTGCTTCGCCCGCTCCCTGCGCTTGCCCAACTGAGCCGCATGCTTCAGGGCGCCGCCTGTCGGCGCAGGCTTGCCGCCTTGGCCGCGAGGTCCGGCCAGGCGGGCTTGCCGGCGAAACGCTCGCGCAGGTAGTTGGCCAGGGCGGCGACTTGCCGGTCGTCGAGGCTATGGCGGAAGCCGGGCATATAGCCGAGGTCGCCGGTGGCCGGGCTGTGGATGCCGTCGAGGATGATCCGCAGCAGGTTGTCCGGGCTGTCCGCATGCACATTGCTGTTCAGCGCCAGGGATGGACGCACGCCGAAGAAGCGCGGTCCGTCGCCGTCATGGTGGCAGGCCAGGCAGGCCCCGGCGAACAGGCGCGCGCCGCTGCCGCTGGGCGGTTGCACGCGGCCGTAGCCCTGCCGGTCGAGGCGTTGCGCCTGTTGCTGATCGGTTTCCCCGGCCGGGGCAGCGGCGTAGGACGCAAGGTAATGGGCCAGGGCCCGCAGGTCCTCGTCCGACTGCTTGGCCAGGCCTTCGCCGACCACTGGCGCCA
Organism: Pseudomonas sp. HMSC057H01; assembly: GCF_001836405.1. NCBI lineage: Bacteria > Pseudomonadati > Pseudomonadota > Gammaproteobacteria > Pseudomonadales > Pseudomonadaceae > Pseudomonas > Pseudomonas sp. HMSC057H01. Next base: position 66,561 of record NZ_KV828490.1, on the reverse strand, counting down.
TCGGCCCGCTGGCGACCCCGTGGTAGGCCGAATAGCCGTGGCGGAGGTAGGCGTAGAGGGCCTCCTCGCTCCAGGCGATGGGCGCCGGCGAACTGGCGTTCAAGGCTGGCGCGGTCCAGCCCTCCGCCTCGCCGCCGGCGAAGTGCGCGCTACCGGACTTTTCCGCGCCGAGCGCATTGCGCGGCGAGTGGCAGGCGCTGCAATGGCCGAGGCCTTCGGCGAGATAGGCGCCGCGGTTCCATTGCTGGTTGCGCGTCGGCTCGTCGCGGTAGGCGCCGGGCTCCAGGAACAGCAGGTTCCAGCCGGCCATCAGCTGGCGTTGGTCGAAGGGGAACGGCAACTGGTTGGCAGGCGTTTCGCTGTGCACCGCCGGCTGGCTCATCAGGTAGGCGTACAGGGCCTTCAGGTCTTCGCCGCGAGTCCTGGTGAAGGCGGTGTAAGGGAACGCCGGATACAGATAGCTGCCGTCGCGGGCTACGCCATGCCGCATGGCCCGCTCGAAGGCGGGGTAGGACCAGCCACCGATGCCGCTCGCGCGATCCGGCGTGAGGTTGCTGCTGTAGATCGTCCCGAACGGCGTCGGCAAGGCCCGTCCGCCGGCGTTGCGCGGGCCGCCTTCGCGAGTGTGGCAGACCGCGCAGTCGCCGAGGGCGGCGAGGCGTTCGCCGCGGGCGATCTGCTCGGCGCTGAAGGGACCGGGTGTGCCTTCCAGTGGCGCGATGGCCGGTTGCCAGGCGTAGCCGAGGGCGATGGCGGCGAGCGCGACGAGGCTGCCGGAGGCCCAGAGGCCGATGCGTGTTGCCTTCTTCATCTGTCAGTCATCCACTGCGCGGGGCGCCGCGGCGCCCCGGGGAAAAGGATCAGGCCTGCGCGCTGCGCAGCGCCGCGAGTACGCGTTCCGGAGTGAACGGCACCTGTCGCAGGCGCGCTCCGGTAGCGTCGAAGATCGCATTGGCGATGGCCGCGGCGCTGGGCACCGAGGCTGACTCGCCAGCGCCCATCGGTGGCTGCTCGGGGCGGTCGAGCAGCAGCACGTCGATCTCCGGCAGTTCGGGGAAGCCGAGGATCGGGTAGCCGCCCCATTCCAGGCTGGTGACGCCGCGGCGGTCGAAGGTGGCGAACTCCTTGAGTACCCGGCTGGTGGACTGGATGACGTTGCCGTGGACCTGGTGCCTGACCCCATCGGGATTGACCATCTGCCCGCAGTCATGGGCGACCCAGACCTTGGCGACGCGCACCGCGCCGTTCTCCGGGTTCACCTCGACGTCGACGATCCAGGCGGCCCAGGCGGCGCCGAAACCGGGAAACTTGCTGTGGAAGTAGCGCGCATAGGCGAAGCCGCGTCCCTTCAGCACGCCGTCCCGGCGCGCCTCTGGGTTGGGGGAGGTGCGTGGCTGCCAGCCGGCGCGGGCGACCAGGGCGTCGATCAGCGCCAGGGCGCGCTGGTCGTCCAGGTAGCGGCGGCGGAAGGCGATGGGGTCGATGCCGGCCAGGTGCGCCAGTTCGTCGGCGTAGGACTCATGGGCGAACACGTTCGGCAGCGCCGAGACGCCGCGCATCCAGGACGCGCGGACGATGGGGACGGCGTCGTTGGCCACCACCCGCATCCGCGGGTAGCGGTATTGCGGGATCGCGGTGCGGTCGCCCATGTCGGCCACCTGCGGGGTGGCCGGGATCCGCCTGGTGAGGAGCAGGGCCAGGGTCGGCGCACCGTTGGAGGGGTAGCAGGTGGCGAAGTCGTAGGCCGCCACCCGGCCTTGCTCGTCGAGACCGCCGCGGACCTCGATCAGTTGCGCGGTGCCTTTCGGTTCCCAGCCATGTTCCTGTTCGCGCATCAGTTGTACCCGCACCGGCCGGCCCACCGTCTGCGCCAGGAGCACGGCGTCGGCGCTGACGTCGTCGGCGCCGTTGCGTCCGTAGCAGCCGGCGGCTTCCATGCGGATCACCTCGATGTCCCCGGTCTCGCGCTGCAGCAGCCTGGCCAGGTCGTTGCGCAGGTCGTGCGGGTTCTGCGTGCCGGACCAGACGCGAGCGCGCTGCGCATCGACCTCGGCGAGGGCGCAGGAAGGGCCGATGGAGGCGTGCAACTGGTAGGGCCAGACATAGGTGGCCGACAGCGGCCGGGCGATGCCCGCGAGGTGCTGCTCGAGACCGGGTGAGTCGTGCAGCGTGCGTGGCTTCTTCGGATGCCGGCGAAGCGTGTCCTCGAGCCGGTCGGGTTCCAGCGGCGGCAGGCCCTGCCAGTCCTTCCAGCGCACCTTGAGCTGGCGCGCGGCGCGGATCGCCTGCTCCTCGCGTTCGCAGACCACGCCGACGAAGTCGCCGATCACGACCACCTTGACCAGCCCCGGCAGCCCGGCGACCGAGCTTTCGTCCACCGCCAGCAGGCCGCTGCCGAGCGGGGCGCTGACATCCGCGCCGGTATAGGGCGGGCGTACCACTCGCCCATGCAGCATGCCGGGCAAGCGCATGTCGTGGACATAGGTCAGTTGACCGGTCAGCTTCGCCGGGATGTCCACCCGACGCACCGGCTTGCCGACCAGACGGTACTCGCTGCGCGGCTTGAGCGGCGCCTTGCCGTCGATGTTCAGGTTGAAGCGCTGGCCTCGCAGCAACTCGCCGTAGCCGATCCGTCGCTGCGGATTGGCGGCGGCGAAGACCTGGCCGTTTTCGCTGCGCAGGCTGTCCGGATGCACCGGGAAATGGCTTCCGGCCTGACGCAGGAGGAAGCGCCGGGCTTCGGCGGCGGCCTGGCGCAGCGGCACGGCGCTGACCTGGATGCTGGCGCTGGCGATGGTCGGCCCCTGGTCCGGTGTGCGACGGGTGTCGCCGAGGATCATCTCGACCTGCTCGAACGCGACGTCCAACTCTTCGGCGACGATCTGCGCCAGTGCCGTGCGGATGCCGGTACCAAGGTCGACGTGACCGCAGAAGGCGGTGACCTTGCCGTCCGCGGCGATGGCGATGAACGAGTCGACCTGGTCCAGCGGCAGGTCGGTGGCGCCCTGCTCGGCGAGGGCGAGTAGCGGGGCGGGCAGGTTGACGGTGACCAGCAGCAGGCCGCCGGCCTTGAGGAAGCCGCGTCGCGAGGGATTGGCCAGGCTCATGCCGGGTGCTCCTCCTGACGCTCCTTCAGGCTCTCGGCGGCACGCCGCACGGCCTTGAGAATCTCCACATGGGTGCCGCAGCGACACAGGTTGTAGGCCAATTCCTGGCGGATCTCGCCGTCGCTGGGGTTCGGGTTGCGATCCAGCAACGCCTTGGCGGTCATCACCATGCCGTTGATGCAGTAGCCGCATTGGGCGGCCTGTTCGTCGATGAAGGCCTGTTGCAGCGGATGGGGATGGGCGGCATCGCCGAGTCCTTCGAGGGTAACCACCTGGCGGCCCACGGCAGCCTCCACCGGGGTGATGCAGGAGCGGGTGGCGACGCCATCCATCAGCACGGTGCAGGCGCCGCACTCGCCGAGGCCGCAGCCGAACTTGGGACCGTTCAGTTGCAGGTCGTTGCGCAAGACATAGAGCAGGGGGGTATCGGGGGCGACATCGAGGCGCAGGGACTGACCGTTGACGGTCAGGGCAAGGGCATCGCTCATGGCGGTTTCTCCCCATGCCGGGGGCATGGCTGTTCATCAGGCGGATGTCCCGTCGGCCGTGCCTGGTAGCGTGCGGCTCTGCGGGAATTTGTTTGTATACAAACATGTTATGGATGCCTGCGGCGAACTGTCAATGGCAGGCCGCTACGACGAAAGGCGCAGCTCCGGACGACGTAACGCGGAAAAAAAGGATAGACCGCAATGGCCTCAGGTCAGGCGAGCGAGCAACCCGCGCAGGGTTTCCTGTTCTTGCGGGGAGAGGGGAGCCAAGGCCTGCCGGTTGATCTCGCGGGCGGCCGCCAGGCCGGCCTCGAGTTCGGCGCGTCCGGCAGGACTGAGGCTGACCAGCAGGCGCCGGCCGTCGTCCGGATCGGCGCTGCGCTGGATCAGTCCCCGTTTGTCCAGGCGCTCGACGACGCCCTTGATGGTCGCGGCGTCCATGGCGGTGAGCCGGCCGAGCTGGTTCTGCGGGCAGGGTCCGGTCTCGCCGAGGCGGACCAGGGCGGCCCACTGGGTGGGTGTCAGGCCGTTGCCGATGCCATTGGCGAACAACGCTGCATAGCGCTGGTTGGCCTGGCGCAGGATGAAGCCGATCTGGTCGTCGAGGCGGTACGGGGTGGTACGGGACATGCTGGGCATCGGTGGTGGCGTGAAGGCCTCATTCTAGCTCACGGCCGGTACCAGAGTGCCTCGCGCTGAAAAGGAGTTTTTCCTGGAAGATAGGGGTTTTTCAGCTCGATTATTCTCCGCTGCCGAAGGGCAAGCTTTTCCAGCCGCGTCTTGAAATGTCGCTCGAACAGCCGTTCGAAGCTACCGTCGGCAATCGCCTTCTCCAGGCCCTGGCGAATGGCCTCGGCCAGTTCCGGGCGTTGACGCGAAACGAAGAAATAGAAGGCCGCGGGGTAGTGCAGGGCCAGGTGCTGGTCGATCGCCAGGTGCAGCCCGGCGCGGGAGGCGTCCTCCAGTTCTCCGTCGATCACTACGACCTCGCGGGGGAAGACCTCGAAGCGGCCGGCATCGAGCATGCGGAACAGGCTCTCGTAGCTCTGGCTGGTCTTCACCTCCAGGCCGTTGGCGCGCAGGATCGGTGTGTCGGCCCAGTCCTGGCGCTGGCCGAAGCGCAGGCGGCGGAGATCGTCGAGGGTCCGCACCGAGGCCAGGAGGTCCTTGTTGGCGGCGCTGACCAGGGGAATGCGCCAGCCGATCAGGCCGCGATAGATCGGAATGCGGATCGGCAGCAGGGTCTCTTCCAGGTCGTCGCGGGACTGCGCCCACATCACCTGCAGGCCCGGATCGTCCTGCTCCAGGCGCAGTTGCGCACGGGACTGCGGCATGGGCTGCGCGCTGGGCTCCAGGCGGTAGTCGCCGCCGCTCCTGGCCAGCGCCAGTTGCAGCAGCTCGACGACGTAGGGTTCGGGGTTGCGCCCTTCGGAATGGCGCGGATAGATCACCCGTTCGCCAGCCCCGGCATGCCAGGCCAGCAGGCCGAACAGCAGGGCCAGCCAGCGGAGCGGCGAACCCTGGCCGAGCGGCTGCGGTCTATGTTCACTCAGGCCTATCAGGAGGAATGCCATGGCTGGCCCCCGTACGCGTGCCCTGTTTTCGACATTGTTCGCCCTGTCCCTGGTGACATCCTTGACCCATGCCAGGGATTATCGCTACAGCGACGCTCACGTGCACTACGTGGATTTCTTCCAGGAAAGCGAAGGCATGCCGCGCCTGCTGGAGGCGATGGACAAAGGCCGGGTCGACCATGTGATGCTCAGCGGCGTCGCGGTCGCCAAGAAATGGCACGAGGACGAGCCGAAGCGGCCGCGCTACTACGCTGGCGACGATGCCGGAGCCTATTGGTACAGCGCCACCGACGTGATCGTGGCGGCGGCGGTGAAATCCCTGCCAGCCGAGCAGCGGCGGCGCGTGCATCCGTTCCTGACCGGTTTCAACCCGACCGACAAGAACGCCGACGCGCACATCCGTCGCATGCTGGAGCTGGACCCGGGACTCTGGCAGGGCATCGGCGAGATCTTTACCCGGCACGACGACCTCACCGCGCTGACCTACGGCGACGTGCCGAGGGCCAACAATGAGGCGCTGGCGCGGGTCTATCACCTGGCCGCCGAATTCGACCTGCCGGTGTTGCTGCACGCCAACGTCACTTCCAAGCGCGAACGTAACCCGCTGTACCTGGCGGAAATCGAGGAGCCCCTGCGCAATCACCCGCATGTGCGGTTCATCTGGGCCCATGCCGGGACCAGCATGGAGATCCATCGCCACCAGAAGAAACTGGACTTCCTCCTGCCGACCCTTGGGCGTCTGCTGCAGCGTTACCCGAACCTCTACATCGACCTGTCCTGGTCGGTGTTGCGCCCGTACCTGCTGGACGAGCAGGGCAAGCCCGACCCGCAGTGGCTGGCACTGGTCGAGCGGTTTCCGCAACGCTTCATGCTCGGTTCCGATGTGGTCGGCCAGTTCGACAGCCTGCCCGAGTTGATGGCGAGCTTCGATCCGTTCCTCGACGCCTTGCCCGAGCAGGTCGCTCGCCAGGTGGCGCGGGACAACTTCCTGGCGGTGCTGCCGCGCCAGCCCGCCGATCCGCGAGGCGAATAACCCGGATTCGTCATCAGTCTGTCATGCCGGCGTCATAGGCTCGCGCCAGTCCCATCCAGGAGTGAGTCATGTCCTTCATCCGTTCTTGCATCAGTCGTTCCGTCTTCCTGCTCGGCGCCGGCGTCGCCGTGGCGGCGCAGGCCGAGGTGCGTATCGACGGCCCCATCGAATATGGCGTGTTCGAAAGCCGCTACCAGGATTTCCAGCCCGGCGAACGGGTATTGACCCGTAGCGAGCAGAACATCCAGCAGACCACCGAAGTCCCGGCCAAGCTCGGCACCAAGTTCGGCATGCGTTATCAACTCAGCGGCAAGCAGGAAGGCGATACGCCTTTGACGCTGCTCTACCTCACCCCGGGCGTGGTCACTCCGGATGGCCAGCGGCATGACAAGTTCGAAGTGGTGCAGAAGCTGGTGCCGGGCGCGCCGACCGATGTCATGGCCTACGAATTCACCGAGCCGCACGAAGTGGTGAAGGGCGAATGGCGGTTGATGGTGTTCCAGGGCGATCGCCTGCTGGCGTCGAAATCCTTCGACGTGCGCTGAGCGCGAGCCATGCAAAGCGCTGGTTTTCTTGTGTCGCGTGGATAACGCGGGGGCGCCATTCGCTCTACCGGGCAAGGGTTGCCTGCGTGCGGCAGGGCGAATAACCGCCCGCGGTTATCCGCCGTTTTGGCGGCGTACGCGCGGATGCCGATGGTAGCCTGTTCGTCCTTCGATCAGTCCCTGCTGACCCGGGTATCTTCCGCGGCGAGCGGACTGCCGTCGCCGGCGCGTACCTGCAGGCGCGGCACCGGCTGGCCGCTGTCGCGCTCGACCAGGCGGACATGGGATTCGTCCGGGGCGAAGAAATAGTCCTCGCCCCACTGCCGAATCGCCACCAGCAGGGGGAAGAGCGCGCGTCCCTTGTCAGTCAGGCGGTATTCCTGGTGACTGCCGCTTTCGGCCGGGACCGCCACCATCACGCCGTGCTCCACCAGGTTGCGCAGGCGCGCCGCCAGGATGTTCTTGGCCAGGCCGAGGCTCTTCTGGAATTCGCCGAAGCGCGTCAGTCCTTCGAAGGCATCGCGCACGATGAGCATCGACCAGCCGTCGCCGATCACGTCCAGCGGGCGGGCGACTGGACAACTGGCTTGCTTGTGGCTGGTGCGCTTGACCATCAGGGCGGCTCCGGAGGGGAGAGGATCGGGTTTCATGGTAAAACCCGGGCTCCACGCTGGGCAACCGCAGCAAGTGCGCCGCCGTGAGACGGCGCACGGCATGGTCAGACGACGAAGCGGGTGACCATGTTGTTCAGGTCGATGGCCAGTTGCGACAGTTCCTGGCTGGCGGCGGCGGTCTGGTTGGAGCCGGCGGACGTCTGCAGCGAGATGTCGCGGATGTTCACCAGGTTGCGGTCGACCTCGCGGGCCACCTGGGCCTGCTGCTCGGAGGCGCTGGCGATCACCAGGGTACGCTCGTTGATCTGGCCGACCCGCTCCGCGATCTCGTTCAGCGCCAGGCCGGCGGCTTCGGCGATCTCCAGCATGTTGCGGGCGCGTACGCTGCTGCTGTCCATGGCGCCGACCGCGGCGCCGGTGCCTTCCTGGATGTTGGCGATCATCTGCTCGATCTCGCGGGTGGATTCCTGGGTGCGATGGGCGAGGGCGCGAACCTCGTCGGCGACCACGGCGAAACCGCGGCCCTGCTCGCCGGCGCGAGCCGCCTCGATGGCCGCGTTGAGCGCCAGGAGATTGGTCTGTTCGGCGATACCGCGGATCACGTCGAGGACCTTGGAAATGTCCTGGGCCTTTTCCGCCAGGCCGCCGACCAGCGCCGAGGTATTGTCCACTTCTTCGCTCATCAGGCGGATCGCCTGGACCGTCTCCAGTACCCGCTGGCGTCCGTTCTGCGCCGATTGCTCGGAGGCGGACGAGGCGTCCGAGGTGGAGCTGGCGTTGCGCGCCACTTCCTCGACGGCGGCGGTCATCTCGTTGACCGCGGTGGCGGCCATCTGGATTTCGTCGTTCTGCTGGGTCAGCGAGCGGTTGCCCTGCTCGGTGACGGCGCTGAGTTCCTCCGCGGCGGAGGCCAGTTGGGTCGCCGAGCTGCCGATCTGCTGGATGGTCTGGCGCAGTTGTGCCTGCATGCCCTGGAGGGCGACCAGCAACTTGGCCGGTTCGTCGCGGCCAGAGGTGTCGATGCGGCTGGTGAGGTCGCCGGAAGCGATCACCTCGGCCACTCGCAGCGCCTCGCCGATCGGTTGGGTGATGCTGCGGGTGAACAGCCAAGCCAGTACCACGGTAGCGAGGCCGGCGACCAGCAGTACGCCGATCACTGCGGCGAAGGCGCTGTGATAGACCTCATCGGCCGTGTGGCTGGCCTGGCTGGCGCCCTTGACGTTGAAGTCGATCAGCGCCTGCAGTTGCTGCTGGGTGGCGCGGTACTGGTCGAGCAAGGTGCTTTCGGTGTACTGGCGGGTCTCTTCCAGCGGCTTGCTGCGCGACATCTGCACCAGGGTCTGCTGGCTTTGCAGGAGCGTCTGCCGGGTAGCCAGGTAGCGCTCGTAGATCGAGCGCTCGTCGGCACCACTGATCAGCCGTTGGTAGGCGCCCTCGCGATCGGTCAGTTCCTTGCCGATTTCCGTCATGCGGCTTTCCAGGAAGCGTTTGCTGCTGTCGTCCGCCGCCAGCACATGGGCCAGTTGCACCTGCCGCAGTTCGGCGAGCAGAACGTTCAACTCGGCGCTTTCGCGGACGCTAGGCAGCCAGTTGTCGCTGATGTCCGAAGAGGCTTCGTTGAGCGAACCCATTCGGTTCAGGGAAAAGATGCCGGTGATGACCAGCAGAGCGGTGATCAGGGCGAAACTCAGGGCGGCACGGGTCGCGATGGGCATACTGCGCAAAGACATGATGGCGGATTCCAGGGGGCAGGAGAGAGACGGGGCTGATCAGTTCTATCGGCAGGCGGGGCGCCAGGTTTAGCCCGTTCATGCAGTTCGGGTAAAGAAACGCTGGGTACAAAAAAGCGCCCCGAAGGGCGCTTCATGCGGCGATGGAGGGAATCAACCCTGCCAGCGCTTGAGGACCAGGGTGGCGTTGGTGCCGCCGAAGCCGAAGCTGTTGCTCATGACGGTATCGAGCTTGGCGTTCTCGCGGGTCTCGCGGAGAATCGGCAGGTCGGCCACTTCCGGGTCGAGTTCGTCGATGTTGGCGGAGCCGGCGATGAAGCCGCCTTCCATCATCAGCAGGCAATAGATCGCCTCGTGTACGCCGGCGGCGCCCAGCGAGTGGCCGGACAGGCTCTTCGTCGAGCTGATGGCCGGCGCCTTGTCGCCGAACACTTCGCGCACGCCTCGGATCTCGGCGACGTCGCCGACCGGGGTGGAGGTGCCGTGGGTGTTCAGGTAGTCGATCGGCGCGTCGACGGTGGCCAGCGCCTGCTGCATGCAGCGGATCGCGCCTTCGCCGCTCGGGGCGACCATGTCGTAGCCGTCGGAGGTGGCGCCGTAGCCGACGATCTCGGCGTAGATCTTGGCGCCGCGCTTGAGCGCATGCTCCAGCTCCTCGACCACCACCATGCCGCCGCCGCCGGCGATGACGAAGCCGTCACGCTTGGCGTCGTAGGCGCGGGAGGCCTTTTCCGGCGTCTCGTTGTACTGGGTGGAGAGGGCGCCCATGGCGTCGAACAGGCAGCTCTGGCTCCAGTGTTCCTCTTCGCCGCCGCCGGCGAAGACCACGTCCTGCTTGCCCAACTGGATCTGTTCCATGGCCTGGCCGATGCAATGCGCGCTGGTGGCGCAGGCGGAGGAGATCGAGTAGTTGACGCCCTTGATCTGGAACGGCGTGGCCAGGCAGGCCGATACGGTGCTGCCCATGGTGCGGGTCACGCGGTATGGGCCGATGCGTTTGACGCCTTTCTCGCGCAGGGTGTCGATGGCTTCCATCTGGTTCAGGGTGGAAGCGCCGCCGGAGCCGGCGATCAGGCCGGTGCGGGGGTTGGAAATCTGTTCCGGAGTCAGGCCGGAGTCCTTGATCGCCTGCTCCATCGCCAGGTAGGCGTAAGCGGCGGCATCGCCCATGAAGCGGAAGACCTTGCGATCGATCAGCTCTTCGAGGTTCAGGTCGACCGAACCGGAAACGTGGCTGCGCAGGCCCATCTCGGCGTAGGACGGATTGAAGCGAATGCCGGGCCGACCCGCACGGAGGTTGGCGGAAACGGTGTCTTTGTCATTGCCGAGGCAGGAAACGATGCCCAGACCGGTGATAACGACGCGACGCATGCGGATAACCCTTAGAAGCTGTCAGTGGAGGTGAACAGGCCGACGCGGAGGCCTTCGGCACTGTAGATTTCGCGGCCATCGACGCTGACGGTGCCGTCGGCGATGGCCAGGACCAGCGAACGATTGATCGTGCGCTTGATATGAATGTTATACGTGACCTTCTTCGCTGTCGGCAGAACCTGACCGAAGAACTTCACTTCGCCCGAACCCAGGGCGCGGCCGCGGCCGGGGTTGCCCTGCCAGCCGAGGTAGAAACCGACCAACTGCCACATGGCATCCAGGCCCAGGCAACCGGGCATGACCGGATCGCCTTCGAAGTGACAGGCGAAGAACCACAGGTCCGGGTTGATATCCAGCTCGGCGACCAGCTCGCCCTTGCCATACTTGCCGCCGACATCGCTGATGTGAACGATGCGATCGATCATCAGCATGTTGGGGGCGGGAAGTTGCGCGTTACCCGGGCCGAACAGCTCGCCGCGACTGCAGCGCAGCAGGTCTTCTCGGGTGAAGGCGTGTTGTTTGGTCATGCGAGCTCCTCAAAAATCCCTGAACTGCAGGGTTGTGGCGGTTCGTCCAGCGGCCGTCGCGCCGGGTTATTGTATCGGCGTCGCAGCGGCAGCCTAGTCATAGACTGTTGCGTTGCGGTGAAAGTCACAGTGTCCGGCGAACAGATGTTCACTTTATTCCCGCGTCCGCTTGCCGCCCTTGTCGTAGATCATTCCGGCTCCCCTCGTCCGGTTTCGTTCGACGTCACGGGGCGTTCCGGCTGCGAGCCGATCCAGCGTTGCAGTATGCGTTGCAATTCCGCCCGTTTGAATGGCTTGGCCAGGTAATCGTTCATTCCCGCCTGCAGGCAGTTCTCCCGATCGCCCTGCAGGGCGTTGGCGGTCAGGGCGATGATCGGTACCCGCCGGCCGTTCTCCTGGGCCCTGATTTCCCGTGTCGCCGAGTAGCCGTCGAGCACCGGCAGGCGGCAGTCCATCAGGATCGCGTCGTAGCGCTGGCGCTCGGCGCTGCGTACCGCCTGGATACCGTCGGCGACCAGGGTGACGCGATAGCCGAGGCTGCGCAACATGGCTTCTATGACTGTCTGGTTCACCGGATTGTCCTCGACCAGGAGGATTTCCTGACCGGCGGCAATCGGGGCGGCGTCGCCAGCGGCCTGCTGCCGGTGCGCCGGCGACTGCTGGAAGGGCAGCGGAATCTCCAGGGTGAAGGTCGATCCCGAGCCTTCCTTGCTCTCTGCCTGCAGGGTGCCGCCCATCCGTTCCGCCAGGGTCCTGGCGATCGCCAGGCCGAGCCCGGTGCCGCCGTAGCGCCGGGAAATCGACGAATCCGCCTGCTGGAAGGCGTCGAACATATGTTCCAGGCGTTCCGGCGAGATGCCGATGCCGCTGTCGTGCACCGCGCAGGTCAGCCACAGTACGTCGTGATCGAGCGCCTGCCACTCCAGGCTGAGATGGATGGCGCCTTCCTCGGTGAATTTCAGCGCATTACCCAGCAGATTCACCAGGATCTGTCGGATACGCGTCGGATCGCCGCAGACCTCGATATTCTCCAGGCCGGCCTGGATCTGCAATTCCAGCGCCAGTCCGCGTTGCTGGGCGCTGTGCTGGAACACCAGGGCGGAGCCTTGCACCAGTTCCAGCAGGTTGAAGGGAATGCACTCCAGTTCCAGCGCGCCGCGTTCGATCCTTGAGAAATCGAGAATGTCGTTGATGACCTTCAGCAGGTGTTCGGTGGACTCGGTGGCCAGCGCCGTGTACTCGGCCTGTTCGCGGGTCTGCTCGGTGGTTTCCAGCAGTTGCAGCATGCCCAGCACGCCGTTCATCGGGGTGCGAAGCTCGTGGCTCATCATCGCCAGGAAGTCGGACTTCGCCCGGTTCGCCTGCTCCGCTTCCTCGCGGGCGCTGATCAATTGGCCGATCGCCTGTTCCTGTTCCCGGCTCGCGCGGTCCAGCCCGCTGGCGAGATTGTTGATGTGACGGGCCAGGTCGCCGATCTCGCCGTCGTCGAGGATCGGCAGGCTGGTCTTGTAGTCGCCGCTCTGGATCGCCTCGACCGCCTGGCCCATGGTACTGATCGGCGCCGACAGGCGCTGCGCCAGGCGGCGCGCGACGAGGAAGGTGAGGATCAGGGCGAAGGCGGCCAGCAGGGCGGCCTTCAGGAGGATTTCCTGTTGCCGCTGGCTGAAGGCGTCGTTGGACATGCCGACCACCACCCGGCCGAGGTAGTCCTCGCCGGACTGGCCGTCGCCTTCGCTGGCGCCGTCCAGCAGCGGGTCGCTGGCCAGGGCGATGCGCTGGCGCTGGATGGTGGAGTGGAAGATGTCGATCGGCGCGGCGTTCTGCAACGCGCCGGACAACTGTTCGACGTACACCAGGATATTGTCGTTGCGGTCGCGTACCTCGATGAAGCGCACATGCGGGGTGTCGAGGGTGGCCTGCAGCAGCTTCTGCAGCACGGGCGTGTTGCCGGCGATCACGCCGTATTCGGCGGCCGGCGCCAACTGGTCGGCGATCAACTGGCCGGTATGGGTCAGTTCCTGGCGCAGGTCCTGCAGGCGCGAGTAGGTGAAGTAGGCGGTGAGCAACAGGGTCAGCAGCAGCGCCGGGCCCAGGCTAATCGCCAGCATGCGGGTACGGATGTCCCAGCCGTGGCGCTGGCTCATGGTTCTTCTCCTTCGGCGAGGCGCCGGCCGAGGTCGGCGTCGCTGGCCAGGTCGATACCCAGGGAACGGGCTACCTGCCGATTGCCGAGCACCTTGAAATGCCCTGGATAGAGGCTGAGGGGCCAGTGCCTGGGCGCCTGGCCGAGCAGTTCGTCGAGGGTGTCCAGCCAGTCCTCCTGGTCGCTGTAGCTGCTCGCCAGGCTGCCGGCCTTGACGAAGGCTGCGGTGGGTCCGAGCAGCGCGCGGTTCTTGGCGTAGCTGCCGAGCAGCAGGCTCTTGATGCTCTGCGAGTTGTACAGCTGTTTGTCGTCGATGCCGAGCAGCAGGTCACTATTGCCGAGCAGGAACTGCAGCGGGCGCGGGTCGTCGTTGCCGCTGCTGCTGGCGACGAACAGCTCGAGCCCCTGGCTGCGGGCCTCGCGGCGAAGCTCGTCGAGGAGGAATTCGCTGTCCTTGCCGTAGAGCACGCCGATGCGCTGGATGCCCGGCAGGATCAGGCGCGCCAGGCGGAGCTGGCGGGCCGCCGGCGGGTCGCTCCAGAGTACGCAGAGCCCTCCGACGCCGTGTCCGCCATGCCCGTTGGCGCCTGGCAGCAGGCGCTGGCCATCGACCCGGTTGAGCAGCAGCGCCAGGGTCGGTGGCGCCCGGTGCTGGCGCAGGCGCCAGGCCAGGGCCTCGGGGCCGAGCAGGAGCAGGCGGGTGTCGTCGGTGAAGACCATCCCCTCCGCCAGGGCCGCGGGCGTGCGCAGTTCCACCTGGTCCTGCGGCCGTCGCTGCGACAGGGCGTCGCGAAAGGCGTTCACCGCGGCCCCCTGGTTGGCGCTGACCAGGACCAGTTGCGCGGCCTCGCCGACATGCGCGAGACAGCAGACGACCAGCGCGAGCAGCGCCTGGAAAGCCCGACGGGCGGGGCGCAAGCGACGCATCTAGAACGTCACCTCGGCGCTGAAGTAGAGCAGGTGGCGGCTGTCGTAGCGGTTGTCGGGAAAAGTCAGCGGTTGGTCGTCGAGACGCTGTTGGAGCACGCCGGCCAATTCCAGGGCGGCCTTGCCCAGGGGAATGCGCTTGGCCAGGCGCAGGTCGACGCGTTCGAAACGATGTCCATTGAGCGAATCGTCGCCGTAATAGAAGAGGGCGCTGGACCAGCCTTGGCCCCAGTCGCGCATCCAGCCGGCCGAGCCGCCGTGGCGGGCGGTCAGGCGCCGGTCGTAGCGACTGGTGGCGTCGTAGTCGAGATAGGCGTAGGTGGCGCGCAGGCGGTCGCGCAGGCCCAGGCGCCAGTCGAGCTGGCCTTCCGCGCCGGAGAAGCGGATGCGATCGCCGTTGTCCGGGCTGAAGTCGACGACGCTGAGCGGATCGCTGATCAGTCCGGTGATTTCCTCGTGGAACAGGCGCACATCCATGGCCAGCCCGGTCTCGCGGAAAAAACCGTTGTAGCCGATCTCGCGCGAACGGGTGTGTTCCTTGCCCAGGTCGCCGGGGCCGTGGGCGCTGGCGAAGTAGTAGGCTTCGCTCTGCCCGTAGGGCGCCGGTGTCAGGTGGCGGACCCGGTAGCGCCAGTCGACGTCGTTTTCGTACATGCCCGGCGACCGCACCGCCTCCGAATAGACCGCGCGCAGACTGTGCTGGGGGTTGAACAGGTAGTTCACCGCCAGCCGCGGGCTGAACGAGCTGCCGGAGCCCTCGACGTCTTCGAGCATCCCGCCGCCCTGCAGCAGCCAGTGTTCGCCGGCATGCCACTCCAACTGGCTGAACAGCCGCCAGATCTGGCTGCTGACCCTGCCGCCGTAGAAGGTCTCGGAGTTTGCCTGGTCGTAGCGGTAGCTCAGGCCGTTCAGCAGGCGCAGGTTGTCGCCCAGGCTGAGGGTGTCCTGCATCTCCAGGTCGTAGCGGCTTTCCCGGATGTTGCGGTCGACCCGTCCGCAGACCGGGCGCAGTCCGCCGTTGCGTAGCTGGTCGAGGACCTGGGTCGCCAGTTGCAGCTCCTGGGCGCTGCCGGGCGGCAGCCGGGTAGGGTCGTCGGCGAACCTGCGCAGGTAGTCCGGGTTCAGTTCCCAGAGTTGCGCCAGTTGCGGGCTGAAGGCGATGCCCGCCTCGCAGGCGTTCCATTCCTGCCGGCGCTCCCAGTGCTGCGCGTAGCCTTGTATATAGAAGCTGTGGCGTGGGTCGAGGTCGACGTTCCAGCGCAGCGAACCGGCATAGTCGTGGGCGAGCGTATCGGAGTTGTCGACGTCGTCGGGAACCTGGGGAAACGGCGAGCGGTAGGCGTAGGGGTGCTGGTTCGAGCCTTCCTTGGCCGCCAGTTGCCACTCCAGGCTCTGGTTCGGCGCCAGGCTGTGGCTGGCGTTGAGGTTGAAGCGGCTGAGCCGGCGGCCGTCGCGCAGGGCGTGACCGTCGAGGTCGTGGTCGAAGCCGTCGTCTTCCTGGCCGGACAGCGACAGGCGGAAGTCGCTGTCTTCCAGGGCGATGCTCTGGCTGGCGTACCAGTCGCGGATGCCGCGCTGGCCTGCGGTGTATTTCAGGCGCGTGCCGGGCGACTCGCCGGGGGCCCGGGTGATGATGTTGATCACCCCCATCAATGCGTTGGCGCCGTAGCTGACGGTATTCGGACCGCGGAACACTTCGATCCGCTCGACATCCTCGAGGGCCAGCGGCAGGTCGCTCCAGTCGACGCTGGCGAGGCCCGGGCGGTACACCGAGCGACCGTCGATCAGTACTTGCAGGCGCCGCGCCCCCGACATGCTGGTGCCGTGGTAGTTGACCGTGGGCTGGTTGCCGGACAGGTAGCCGACCATCATGCCCGGGACCAGGCGCATCAGTTCGGGAATGTCGCGGGCGCCGCTGGCGACGATCAGCTCGCGGTCGAGCACGCTGATGCTGCCGGGAACTTCCGCCGGGGATTGTTTCAGGCGTGTCGCGGTCAATACTTCGGGAACGCCGCTGGGATCGTTGAACAGGTCGGCGGCCGCGAGCTTGCTGCCGAACAGCAGGGCCAGCAGGGCCAGCAGGGTCAGGGAGACGGGAGCACGCGAAGCGATGGGCACGGAACGACCTTGTTCTCGATAGGTATTGTCTGGCCCGGGCATGGTAAACGAGGCGCGGGCTTTTGCCAGCGCCGGCGTCAAGACTGGTCGGCCGGCTGGCCGACCGTATAATGGCGTGATTGCCGCGTGGCGGCCAGAAATGGATGAATCATGACAGAGCAGCAACCGATTGCCGTGCTCGGCGGCGGCAGTTTCGGCACCGCCATCGCCAACCTGCTGGCCGAGAACGGCCAGGCGGTCCGCCAGTGGATGCGCGACCCGGAACAGGCCGAGGCGATCCGCACACGACGCGAGAACCCGCGCTACCTGAAAGGGGTCAAGGTGCATCCCGGAGTCGACCCGGTCACCGACCTGGAGCGCACCCTGGCCGATTGCCAACTGATCTTCGTCGCCTTGCCCTCCAGCGCCCTGCGCAAGGTGCTGCAACCACACCAGGCGGCATTGACGGACAAGCTGCTGGTGAGCCTGACCAAGGGCATCGAGGCGCACACCTTCAAGCTGATGAGTGAGATCCTCGAGGAAATCGCCCCGCAAGCCCGCATCGGGGTGATTTCCGGCCCGAACCTGGCGCGCGAGATCGCAGAGCACGAGCTGACCGCCACGGTGGTCGCCAGCGAGGACGACGAGCTGTGCGCCCGCGTCCAGGCGGCCCTGCACGGCCGCACCTTCCGCGTCTACGCCAGCCGCGACCGCTTCGGCGTGGAACTCGGCGGTGCGCTGAAGAACGTCTACGCGATCATGGCCGGCCTGGCCGCGGCGATGGACATGGGCGAGAACACCCGCAGCATGCTGATCACCCGCGCGCTGGCGGAAATGACCCGGTTCGCCGTCAAGCTCGGTGCCAACCCGATGACCTTTCTCGGCCTCGCCGGCGTCGGCGACCTGATCGTCACCTGTTCCTCGCCGAAGAGCCGCAACTACCAGGTCGGCCACGCCCTCGGCGAGGGGCTCAGCCTGGAGGAGGCGGTATCGCGCATGGGCGAGACCGCGGAGGGTGTGAACACTCTCAAGGTACTCAAGGAAAAGTCCGACGAGATGCAGGTGTACATGCCGCTGGTCGCCGGTCTCCATGCGATCCTCTTCGAAGGCCGCACCCTGGCGCAGGTCATCCAGCTGCTGATGCGCGGCGAGCCGAAGACCGACGTCGATTTCATTCCCACCACCGGCTTCTGACGAGGAGACCGCCATGTCCGCAGACCCGCAAGCACGCGAATCGATCGCCATCCGCATCCTCTGGATGCTGCTGTTCGTCCTGGTCTGGCAGGTCGCCGAACTGCTCCTCGGGGCGGTGGTGGTGATCCAGCTGGTCTACCGACTGATCTACGGCGCGCCGAACGGCAGCCTGATGGCTTTCGGCGATAGCCTCAGCCAATACCTGGCGCAGATCGGCCGTTTTGGTACCTTCCACAGCGACGAGAAACCCTGGCCGTTCGCCGACTGGCCGAGCGCCCGCGCCGCCGAGGGCGAGGCCGCCCACAGCGTGCCGCCCGCCGCGCACCCGGCGCGCGACGAAGAGCCGAAGTTGTGAAGCTCTGGCTGTTGCGCCACGGCGAGGCCGAACCGCACGCCAGCCGGGACTCCGAGCGGCGCCTGACCGCCCATGGACGCAAGGAAGTGCTGCAGAGCGCCGCGCGGCTGGCCGGGTTGCCGCTGGACGGGATTCTCGCCAGCCCCTACGTGCGCGCCCAGCAGACCGCCGAGCTGGTGCGCGAGGCACTGGGCCTGGTCGAGCCGGTCGGCACCGCCCCCTGGTTGACCCCCGACGACGATCCGCGCGAGGTGCTCGGTTTCCTCGACGAGCGCAGCGAGCGCAATCTCCTGCTGGTCAGCCACCAGCCCCTGGTCGGAGCGCTGGGCGGTCTGCTGGTGCATGGCAACCGGCGTGATCCGTTGCCGATGAGCACTGCCTCGCTGGCCGAGCTGGAAGGCGACTTCGCCGCCGCCGGGCTGATGACCCTGGTCTCGCTGCATCACCCGCGGCACGGCTAGGAAGCGCCTGGCGCAATGACTACAAACCGAAACATTTCCCGGCTTGCCTGCGGTTGGCTGTGATGGAATATTCGACCAAGCAAGTGCTTGGTCGATCTCCCAGAACAACAACAACGGAGGCGGTACGTGGTCACTGCAAATCGTCTGCCGCTCGAAGTCTTCTTCGAGCGCGAAAAGCGTCATCCGCAACGGCGTTACCTGGTGCAGCCCATCGGTGGCGGCCGGGTCGAGGAGCTGAGCTGGGGCGAGGTGGGCGACCAGGCGCGGCGTGCAGCCGCCTGGTTGCGCAGCCTGGATCTCCCCGCCGGCAGCCGTATCGCGATCATCTCGAAGAACTGTGCGCACTGGATCGTCACTGACCTGGCGATCTGGATGGCCGGGCACGTTTCCGTCCCCCTCTATCCCAATCTCACCGCCGAGTCGGCGCGCCAGGTGCTGGAGCATTCCGAGTCGGCGGTGGTCTTCGTCGGCAAGCTCGACGACTGGCCGGCGATGGCGCCCGGAGTCCCCGAGGGCATACCGACCGTGGCCATGCCGTTGCACCCGGAAGGGCGTTTCGACCGCCAGTGGAGCGACCTGCAGGCCTGCGCGCCGCTCGAAGGCGACACGCCGACCGCCGCCGAGCAACTCGCCACCCTGATCTACACCTCTGGAACCACCGGCGTGCCCAAGGGGGTGATGCACAACTTCAGCAGTTTCGCCTTCGCCGCCAGCCGCGGCGTGGAACTGTTCGGCACTCGCGAAGACGACCGGATGCTCTCCTACCTGCCGCTGTGCCACGTGGCGGAGCGGATGTTCGTCGAGATGGGGTCGCTCTACGGGGGAACCACGGTGTTCTTCGCCGAAAGCCTGGACACCTTCCTCGAGGACATGAAGCGTGCGCGGCCGACCCTGCTGTTCGGCGTGCCGCGCATCTGGACCAAGTTCCAGATGGGGGTGTATTCGAAGATGCCGGCGCAGAAGCTCGACCGCCTGCTGAAGCTGCCGATCCTCGGCCGCATCGTCGGTCGCAAGGTGCTCGCCGGGCTAGGCCTGGACGCGGTGCGCTACGCGCTCTGCGGCGCGGCGCCGGTACCCGAGGCGCTGCTGCTCTGGTATCGCCGCCTGGGCCTGGACGTGCTCGAGGTCTACGGGATGACCGAGAACAGCGGCTACTCCCACGTCTGCCGGCCCGGCCGGCAGAAGACCGGCTGGATCGGCCAGAACAGCCCCGGCGTCGAGGTACGCATCAGCGACGAGGGCGAGGTGCAGGTGCGTAGCGGCGCAACCATGGTCGGCTACTACAAGGAGCCGGAGAAGACCGCCGAGGTGCTCACCTCCGACGGTTTCCTGCGCACCGGCGACAAGGGCGAGCAGGACGCCGACGGCAACCTGCGCCTGACCGGGCGGATGAAGGAAATCTTCAAGACCAGCAAGGGCAAGTACGTGGCGCCGGCGCCGATCGAGAATCGCCTGGCGGTGCACGATCGCATCGAGCAGGTCTGCGTGGTCGGCGAGGGCCTCAGCGCGCCGCTGGGGCTCTGCGTGCTCTCCGAGGTCGGTCGCCGGGAGGCCCTCAACGGTACCCGCGGGGCGCTGGAAAGCAGCCTGCGGGCGCACCTGGAACAGGTCAACGGTGCGCTCGACAAGCACGAGCGCCTGGTCGGCCTGGTTCTGGTGCAGGAAACCTGGGCGGTGGACAACGGTTTCCTCACGCCGACCTTGAAGATCAAGCGCAATATGGTGGAAGGTGCCTATGGCTCGCGCTTCCACGAATGGGTGGAACGCCGCGAGGCCGTGCTCTGGCACGAATGACTCCCACCGACGGGAAGCCCTTCCGGGCTTCCCCCTTGCGCAAGGAATTCCCATGAGCCTCTGGCGACAAACGCCCGACCTGGAGCAACTGAACGCCTCGCAGAAGAACAGCATCGGCGACCTGCTTGGCATCCGCTTCGAAGCCTTCGACGACGAGTCGCTGACCGCCAGCATGCCGGTCGACTCGCGTACCCACCAGCCGTTCGGCCTGCTGCACGGCGGCGCCTCGGTGGTCCTCGCGGAAAGCCTGGGCTCGATGGCCAGCTACCTGTGCGTCGACACCAGCCAGTACTACTGCGTCGGCCTGGAAGTGAACGCCAACCACCTGCGCGGCCTGCGCAGCGGCCGGGTCACTGCGGTGGCCAGGGCGATCCACCTGGGGCGTACCACCCATGTCTGGGACATCCGCCTCAGTGGCGACGACGGCAAGCCGAGCTGCATCGCCCGCCTGACCATGGCGGTGGTGCCGCTGGCGGGCAGGGCGGGCTGAGCGCGGTCCGCAATTTTGTCCAAGATCGTTCCGTCCCGCTGGCGGTAGAGTAGCGGGATGGAGCAGATCACCCATCTCAGCAGCGGGATTCCCGGCGTACGCCTGATCGACGCCGAGCACAACCGCTTTTCCTTTCCCCGGCACTTCCACCTGGAGTACCACATCGGCTTGCTGCTGCAGGGCCGGCATCGCTATGCCGCCGGCGGCGAACGGCGCCTGGCCGGGGCCGGCGACGCGTTGCTGATGGCGCCGGAAAGCATCCACGACGGCAGCAGCGCCGGCGAGGAGGGCTACCGTATCCGCGTCCTGGCGCTCGATGCCGACTGGCTGGAGCGCGCCAGCCGCGACTTCAGCGACGGCCGCCGGGGGGCGCCGCGCCTGACCAGCAGCCTGGTCCGCGACGAGCGTCTGCAGCAGCGCCTGCGTCAGTTGCACCTGGGCATGCTCGGCGGAGCGGCGGCGCTGGAGAACCGTCTGGCCCTGGAAGAGCACCTCTGGCAGGCGCTGGCCTGCCTGCTCAGCCTGGGCAGCAGCCTGCGCCTGGAGGAGGGCGACCGGGAAGGCTTCGGCCAGCGCGACTGGACGCGGCTGCGCGACTGGCTGGAGTCGCGCCTGGAGTACCCGCCGAACCTGGAGGAACTGGCCGCCTTCTGCGGCCTGAGCCCCTGGCAGGCGCTGCGGCGCTTCCGCCGTCACTGTGGCCTGCCGCCCCACCAGTGGCTGACCCAACTGCGTCTGGAGCGCGCCTTGCCGCTGGTACTGCGCGGCGAGCAGCCGTTGAGCCAGGTGGCCCAGCAGTTCGGTTTCTACGACCAGGCGCACTTCAGCCGTCTGTTCCGTCGCACCTACGGGTTACCGCCGGCGCGCCTGCGCCAGCGCTGAATCGCGTTTTCCTTTCCGATCCCTTTTTCGTGGAGTAGCCATGCAGGAATTGTCTGTCTTGCTGACCCTGGCGGCGGTGTTCGCCGTCGCCCTGGTCAGCCCCGGTCCCGATGTCGCCCTGGTGGTGCGCACGTCCCTGCACCAGGGGCGGCGGGCCGGCCTGGCCAGCGCGCTGGGGCTGGCCTGCGGGATTCTCCTGCATACCACCCTGGTGCTGACCGGCGTGTCGCTGCTGCTCAGCCGTACGCCTGTGCTGTTCGCCATCCTGCAGGCGCTCGGCGCGCTGTACCTGGCCTGGCTCGGCGTCGGCGCGCTGCGCGCCTGGCTGCGGCGCGGCGACGGCCAGCCGGGCCGGCTCGACGGGGCGCTGCCGCCGTCGCCCCTGGGGCCCTGGCTGCGTGGGGTGGCGACCAATCTGTTCAATCCCAAGGCGCTGGTGTTCTTCATCGCCTTGCTCGGCAGCCTGATTCCTGCGCAGATGTCGCTCGGCGGCAAGCTGGCGGTGGCGGCGCTGCTGTTCGGCATGGGCGCCTGCTGGTTCGGCCTGCTCAGCCTGACCCTTACCCGCCCGGCCCTGCAGGCCCGCCTGTTGCGCGCGGTGCCCTGGCTGGACGCGGCCTGCGGGGTGGTGTTCCTGCTGGTGGCGGCGGCGATCCTCGAGCATCTCGTCCGCTCTGCCTGAGGTTTTGGCCGCTTCGCCGTGCAAGGCAGCCGGCAAAGCCATTGCCGCCTCGGCGAGGCTGCCGGAGAATCCCTGGCATCAGCCCTGTCGAGACGTCGCGCATGTCGCAATCGGTTTTCTTCGCCCACGCCAACGGCTTCCCGTCGGCTACCTACGCCAAGCTGTTCGAGGCGTTGGCGCCGGAGTACCGGGTGGATCACCTGGAAATGCACGGGCACGACCCGCGTTTCCCGGTGAACGACAACTGGGACAACCTGGTGGACGAACTGCTGCACCATCTCGCCAGCCTGGAACAGCCGGTCTGGGGCGTCGGCCATTCCCTCGGCGGCGTGCTGCACTACCACGCGGCGCTGCGCCGGCCGGAACTCTACCGCGGCGTGGTGATGCTCGATTCGCCGGTGCTGACCCTCGCCGACCGCCTGGTGATCCGTGCCGCCAAGCGCTTCGGCTTCATCGACCGGATCACTCCGGCCGGGCGCACCCTGGGGCGTCGCGAGGCGTTCCCCGACCTGGAAGAGGCGCGGGCCTACTTCTCCGGCAAGGCGCTGTTCCGCCGTTTCGACCCCGATTGCCTGGAGGCCTACGTACGCCACGGGCTGGCCGACAGCGGCGGCGGTTCCGGCCTGCGCCTGCGCTTCGATCCGGCCACCGAGATCAGCATCTACCGCAGCGTGCCGCACAGCAGTCCGGGGCGTGCGCGGCAGTTGCAGGTGCCGCTGGCGATGGTGCGCGGGCGGCACAGCAAGGTGGTGTTGCCGCACCACACCCGGCTGATCCGGGCGATGCCGCGCGGCGAGTTCATGTCGCTGCCCGGCGGCCACATGTTCCCGCTGGAGCGCCCGCGGGAAACCGCCGAACTGCTGAAAGGCGTGTTCGATCGCTGGTCGCGGGCGACCGAGGAGCGTTCGGCATGAGCCTGCAGGTCGAGGAAGTACGCATCAGCCTGCCGCACATCGAACTGGCCGCGCATCTGTTCGGTCCGCCGGACGGCAAGCCGGTGATCGCCCTGCATGGCTGGCTGGACAACGCCATGAGCTTCTCGCGCCTGGCGCCGAAGCTCGCTGGGCTGCGTATCGTCGCCCTCGACTTCGCCGGCCACGGGCATTCTGCGCATCGTGCCGAGGGTGCCAGCTACCTGCTCTGGGACTACGCGCTGGACGTGCTGATGGTGGCCGAGCAACTGGGCTGGGAGCGGTTTTCCCTGTTGGGGCACTCGATGGGCGCCATCGTCTCGGTGCTGCTCGCCGGGGCCTTGCCCGAGCGCATCGAGCGGCTGGCGTTGATCGATGGCCTGATTCCCTACACTGGCGAAGCCGACAAGGCGCCGCAGAAGCTCGGCGAAGCGCTGAAGGCGCAACTGGCGCTACGCCACAAGCGCAAGCCGGTCTATGCCGAGCTGGAAAAAGCCGTGGAAGCGCGGATGCGCGGGGTCGGCGAGATCTCCCGGGAGGCCGCCGAACTGCTCGCCCAGCGCGGCCTGGAACCGGTGCCCGGTGGCTATACCTGGCGCACCGACGCGCGCCTGACCCTACCGTCGCCGCTGCGCCTGACCCAGGCCCACGCGCTGAACTTCGTGCGCAGCGTGGAATGCCCGGTCAGCCTGGTACTGGCCGAACAGGGCATGCTGGCGGTGGAGCCGCGCATGCGGGCGCTGCTGGAGACCCTGCCGTTCGAGCGGCACCACCTGCCGGGCGGGCATCACCTGCATCTGGACGATGAGGCCGGGGCGCAGGCGGTGGCCAGAGTCTTCGCGGCCTTCTTCGCGCGCTGAAACACCGGCTTGCCGTTGTTTCCTTGACTATTCCGGGTCCAGCCGTAAGGCTGGACGGATCGTTACGGAGAGTCACCGCATGATCGATCTCTACACCGCCGCCACGCCGAACGGCCACAAGGTTTCCATCGCCCTCGAGGAAATGGGCCTGCCCTACAGGGTGCACGCGCTGTCGTTCGACAAGAAGGAGCAGAAGGCTCCGGAATTCCTCAGGATCAATCCCAACGGCCGCATCCCGGCCATCGTCGACCGCGACAACGACGACTTCGCCGTCTTCGAGTCGGGCGCGATCCTCATCTACCTCGCCGAGAAGACCGGGCAACTGATGCCCGCCGACGTCAAGGGTCGCTCGCGGGTGATCCAGTGGCTGATGTTCCAGATGGGTGGGGTCGGCCCGATGCAGGGGCAGGCCAACGTGTTCTTCCGTTATTTCCCGGAGAAGTTGCAGGGCGCCATCGACCGCTACCAGCATGAGACCCGGCGCCTCTACGAAGTTCTCGACGGTCGCCTGGGCGAGGCCGAGTACCTCGCCGGCGACTACAGCATTGCCGATATCGCCACCTATCCCTGGGTGCGCATCCACGACTGGTCCGGTGTCGCCGTCGACGGGCTGGACAACCTGCAACGCTGGATCGCCGCCATCGAGGCGCGTCCCGCGGTGCAGCGCGGACTGCTGGTGCCGCGGCGGGAGAAGGAGGGCGACGACGCCATCCGTACCGCCCAGTCGATGCTGACCCGTTGAGGGCCGGTATGCGAGGGTTCCTGTTGCTATCCCTGGGCGTTTTCAGCTTTTCGGCGCTGGCCGCCGACCTTCCCGGCAGCCATGACCTGGACGTCCTGCCGCGCTTCCCGCGCGCCGAGATC
This sequence comes from Pseudomonas sp. HMSC057H01, assembly GCF_001836405.1. Lineage (NCBI taxonomy): Bacteria > Pseudomonadati > Pseudomonadota > Gammaproteobacteria > Pseudomonadales > Pseudomonadaceae > Pseudomonas > Pseudomonas sp. HMSC057H01. The sequence goes on along the minus strand of NZ_KV828490.1, from coordinate 41,912 downwards.
GTCGACTTCCGCCAGGCGCCGAGCGAGGAGCGGATCTACCCGCTAGGGGCGATCAGCCGCATCAGCGGTCGCCTGCGCATGGAGGGCGAGGTGCGCGCCGAAGGCGAGCTGACCGCGCTGACCTACCGCTTGCCGCCCGAGCACAGCAGTCAGGAGGCGTTCGCCGCGGCGCGCACTGCGCTGCTCAAGGCCGACGCCACGCCGTTGTTCTGGTGCGAGCGGCGCGACTGCGGCTCCAGCAGCCTGCTGGCCAACGCCGTGTTCGGCAATGCCAAGCTGTACGGCCCGGACGAGCAGCAGGCCTACCTGCTGGTGCGCCTGGCGGCGCCACAGGAGAACAGCCTGGTGGCGGTCTACTCGATCACCCGCGGCAATCGCCGCGCCTACCTGCAGGCCGAGGAACTCAAGGCCGATGCGCCGCTGGGGGAACTGCTGCCGAGCCCGGCGACCCTGCTGCGCCTGCTCAAGGCCAACGGCGAACTGACCCTCAGCCATGTGCCGGCGGAGCCGGCCGGCTCCTGGCTGGAGTTGCTGGTGCGGACCCTGCGCCTGGATACCGGTGTGCGGGTCGAGCTGTCCGGCAAGCACGCCCAGGAGTGGCGCGACGCCCTGCGCGGGCAGGGCGTGCTGAACAGCCGCATGGAGCTGGGCCAGTCGGAGGTCGAGGGCCTGCACCTCAACTGGCTGCGTTGAACGCGTTCGCCCGGGCCTGCGGGCCCGGGCGATGGCGAAAATGCCTTCGGCAAGGCCGCCCGCCAGAGTAGACTGCCTTTCCCCCGCGCCCCACGCTCCGGCTGGAAACGGCGCACGCCGAGCGCTGTCTATCGGTGTATCCCCCTTTGAGGAAGGCCTGCCTTGATGTTCGATAACGATCGGCTGTTGCTTCGCGTGCTGTTGTTCGGCCTGCTCGGTGCCAGTCTCTGGGTGCTGGCGCCATTCTGGTCGGCGCTGTTCTGGGCCGCGGTGCTGGCTTTCGCCAGTTGGCCGCTGATGCGTATGCTCACGCGCCTGCTCGGTGGCCGCGAGTCGCTGGCGGCGGGCCTGCTGACCCTGGGCTGGATCGTCCTGGTGGCGTTGCCGCTGATCTGGCTCGGCTTCGGCCTGGCGGACAACGTTCGTTCGCTGATGGAGCTATTGAAGAATCTCCAGGTCGAGGGCCTGCCGCCGCCGCCTTCGTGGATGGCCGGCGTTCCGCTGATCGGCGACCGCCTGATCGGCTGGTGGAACTCCATCGACCAACAGGGCGTGGCGTTCTTCTACGTGCTCAAGCCCTATGTCGGCGAGGTCGGCAACTGGCTGCTGGCGCGCAGCGCGAAGATCGGTGGAGGGATCCTGGAACTGGTCCTCAGTCTGATCCTGATCTTCTTCTTCTACCGCGACGGGCCGCGCCTGGAGTCCATCGTCCACCGTGCCCTGGAACGCCTGATCGGCAACCGCGCGGAGCACTATCGCGACCTTGTCGCCGGCACCGTACAGCGGGTGGTCAACGGGGTGATCGGCACCGCCGCGGCGCAAGCCCTGCTGGCCTGGATCGGCTTCACGATCGCCGGCGTACCGGGAGCCATGCTGCTCGGCCTGCTGACCTTCGCCTGCAGCCTGCTGATGGTCCCGCCGCTGGTCTGGGGCCCGGCCACCGCCTGGCTGTTCTTCAAGGGCGACTATGGCCACGGGGTGTTCCTCGGCCTGTGGGGCTTCTTCATCATCAGCGGGGTGGACAACATCCTCAAACCCTACCTGATCAGCCGTGGCGGCAACCTGCCGCTGGTGGTGGTGCTGCTCGGGGTGTTCGGCGGCCTGCTGGCGTTCGGCTTCATGGGCCTGTTCCTCGGCCCGATCCTGCTGGCAGTGGCCTACAACCTGCTCAGCGACTGGATCGCCAGCACGCCGCGGACGCCGCCCGGCGAAGGGCGCGGCCCGGATGCCTGAGTGACGAAGGAGAAAAAGCCCCGCGATGCGGGGCTTTTTGCGTCTGCGGGGCTACAGGTGTTCGCTGCGGGCCCCCACGTACTGGCTGCGCCCGGCGCCGAGGCCGAACAGGGTGGCGGCGATGGCGACGCCGATGAAGATATAGCCGACCGCGTTCCAGCCGCCGGTCAGGTCGTGGACCACGCCGACCATGAACGGCCCCATGGCCGCCAGGGTGTAGCCGACGCCCTGGGCCATGCCCGACAGATGCGAGGCGACGTGGGCGTCGCGCGAGCGCAGGACGATCAGCGCCAGGGCGATGCTGAAGGTGCCGCCCTGGCCGAGGCCGAGCAGGACCGCCCAGCCCCAGATGGTCGGCAGCGGTGCATAGAGGAAGCCGAGCAGGCCGGCGAGGGTGGTAGCCATCACCAGCACCACCGCCAGGCGCTGGTCCCTGGCGCGAGCGGCGAGCCAGGGCGCGAGCAGGGCGGTGATCAGTTGCAGCATCACCGAGCCGGACAGCACCAGGCCGGCTTCCACCGCAGTCATGCCGCGGTCGATCAGGATCGACGGCAGCCAACCGAAGACGATGTAGGCCAGGGACGACTGCAGGCCCATGTACAGCGTGACCTGCCAGGCCAGCGGGTCGCGCCACAGGCCGACGACACGGAAGGCCTGGCGATGGGCGTGCTGGCCCTGGCGGGTCTGCGGCAGCCAGAAGGCGGCGGCGAGGATCGCCGGCAGCGACCAGAACGCCAGCGCCAGTTCCCAGTTGCCGAAGAGCTTCTCCAGCGGCGCGGTGGCGCCGGCGGCGAGCGCTGCGCCCAGGCACAGGGCCATGGTGTAGACCCCGGTCATCACCCCGGCCTGGCGCGGGAAGTCGCGTTTGACGATGCCCGGCAGGAGCACGCCGATGATGCCGATGCTGGCGCCGGCCAGGACGCTGCCGGCGAACAGGCCGAACACCGGGAACAGGCTGCGCAGGACGATGCCGCCGGCCAGGCAGAAGAGGATCAGCAGCACGCTGCGTTCGGCGCCGATACGCCGGGCCAGGCGCGGCGCGAGCGGCGCGAACAACCCCAGGCAGAGTACCGGCGCGGTGGTCAGCAGGCCGGCGGCGGCGGCCGAGAGGCCGGTATCGTCGCGTACCTGGTTGAGCAGGGGGGCGAGGCTGGACAGCGCCGGGCGCAGGTTCAGCGCCACCAGCACCAGGCCCAGCAGGAGCAGCCAGGGGCGTAGCGGCGGCGCCGGCGGGGCTGGTTCGTCGTCGACTTCGGCATCGATCAGCAGTTCTTCCGGAGGATGGCCGGGGTGCGCTCCCGGCCGGGCATTCAAGGCGTGAGTCATGGGTCTGTCCCGGGTTCAGATCAGCAGTGCGCGGTTGGCCGCGGCGGCAGCGTCCGGGTCTCCGCGTTCTATGGCATCGAGCAGTTGCTGGTGCAGCTCGAAGCAGGGCTGGGCCCTTTGTGGGTCGGCCATGGTGCGTTCCAGCGAGGTCCGGATGACCTGCGAGAAGTAGCGGTAGAGTTCGCTGAGCACCGGATTGTGGGCGGCATCGACCATCCGTTGGTGGAAGCGGACGTCGTGCTCGATGTAGTCCTGCAGGTCGTCGCTGCCGTAGCGCTGGCGCGAAGCGTCGAGATGCTCGCGCAATGCGCTCAGGTCGCTGTCGTCGCGGCGAACGGCAGCCAGGCGCGCCGCCTCGATCTCGATCATCCCGCGTGCCTCCAGGGAGTGCTGCACCGCGCTGCGCGCCAGCACCAGCATGGTTTCCAGCGGATCGGCGCAGGCGCGCACGTAGGTGCCGTCGCCCTGGCGGACTTCCAGCACGCCGGAGAAGGTCAGCACGCGCACCGCTTCGCGCACGGTGTTGCGGCTCATGCCGAGCAGCTCGGCGAGTTCCGGCTCCGGCGGCAGGCGTTGGCCGAGCGGCCAATGGCCGGCGTCGATGCGCTGGCGGATCTGCTCCAGGGCGATGTCCACCAGGGAGCGCTTGAGGGGAATGGTCACGGAAGAAACATCCAATCATCGGATGAATTTGCGCGCAGGATACCTCGGCAACTGCAAGCCCGGAAAGCGTCGCTCGGGGAAAAAGCGTTGGCCTGGCGGCGAGACGCATGGCGCTGCGCCGCCAGGTCGCCGATGCGTCAGCCTACGGCGGCGGTTTCGCCGGCGCGCAGGGACATGCCCAGTTGTGCTCGTCGGCGCAGCCATGGACTGGGCCGGTAGCGCGGGTCACCGGTAAGCGCCTGCAGGCGCTGGAGAATGCTCAGCAGGCGCCGCGGGCCGAGGCGGTCGCCCCATTCCAGCGGGCCGTGGGGATAGCCGAGGCCGAGGTGCACCGCCTGGTCGATATCCTCGACGCTGGCAATGCCCTGCTGGGCGATGTCGCAGGCGAGGTTGACGATCATCGCCAGTACCCGCTGGACGACGAAGCCGGGACTGTCGCGCAGCACCGTGACCCCGACGCCGTCGCCAGCCAGTAGCGCGTGTGCCGCGTCGCGCATGGCCGGGGCGGTCAGCGGCGAGAGCATCAGGCAGCGCCGGCGCTCGAGGTCGCAGAGCAGGTCGATGCCGACGCTGCGCTCGGCGGGACAGGCGAAGCGCTGCACGGCGCTGCTCAGGTCCTCGCCCCAGGCGGCCAGCAGGCAGAGTGCTGCGGCGGAAGGGCGTTCGCCGGTTTCCGGCTCGACGCCGAGGCGATGCAGCAGTTCGGCGAGCGTGCGGCGGTCGTCCTCGTTTTCGCAGCCCAGCCACACCGGGGGCCGGATGGCGGCCTGCGGCACCGGTTGCGGACCGGGCTTGTCCTGCGGCTGGCCGTCGACGTAGCGATAGAAGCCCTGGCCGCTCTTGCGCCCGAGACGGCCGGCGGCGAGCAACTGGCGGGTCAGCGGGTGCGGGCGGTAGCGCGGTTCCTGGTAGTACTGCTGGTAGATCGATTCCATTACCGGGTGCGACACGTCGAGGCCGGTGAGATCGAGCAGTTCGAACGGCCCCATGCGGAAGCCGGCGCACTCGCGCAGCACACGGTCGATCTCGGCGCATTCGGCGACGCCTTCGCCGAGGATGCGCAGGGCCTCGGTGCCATAGGCGCGGCCGGCATGGTTGACGATGAAGCCGGGGCTGTCCTTGGTCCGTACACCGCGGTGGCCCAGGCGCGCGGCGAGGGCGAGCAGGGCGTCGCCGACTTCCGGAGCGCTGGCCAGGCCGTCGACCACCTCGACCACGCGCATCAGCGGCACCGGGTTGAAGAAGTGAAAGCCGGCGATCCGCTGCGGCCGCTCGCAGGCGGCGGCGATGGCGGTGATCGACAACGACGAGGTATTGCTGGCGAGGATGGTCTCCGGCGCGACTATGGCTTCCAGCCGGCGCAGCAATTCCTGCTTGGCCTCCAGGCGCTCGACGATGGCCTCCACCACCAGTTCGCAGTCGCCCAGTTGTTCCAGGCGTTCCGCCACCCGCAGCCGGTTTTGCGCGGCCTCGGCGTCGGCGGCGCTCAGCTTGCCTTTGCCGCATAGACTCTCGAAGGTCTGCCGCAGGCGCTGGCGTGCCTCGGCGGCGGCCTCGGCGCGGCTGTCGAACAGCCACACGGTCAGGCCGGCCTGGGCGGCGATCTGGGCGATCCCGGTGCCCATCGCACCGGTACCGACCACGGCGATACAACGAATATCGGGCATCGTCTATTTCCCCTGGTAGTTCGGCGGGCGTTTCTCCAGGAAGGCGTGCATGCCTTCCTTCTGGTCCTGCGAGTCGAACAGCAACTGGAACGCCTTGCGTTCCAGGGCCAGGGCACTGTCCAGCGGCAGGTCGGCACCGGCCAGGACCACCTCCTTGATCTGCGCCAGCGCCAGAGGGGGCAGGCGGGCGATCTCCGTGGCCAGTTCCAGGGCGCGCGCCAGCGTCGACTCGTCCGCCACCACTTCGCTGACCAGGCCCATGGCCAGCGCTTGCGGAGCCTTCACCAGGCAGCCGGTGAACAGCATGCGCAGCGCCTGGAACTTGCCCACCGCCCGTACCAGGCGCTGGGTGCCGCCGGCACCCGGCATCACCCCGACCTTGATCTCCGGCTGGGCGAACTGTGCCGACTCGCCGGCGACGATCAGGTCGCAATGCATCGCCAGTTCGCAGCCGCCGCCCAGGGCGAAGCCGTTGACCGCGGCGATCACCGGCTTCGGGCAGCGCGCGATGGCTTCCCAGTAGCGCTCGCTGTGGCGGCCGTACAGGCCGATCGCCGTGCTCGTCGAGAGATCGCGGAGATCGGCGCCAGCTGCAAAGCAGCGCGAGTCGCCGGTGAGCACGATGACGCGGATCGCCGGATCCGCGCCGAGCGTCTGGAAGTGGCTGGCGAGGCGCTGGCGCACTTCGTCGTTCAGCGCGTTCCTGGCTTGCGGACGATTGAGGCGAAGCAGGGCGATATCGGCTGCGGGAAATTCGAGCAGAACCACGGGCGAAGGATCGGCGGACATGGAAGCTCCGATGAATTGATATTTCGCTATGCGAAATATAGTTTCATGATTTATCGAAAATAATCAGCGCCAGCCGGGGCGTTGTAAATACTCGCGTCGGATTTCGGACGATCTACTTATACAATTTACTGTTTTAAAAGGATTTTATTTTCGTTGTTGAAAGTGCATGGATTCTTCTATTAGTTTCGCTATGCGAAATATAATTTTGTTTTATTGATTTTTTGAAAAAGAGGTCCCTACTATGCGCGGCAACGACGAGCGCCGGAGTCCGGCGGAAGGTGCCAGTACGGAAGCGGAAGTGTCCGCCTTCGAAGCTGTGCTGATCGACCCGATGCAGGAGAAAGACGAGGAACTCAAGGACCGCCAGTTCGTCACCGCGCTGGCCCGCGGGTTGGAATTGCTGCGCTGTTTCACACCACGGGAAAGCCTGCTGGGCAACCAGGAACTGGCGAAGAAGACCGGCCTGCCGAAGCCGACGGTGTCGCGTCTGACCCACACCCTGACCCGGCTGGGCTATCTGCGTCACCTGCCGCATAGCGGCAAGTACCAGTTGGAAGTGGGCGTGATGTCGTTCGGCTACGCGATGCTCTCGAACCTGTCGATTCGCGCGCTCGCTCGCCCTTTGATGGAAGAGATGGCCGGCTACGCCAAGGCCGCGGTGGCCATGGCGGCCCGTGACCGGCTGAGCATGGTCTACCTCGACGTGGTGCATGGCGAGGCCAACCTGACCATGCGTCGCCAGGTCGGCAGCCACCTCTCGCTGCACCGCAGCGCGATCGGTCGGGCCTGCCTGGCGGCGATGCCGGAGGACGAGCGGGAGTTCATCCTCGGGCACATCCGCAAGCGCCACCCGGAAGACTGGCCGGAAGTGCGCAAGGGGCTGGAGCGGGCCTTCCGCGACTATGCCGACTACGGCTTCTGCCTGTCGCTCGGCGAGTGGCAACGCGACGTCAACGCGGTGGGCGTGGCCTTGCACCACGAGAGCCATGGGCTGCTGGCGTTCAACTGCGGCGGGCCGAGTTTCCACCTCAAGCGCGAGAAACTGGAGGACGACATCGGCCCGCGCCTGCTGCACATGGTCCACAACATCGAGGCCGCCACCCGCTGACCGAGGCCGGTGACGGAATCATGGCAACCGGCCTAAGGGCCTATTGGAGTGAGCATGATTCGTGATCCGGAAACCCTGAACCTGCTGCTGGACAGCATCCGCCAGTTCGTCCGCGAAAGCCTGGTGCCTCATGAGCAGGAGGTGGCGGAAACCGACCGCATCCCCGAGGCGATCATCGCCCGCATGCGCGAGATGGGCCTGTTCGGCCTGTCGATCCCGGAGGCCTACGGCGGCCTCGGGGTGACCATGGAGGAAGAGGTGAGCATCGCCTTCGAACTGGGGCGGACCTCGCCGGCGTTCCGTTCGCTGCTGGGCACCAACAATGGCATCGGCTCCCAGGGCATCGTCATCGACGGCACCGAAGAACAGAAGCGGCGCTACCTGCCGCGCCTGGCGTCGGGCGAACTGCTCAGTTCGTTCTGCCTCACCGAACCGGACTCCGGTTCCGACGCCGCCTCGCTGAAGACCACGGCGGTGCGTGACGGCCAGCACTACGTGCTCAACGGTACCAAGCGCTTCATCACCAACGCCCCGCAGGCCGGCATCTACACCGTGATGGCACGCACCGACCCGGCGATCCGTGGCGCCGGCGGAATCTCCGCTTTCGTCGTCGAGCGCGGTACGCCCGGGCTGTCCCTGGGCAAGCCGGATCGCAAGATGGGACAGAAGGGCGCGCATACCTGTGACGTGATCTTCGACGACTGCCGGGTGCCTGCCAGCCAGTTGATCGGCGGGGTCGAGGGCGTCGGCTTCAAGACCGCGATGAAGGTGCTCGACAAGGGCCGCCTGCACATCGCCGCGGTCTGCGTGGGGGTCGCCGAGCGGATGCTCGAGGATGCGTTGCGCTATGCTCTGGAACGCAAGCAGTTCGGCCAGCCGATCGCCGAGTTCCAGTTGATCCAGGCAATGCTCGCCGACAGCAAGGCCGAGGCCTACGCGGCGCGCTGCATGGTCATCGACGCCGCGCGGCAGCGCGACGAAGGCCGCGATGTCGGTACCGAGGCGTCCTGCGCCAAGCTGTTCGCCTCGGAAATGTGCGGCCGCGTCGCCGACCGCGCGGTGCAGATCTTCGGCGGCGCCGGCTATATCGGCGACTATGGGATCGAGCGCTTCTATCGCGACGTGCGACTGTTCCGCATCTACGAGGGCACCACGCAGATCCAGCAACTACTGATCGCCCGCAACATGATCCGCGCCGCCCAGGGCTAGCGTCGATCCTTCGCCTTGTCACCGGCCGTGGCGCAGTCCCCGGCCGGTTGCTCTCCCAGGCGCTGTCCGCGCCACTCTTTACGCTTTCTTTATGCCGTCCGGCGCGGCCCGGAATCGCTTCTTTACGCCCCCTTTGCGGAGACTTTCCCTCAAGCGGCAGAGGCCGTTCGAAGGAGAGATCGCACACATGACCGTTCTGGATTGGTTGTCCCTGGCCCTGGCCACGGGACTGTTCGTCTATTTGCTGGTGGCGCTGCTACGCGCCGACCGTGCCTAGGGGAGGGCACATGAACAGCCACGAGATTCTCTTGATCCTGGCCTTTTTCGCCCTGGTCCTGGTGCCTGCACCGTTCCTCGGGCGCTACTGCTTCAAGGTGATGGAAGGCCAACGCAATCTCCTCAGCGCGCCGCTGGCGCCACTGGAGCGCGTCTGCTATCGCCTGTTCGGCGTCGATCCGGCGAGCGAGCAGGACTGGAAGACCTACACCCTGGCGCTGCTGGCATTCAACCTGGCCGGCCTGGTCCTGCTGTTCTCGATCCTCATGCTGCAGGGCAGCCTGCCGCTGAACCCGCAGCACCTGCCGGGCCTGGAATGGACCCTGGCGTTCAACACCGCGGTCAGTTTCGTCACCAACACCAACTGGCAGGCCTACAGCGGCGAGGCCTCGCTGAGCTACTTCAGCCAGATGGTCGGCCTCACGGTGCAGAACTTCGTCAGCGCGGCGGTCGGCCTCTGCGTGCTGGTGGCCCTGGCGCGCGGCATCAGCCGCCGCTCCACACGACAGCTGGGCAACTTCTGGGTCGACCTGACCCGCGGCACCCTCTACGTGCTGCTGCCGCTGTGCCTGCTGCTGGCGCTGCTGCTGGTCTGGCAGGGCGTGCCGCAGACCTTCTTCGACTACGTCCATGCCACCACCTTGCAAGGCGCCGAGCAGACCATCCCGCTCGGCCCGGCGGCCAGCCAGATCGCCATCAAGCAACTGGGCACCAACGGCGGCGGCTTCTTCGGCGTCAACTCGACTCATCCGTTCGAGAACCCGAGTGCCTGGAGCAACCTGTTCGAAGTGGCCTCGATCATCCTGATCCCGGCGGCGCTGGTATTCACCTTCGGCCATTACGTGAAGGACCTGCGCCAGAGCCGCGCGATCCTCGGCTGCATGCTGCTGCTGTTCTGCCTCGGCCTGAGCCTGTCGCTGTGGGCCGAATACCAGCCGAACCCGGCGCTGGCGCAGTTGCCGGTCGAGCAGGGCGCACCGATGGAGGGCAAGGAGAGTCGCTTCGGCACCGCCGCCAGCATGCTCTGGGCGATCACCACCACCGCCGCCTCGAACGGCTCGGTGAACGCCATGCACGACAGCCTGAGCCCCCTGGGCGGCATGCTGCCGCTGCTGAACATGATGCTCGGCGAGGTGATCTTCGGCGGCGTCGGCGCCGGCCTCTACGGCATGCTGCTGTTCGTCCTGATCGCGGTGTTCCTCGCCGGCCTGATGGTCGGGCGGACGCCGGAGTACCTGGGCAAGAAGCTCGAGGCGAAGGAGGTCCGCCTGCTGGTCTTCACCCTGCTGGTGATGCCTGTCGGCGTGCTGGTGCTCGGCGCCATTGCCGCCAGCCTGCCGGGACCGGCCTCGGCGGTGACCAACCCCGGCCCGCACGGCTTCAGCCAACTGCTCTACGCCTACACCTCGGGGAGCGCCAACAACGGCTCGGCGTTTGCCGGTTTCGGTGCCAACACGCCGTTCCACAACCTGATGATCGGCCTGGCCATGCTCATTGGCCGCTTCGGCTACATCCTGCCGATCCTCGCCATCGCCGGCAGCCTGGCGGCGAAGAAGGCCAGCCCGGTGGGGCCGAACAGTTTCCCGACCCATGGTCCGCTGTTCGTCAGCCTGCTCACCGTGACCATCCTGCTGGTCGGCGGCCTGACCTTCCTGCCGACCCTGGCCCTCGGCCCGATCGCTGAACAACTGAGCCTCGGCTTCTGAAGGAATCGCACATGAACGCTCAGACCCAGGCGTCCAAGAACGCCTTGCACAAATCGCTCGAACGTCGCCACAACGCGTCCACCAGCCTCGCCGCCTTGTGGCGGCCGGCGCTGCTGCAAGCCTTCGTCAAGCTCGACCCGCGCCAGTTGCTGCGCTCGCCGGTGATGCTGGTGGTCGAACTGACCGCCGTGCTCACCACCTTGCTGTGCTTCATCCCCGACCAGGCGGTGCCGACCTCGGTGGCGCTGCAGATCGCCCTCTGGCTGTGGTTCACCGTGCTCTTCGCCAACTTCGCCGAAGCGCTCGCCGAGGGGCGTGGCAAGGCCCGCGCGGACAGTCTCAAGGCCGGCAGCCAGGGCCTCTCCGCCAATAAGCGGCGCGCCGACGGCAGTTTCGAGAGCGTCGCTGCCAGCAGCCTGCGCAAGGGCGACGTGGTACGGGTCCAGGCCGGCGAGATGATTCCCGGCGACGGCGAAGTCATCGAAGGCGTGGCGGCGGTCAACGAGGCCGCCATCACCGGCGAATCGGCGCCGGTGATCCGCGAGTCCGGCGGCGACCGCTCGGCGGTGACCGGCAACACCCAGGTGGTGTCCGACTGGCTGCTGGTACGGATCGGCGCCAACCCGGGCGAGTCGACCCTGGACCGGATGATCGCCCTGGTGGAAGGCGCCAAGCGGCAGAAGACCCCCAACGAAGTAGCGCTGGACATCCTGCTGATCGGCCTGACCCTGATCTTCCTGCTGGTGGTGGTGACCCTCAAGCCGTTCGCCCTGTTCGCCGGCGGCAACCTGCCGCTGGTGTTCCTGGTGGCGCTGCTGGTGACGCTGATCCCGACCACCATCGGCGGCCTGCTCTCGGCCATCGGCATCGCCGGTATGGACCGCCTGGTGCGCCTGAACGTGATCGCCAAGTCCGGTCGCGCGGTGGAGGCGGCCGGCGACGTCCACGTGCTGCTGCTCGACAAGACCGGCACCATCACCTTCGGCAACCGCCGCTGCAGCGCGCTGTACGCCGCGCCGGGGGTGAGCGGCAAGGAACTGGCCGAGGGCGCGTTGCTGGCCTCGCTGGCCGATGACACGCCGGAAGGCAAGTCGATCGTCGAATACCTGCGCATCCTGCATCCGATCGAGGAGCCGCGCCGCGAGGAGCTGACGCCGATCGCCTTCAGCGCGGAAACCCGCCTGTCCGGGGTCGACTGGAACGGCCAGGTGTACCGCAAGGGGGCGGTGGATGCGGCGCTGCGCTTCATCGACCTGCCGCGGGAGAAGATGCCCGAGGTGCTTTCGCGGGAGGTGGACAAGATCGCCCAGAGCGGCGGCACCCCGCTGCTGGTGGTAGCCAACGGCCGGCTGCTCGGCGCCATTCACCTGAAGGACGTGGTCAAGCCGGGCATTCGCGAGCGCTTCGCCGAACTGCGCCGGCTGGGCATCCGCACTGTGATGGTGACCGGCGACAACCCGCTGACCGCCGCTGCCATCGCCGCCGAGGCTGGGGTCGACGACGTGATCGCCGAGGCTACCCCGGAGAAGAAACTGGCGCGGATTCGCCAGGAGCAGGGCGAAGGTCGCCTGGTGGCGATGTGCGGCGACGGTGCCAACGACGCCCCGGCGCTGGCCCAGGCCGACGTCGGCATGGCCATGAACGACGGCACCCAGGCCGCCCGCGAGGCGGCCAACCTGGTCGACCTGGACAGCGACCCGACCAAGCTGCTCGACGTGGTCCAGGTGGGCAAGGAGTTGCTGGTCACCCGCGGCGCGCTGACCACCTTCTCCATCGCCAACGACGTGGCCAAGTACTTCGCCATCCTGCCGGCGCTGTTCGTCGGCATCTACCCGCAGCTCGACGTGCTCAACGTGATGCGCCTGCAAAGCCCGCAGAGCGCGATCCTGTCGGCCATCGTGTTCAACGCGCTGATCATCGTCGCGTTGATCCCACTGGCCTTGCGCGGCGTGCGGGTGCAGGCGGCGGACGCTTCGCAACTGCTGCAGCGCAACCTGCTGATCTATGGCGTCGGCGGCCTGGTGGCGCCGTTCCTCGGGATCAAGGCGATCGACCTGCTGCTGACCGCCGTCGGCCTGGCATGAACAACGGCCCTCGCCGTCGGGTGAGGGCCTGGGACTGAAGAGAGGATCTGCACATGTTCAAGCAACTCCGTCCGGCACTGGCGTCACTGCTGGTGCTGAGCCTGGTCACCGGCGTGGCCTATCCGCTGCTGGTCACCGGTATCGCCCAACTGGCGTTCCCCGAGCAGGCCAATGGCAGCCTGCTGCGCGACGCCGAGGGCAAGGTGCTCGGCTCGCGGCTGATCGCGCAGAAGTTCGACGGCGAGGAGTGGTTCCATTCGCGGCCTTCGGCGGGCGACTACGCCACCGTTTCCAGTGCCGCGAGCAACCTGGCGCCGAGCAACCCGGCACTGGCCGAGCGCATCGCCAGGGACGCCGCCCAGGAGCGTATCGCCGACCAGGGGCCGGTGCCGCTGGCGCTGGTCACTACCTCCGGTAGCGGACTCGATCCGCAGCTGCCGCCGCAGGCCGCGCGTTACCAGGCGCTGCGGGTGGCCACGGCGCGCGGGCTGCCGCTGCGGCTGGTGGAAGACCTGGTGGAAAGCCACACCGAGCGGCCGCTGGTGGGGCCGGCGGTGGTCAACGTGCTGGCGCTGAACATGGCGCTGACGGGGTTGAAGCGCTAGGTTTCCCCAGAGACCCACGCAAGGGCTTGCAATATCGCCGCATCGGCGGATGATCGCCGGCGATCGTCCGCCCCGCGCGGCGCAGAGCAACGGAGTACGACCGATCCATGACCGACACCGCACGCGCCGACGCGCTGCTGGCCGACCTGCCCGCTGACGGGCGCGGCCGCCTGAAAGTCTTTCTCGGCGCGGCGCCGGGGGTGGGCAAGACCTTCGCCATGCTGCAGGCCGCCCAGGCCCAGTTGCGCCAGGGCGTGAAACTGCGCGCCGGGGTGGTCGAGACCCACTCGCGGGCGGAAACCGAGTCCCTCCTCGCAGGCGTGCCGCAGCAGCCGCTGCGCAGCCTCGAGTATCGAGGGATGAAACTGCAGGAAATGGACCTCGACGGTCTCCTCGCCGACCCGCCGGCGCTGGCCCTGGTCGACGAACTGGCCCACAGCAACGTTCCCGGCAGCCGCCACGCCAAGCGCTGGCAGGACATCCAGGAGTTGCTGGCGGCGGGAATCGACGTCTACACAACGGTCAACGTCCAGCACCTGGAGAGCCTCAACGACCAGGTCCGCGACATCACCGGCGTGCAGGTCCGCGAGACGGTGCCGGACTGGGTGTTGCAGGAGGCCTACGAGATCGTCCTCATCGACCTGCCGCCGCGCGAGCTGCTGGAGCGCCTGCGCGAGGGCAAGGTCTACGTGCCGGAACAGGCGCGGGCGGCGATCGATGCGTTCTTCTCGCAGACCAACCTCACCGCGCTGCGTGAACTGGCGATGCAGACCGCCGCCGCGCGGGTCGACGCCGACCTCAACCACCGCTACCGCCAGCGCGGCGAGGAGGCGCCGGCGTTGCGCGGGCGGCTGCTGGTGGGCATCGACGGTGACGAACAGGCCGAACGCCTGGTGCGCCACGCCTGCCGGGTCGCCGAACGTCGGCACCTGCCCTGGAGCGTGGTACACGTCGATACCGGCGGCTTGCGCGGCGAGCAGGCGCGGATGCGCCTGCAGGGTGCGCAGCAACTGGCCGAGCGGCTCGGCGGCGAGATCGTCGTGCTGCGCGCCGGCGAGGTGGCGCGGACCCTCCTGCAACATGCCCGCGAGCGCCGCGCCAGCCTGGTCCTGGTTGGCCAGTCGCGGCGCCGCTGGTACCGCCGGGCCTTCGGCGGTGGTCTCGCCGGGCGCCTGCTGCGCGACGGCCAGGGCCTGGAGATCAGTGCCCTGGACAGCGAGGCCGACCTGCGCCCGGCGGAACCGCGGCCACGCTATCCGGTGGTGTGGAACGACTATCTGCTGGCGCTGCTGGCGACCGCCCTGGCCAGCGGCCTGGCCTGGGTCGTGGCGCACCTGCTGGAACTGCCGAACATCTCCCTGGTGTTCCTGATGGCGGTGCTGCTGGTGGCAGTGCGCAGCAGCCTGATGCCGGCACTGCTGTGCGCGGTGGCGTCGTTCCTGGCCTATGACTTCCTGTTCATCCCACCGCATTTTTCCTTCGCCATCCATCGCCATGAAGACCTGCTGAGCCTGGCGTTCTTCCTGTTCATGGCCGGCCTCACCGGCAACCTGGCGGCACGCCAGCGGCGCCAGCTGGAGGCGCTGCGTGATACCCAGGAGGAAACCAGCCTGCTGCTGGAGCTGTCGCGCAAGCTCACCGCCGCCACCGACCGCCAGGCGGTGCTGGCCGCCGCCGCCCAGCAGTTCGACGACTGGAAGGACGTCGAGGTCTGCCTGCTCGGTCAGGTCAATGGCGAGTGGAAGACCGAGGCCGGCGTGCAGCGGCAACTCGCCGACCAGGAACGGGTCGCCGCCGACTGGGCCTGGGCCCACGACCAGCCGGCCGGCCTCGGTACTGGCACGCTGCCCGGAGGACGCTGGTGGTGGTGGCCGCTGTCGGCGGAAGAGGGGCCGCTGGCACTGCTCGGCGTCGCGCCGCTGGACGGCCAGCCGCTGAGTCCGCAGCGCCGGCGCCTGCTCGCCGCCCTCGGCCAGCCCCTGGCCCAGGCCCTGGCCCGTGCGCGCCTGGCCGAGGACCTGGAGGCCGCGCGCCTGCACGGCGAGACCGAGCAACTGCGCAGCGCCTTGCTCGCCTCGGTGTCCCACGACCTGCGCACGCCGCTGACGGCCATGCGCGGTTCCATCGACAGCCTGCTGGCGCTGGGCGAGGCGATCCCGCCGGCGGATCGTCGCGAACTGCTGGAAAGCACCCGCGACGAGGCCGAGCGACTGGACCGCTATATCCAGAACCTGCTCGACATGACCCGTCTTGGCCACGGTGGCCTGAAGCTGGCGCGCGACTGGGTGGCGCCGGGCGACATCGTCGGCAGCGCGCTGAACCGCCTGCGCGCGGTGCTGGCGCCGTACCGGGTGCAGGCGATCGTGGCCAACGACCTGCCGTTGCTCTACGTGCATGCGGCGCTGATCGAACAGGCGCTGATCAACGTGCTGGAAAATGCCGCGCGCTTCTCGCCGAGCCACGGCCGGTTGCGCATCGAGGTCAGCCAGGATGCCGCCGAGCTGCGTTTCGCGGTGAGCGACGAGGGGCCGGGGATTCCCGAGGCCGAGCGGGAGAAGATCTTCGACATGTTCTACACCGCTGCCCGTGGCGACCGCGGTGGCCAGGGCACCGGCCTGGGCCTGGCGATCTGCCAGGGCATGATCGGCGCCCACGGCGGGCGCATCAGCGTCGGCGAAGGCCTCGACGGTCGCGGCACCACGCTGGTCCTGCACCTGCCGCTGCATCCGCAGCCGGACCTCGGGCAACTGGAGGGCGACGAATGAGCCCGGCGCACTTGCCTGGCGCCCGCGCTCGCGCTATTCCTGCCGTTTCCGCGACGCCGCCGCTGGCTCGTCGCCGTGTTCACCTGCCGTGCCGAGTGCCATGACCCAATTGCAGAACAGCATCCTGCTGATCGACGACGAACCGCAGATCCGCAAGTTCCTCCGTATCAGCCTCAATGCCCAGGGCTACCGGGTACTCGAGGCCGGCACCGGCGAAGAGGGGCTGGCCCAGGCCGCGCTGAACCGGCCGGACCTGGTGGTGCTCGACCTCGGCCTGCCGGACCGCGACGGCCAGGACATCCTCCGCGACCTGCGCGAATGGTCGCAGGTGCCGGTGCTGGTGCTGTCGGTGCGCGCCAGCGAGGGCGAGAAGGTGCTGGCCCTGGACGGTGGCGCCAACGACTACGTGACCAAGCCGTTCGGCATCCAGGAGTTCCTCGCCCGCGTGCGCGTCCTGCTGCGCCAGGCGGCGCAGGGCGAAAGCCCGGAGGCGGCGGTGGCGGTCGGCCCGTTGCAGGTGGACTTCGCCTATCGCCGGGTCACCCTGGAGGGTGCGGAAGTGGCGCTGACGCGTAAGGAGTACGCGGTGCTCGCCGCGCTGGCACGCCATCTCGGACGGGTAGTGACCCAGCAGCAACTGCTCAAGGATATCTGGGGCCCGACCCACGTCGAAGACACCCATTACCTGCGGGTCGTGGTCGGCCACCTGCGGCAGAAACTCGGCGACGATCCGGCCAGCCCGCGCTTCCTGGTGACCGAGGCGGGCGTCGGCTATCGCCTGCGCGACAGCTGACGCGCAGCGCAATTCTGCGCGAGGGGCATGCCTCCCGCGCGTTCATCGCCTATGATGCCGCGCATTCGCGCTGGCCCGGATGCGCCGGGTCGGCGCCCCGGTGTCACGACGAAGGTCATCATGCAGCAACTGTTGAACGAGATTCTCGATGAAGTCCGCCCGCTGATCGGGCGCGGCAAGGTCGCCGACTACATTCCCGCGCTCGCCGGCGTCGAGCCGAACCAACTGGGGATCGCCGTGTACAGCCGCGACGGCGAGCTGTTCCATGCCGGCGACGCCCTGCGGCCGTTTTCCATCCAGAGCATTTCCAAGGTGTTCAGCCTGGTCCAGGCGATCCAGCATTCCGGCGAGGACATCTGGCAACGCCTCGGCCACGAGCCCTCCGGCCAGCCTTTCAACTCCCTGGTGCAGCTGGAGTTCGAGCGCGGCAAGCCGCGCAATCCGTTCATCAATGCCGGCGCCCTGGTGATCTGCGACATCAACCAGTCGCGTTTCGCCGCGCCGGCGCAATCGATGCGCGATTTCGTCCGGCGCCTGTGCGGCAACCCGGAAGTGGTGTCGGACTCGGTGGTGGCGCGCTCGGAGTACCAGCACCGCTCGCGCAACGCGGCGGCGGCCTACCTGATGAAATCGTTCGGCAACTTCCACAACGACGTCGAGGCGGTGCTGCTCAGCTATTTCCATCATTGCGCGTTGCGCATGAGCTGCGTCGACCTGGCGCGGGCGTTCTGCTTCCTCGCCGACAAGGGCTTCTGCAAGCACAGCGGCGAGCAGGTGCTCAACGAGCGGCAGACCAAGCAGGTCAACGCGATCATGGCCACCAGCGGGCTCTACGACGAGGCCGGCAACTTTGCCTACCGGGTCGGCCTGCCGGGCAAGAGCGGCGTCGGCGGCGGCATCATCGCGGTGGTGCCGGGGCGCTTCACGGTCTGCGTCTGGTCGCCGGAGCTGAACGCCGCGGGCAATTCGCTGGCGGGTATCGCCGCGCTGGAAAAGCTCAGCGAGCGGATCGGCTGGTCGATCTTCTGAAACCGCCGCCCGTCGTGGTGGCGCTCGAATTCCCGGCGCCGCTGCGCTATGTTCTGCGGCTACCGCTTGCCGGCGCCGGATGCGCCGGTCCACTCGCCAGGATGGTCGCCATGTCCCGCCCGATTCCCGTTTCCCGTGTCTTCGCCTGCCTCACCGTTCTCGCCGCCTGCGCGCACGCCGGCGCCGCCGAGCCGGACTGGCGTGGCTATACCAGCGACCAGCAGCAGCGCAGCGTGCTGGCCGTCGAGCAGGACGCCGAGGCCATCAACAAGCGCTACTACGACAGTGCCTTCGAGGAATTCCTGCCGGAACTGGAGCAACTGGAACTCAGCCTGGCGCAGCCCGTCGTCGCCGTCGACGAGAAAGGCCTGCTGGGCGACTGGAAGTGCCGCTCGACCCAGGCCGACCAGTACGGCATCTATCGCTATCCGAACTTCCAGTGCCGCATCCGGCGTACCGACCGCGGCCTGTTCCTGGAGAAGACCAGCGGTTCGCAGCGGGTCAGCGGCTACCTGTTCCGCGAAGGCACGCAGCGCTACGTGTTCCTCGGCGGCGCCACGGTCAACGACGAGCCCCAGGTGGCCTTCAGTGGCCTGGCCCACGGCGCGCCGGCTGAGTCCGACGTGGTCGCGCTGCTGCGCCCGCACGCCGGCGGCTTCCTCCTGCTGTTCCCGGAACGGCGCGGCGGCTACGAGGTCCTCGAGTTCAGCCGCTGAGGCTCAGGCGTTGTCTTCCTCGTAGCGGTCCAGGGTGTCGCTGGCGATCTGCCGGCCGAGGGCGATCAGCTCCGGCGCCTTGTAGAACTCGAAGAAGCGGCAGACCCGCTTCGGCACGTTGATCAGGATGTCCGGCGGGTAGCCGGCGATCTTGTACTGCGCCAACGAGGTCTGCATCACCTCGAAGCTCTGGTTGACCAGTTCCAGCAGCGATGCCGGACCGCTGCTTTCCACCACCGTGGTGCCGCTGGCCGACTTCGGCGAGTCCTTGCCTTGCGGCGCCGCGGCCGGCTGTTGCAGTTGCGGCTCGGCGGGCTCCTCGGATTCCGCCGGAACCGGATGGAGCAGGGCGTCGGCGCTCAGCTCCGGCGGGGTATTGTCGTCGCCGTGGCGGCGGAAGAACGAGAGTTTGTGGCCGAGGCTCTCGATCATGCTGTCGAAGCGCCCCTTGAGCGCGGCCGGACGCTCGATCACCGGCAGGTGGTATTGCTTCTGGTTGGTGGCGTTGAGGTTGACCGCGATGATCAGGTCGCTGTGGGCCGACACCACCGGCACGATCGGCAACGGGTTGAGCAGGCCGCCGTCGACCAGCATGCGGCTGCCCTGCATGACCGGGGTGAACAGGCTGGGGATCGCCGCCGAGGCGCGCATGGCCTGGTGCAGGCAGCCTTCCTGGAACCAGATTTCCTGCTGGTTGGTGAGGTCGGTGGCAACCGCCGTGTAGGGGATCGACAGGTCCTCGATGTTCACCTCCCCGAGGATCTCGTGGATCTTGCCGAACACCCGCTCGCCGCGGATCGCGCCGAGGCGGAAGCTGACGTCGAGCAGGCGCAGCACGTCGAGGTAATCCAGGCTTTCCACCCACTCGCGGTACTCGCGCAGCTTGCCGGCGGCGTAGATGCCGCCGATCACCGAGCCCATGGAACAACCGGCGATGCAGGTGATCTCATAGCCGCGCGCCTCGAGTTCCTCGATCACGCCGATGTGCGCGTAGCCGCGCGCACCGCCGGAGCCCAATACCAGGGCGACCTGTTTGCTCATCTGCAACCCCTTGCCAATACTGCGTGACGAAGCGAAAACGATACGCGTGTCGCCCGGCCGCCGCCAAGTGCGTCGCGGCGATGCGCGGCCCTTTCCCTGTCCGGAGATCGTTCGATGAAAACCTGGATCGTTCTGCCCGTCCTTGCCCTGACCCTGGCCGGCTGCGCCGGCAAGACCGCCTACCGGGAGAACTGTGCCGACCAGCTGGACGCGGCCTGGAAGGAACTCGACCTGGCCAAGGCCGAAGGCTTCGCCGGCACCGTCAGCTACTCGAAGGCCCTGACCCTGCTCACCGGGGCCAAGACCCAGCAGCAGTTCGAAGCCTACGAGGGCTGCACCAGCAAGGCCGAGAAGGCGCGCTTCTATATCCGCGAGTCGCGCGCCGGGCGCTGAGCCGGGCGCGGCGATCGGCCCTCTGGCGGCGGCGCCGGCTTTGCTAGAATGGGCACTTTTCCGACATCCACGGGAGTACACCGATGAGCGAGGCGATCCGCCTGACCCAGTACAGCCACGGCGCCGGCTGCGGCTGCAAGATTTCGCCCAAGGTACTGGAGGTGATCCTCGCCGGCAGCGGCGCGCAGAACCTCGATCCGAAGCTCTGGGTCGGCAACGCCTCGCGCGACGACGCGGCTGTCTACGCCCTCGACGAGGAGCGCGGGGTGGTCTCCACCACCGATTTCTTCATGCCGATCGTCGACGACCCCTTCGATTTCGGCCGTATCGCCGCGACCAACGCCATCAGCGACATCTACGCCATGGGTGGCGACCCGCTGATGGCCATCGCCATCCTCGGCTGGCCGGTCAACGTGCTGGCCGCGGAAGTCGCCCGCGAGGTGATCGCCGGCGGCCGCAAGGTCTGCGAGGAAGCCGGCATCCCGCTGGCCGGCGGACACTCCATCGACGCCCCCGAGCCGATCTTCGGCCTGGCCGTGACCGGCGTGGTGGAGAAGCGTTTCATGAAACGCAACGACACCGCCGAGGCCGGCTGCAGGCTGTACCTGACCAAGCCGCTGGGCATCGGCATCCTCACCACTGCCGAGAAGAAGGCCAGGCTGCGCGCCGAGGACGTCGGCGTGGCGCGCGACTGGATGTGCACCCTGAACAGGCCCGGCGCGCGCTTCGGTCGATTGGCCGGGGTCAAGGCGATGACCGACGTCACCGGTTTCGGCCTGCTCGGCCACCTGGTGGAAATGGCCGACGGCAGCAAGCTCACCGCGCGCGTTGAGTACGCCGCGGTGCCGCGCCTGGCCAGTGCCGAATATTACCTGGAGCAGGGCTGCGTGCCCGGCGGCACCCTGCGCAACTTCGACAGCTATGGCGAGCGCATCGCGCCACTGCCGGAGGTGCAGAAGCTGTTGCTTTGCGATCCGCAGACCAGCGGCGGCCTGCTGGTGGCGGTGGCTCCGGAAGGCGAGGCGGAGTTCCTCGCCGTGGCGGCGGAACTCGGCCTGCAACTGGCGCCGATCGGCGAACTGGTCGAGCGACAGAGTCTCGCGGTACAGGTGCTGTAATGCGCGACAACACCCAGCACTACCGCGAGCTGTTTCTCGACGATATCCCCCTGATGGATGTGCGCGCCCCGGTGGAGTACCACAAGGGCGCCTTTCCCAACACGGTCAACCGGCCGCTGATGAACGACATCGAGCGGCAGAAGGTGGGCACCAGCTATAAGCAGCACGGCCAGCAGGCCGCCATCGCCCTTGGTCACGAACTGGTCTGCGGGGCGCTCAAGGCCGAACGGCTGGCGGCCTGGAAAGCCTTCGCCGAAGCCAACCCGAACGGCTACCTGTATTGCTTCCGCGGCGGCCTGCGCTCGCAGATCGTCCAGCAGTGGCTGAAGCAGGACGCCGGCATCGACTACCCACGGGTGATCGGCGGCTACAAGGCGTTGCGCAACTTCCTTTTCGAAACCACCCGCGCGGCGGTCGACGAGTGCGATTTCGTGCTGGTCGGCGGCCTCACCGGTTGCGGCAAGACCGAGGTGATCGCGGCGCTGGACAACAGCCTCGATCTCGAAGGCCACGCCAACCACCGCGGCTCCAGCTTTGGCCGGCGAGCCACGCCGCAGCCGGCGCAGATCGACTTCGAGAACCGCCTGGCCATCGACATCCTGAAGAAGCGTCATCGTGGCGTCGGCCAGTTCGTCCTCGAGGACGAGGGGCGGATCGTCGGCAGCTGCTCCTTGCCGCTGGAGCTGTACCAGGGCATGCAGGGCTACCCGCTGGTCTGGCTGGAGGATGCCTTCGAGCAGCGTGTCGAGCGTATCCTCAGGGACTACGTGATCGACCTGCGCAGCGAGTTCGAGCGCGTGGTGGGCGTGGAGGAGGGCTTCGCCGCCTTCTCCGCCTACCTGCAGAAGAGCCTCGCCGGCATCGTCAAGCGCCTCGGCGGCGAGCGCTACCAGCGGCTGGCGGCGATCCTCGTGCAGGCGCTGGAAGAGCAGGGCCGCGACGGCTCGGTGGATACCCATCGCGGCTGGATCGAGGGGCTGCTCAAGGAGTACTACGACCCGATGTACGCCTTCCAGCGGCAGAGCAAGGAAGACCGCGTCGAGTTCCGTGGCAACCAGGCCGAGGTGATCGGCTACCTGCGCCAGCGTCAGGCGTTGCGGCCATCGTAGTGCTGTACCGGGAGCGCGTTGGCGTCGATGTCCTCCAGGCAGCGCGCGTTGACCGCGGCCATCGCCTGGCCGTCCGGGCCTATGCCTTCGCTGAACGGCGCGCAGCCGCAGGTGGGGCAGAAGTGATGCTGCAGGCGATGGGTGTTGAAGGTGTAGGTGTGCATCGCGCTGGCCGGCGTCTTCAGCGCCAGACGGTCGCGCGGGACGAACCACAGCAGCCAGCCGCGCCGGCTGCACAGTGAACAGTTGCACTGGATCACCTGGTCGAGGTCGCCTTCGACTTCGTAGGCGATGGTTCCGCAGTGGCAGCTTCCTCGATAGTTCATGGCAGGGCTCCTGGGTGAGGGTAGGGCAAGTCTAGCCGCTGCCTCCAGGTGGCGCAGGGCCGCGGCGCAGACGGTCGCGAGAGCTGCGGGGCTGCGGCATAATCGGCGTCCCCTCCGTCGATTTCCGCGAGACCGCCATGCAACTGGACTTCACCACCATCGCTCCCGCCGAGGCCTATCGCTGGTTGGCTTCCACCGTCACCCCGCGACCGATTGCCTGGGTCTCGACCCTGTCCGCCGAGGGCGCCAGCAACCTGGCCCCGTTCAGCTTCTTCCAGGTGATCAGCGACGAGCCGCCGACCCTGATGGTCAACGTCAGCCTGCGCGACGACGGCAGCCTCAAGGACACCCTGCGCAACGTCCAGGCCACCGGGCAGTTGGTGATCCACCTGGTCGGCGCCGCCCAGGCAGAGACCATGAACGCCACCTCCGCCTGGCTGCCCCATGGCGTGAGCGAGATCGAGACGGTCGGCATCCCTACCGTGTCCAGCGTACGCGTGGCGCCGCCGCGGATCGCCGCGGCGGCGGTGGCCTTCGAGTGCGAGGTGGCGGAGATCAAGCCGTATCCGGCGGAGAACCCCAATTGCCACCTGATCTTCGCCCGCGTGCTGCTGGCCCATGTCGACGATGCCGTGCTGGCCGACGAGCGCCATGTGGATAGCGACAGGCTCGACCTGGTCGGTCGCCTGGGCGGCAGCCACTACAGCTATACCCGCGACACGTTCAGCATGATCCGGCCCAGGTAGTCGGGCTCAGTCCGGCGCCCGCAGGCACTCGTCGACCGTGCGCCGGCACACCGGCGCCTGGCCCGCGGCCTGGCGTTCCTGCCACTGGCGATAGGCGAACTGGTAGCTTTCCGGATACACCCCGCCGCGTTTCAGCGGCGCCACGATACTCGCGCGCAGCGCCTGTTCGGTCAGCGCCAGGTGCGCGGCCAGGCGCTGGAACTGCCAGGGCTGCTGGCCCTGGCGGCGCTCCAGGACCTCGACGTGGTACAGGCCGTCGGCCGCCGCGCTCGACAGGTTGTGCACGATCAGCCAGCGCGACAGGCCCGGCGCCGCCGGCAACGACCAGAGCGGCTGCTCGATCGGGCCGCTCCAGTCGGCCAGGGCGGGGGCGCACAGACTCAGCGACAGCAACAGCGGCAATACGGGACGCATGGCAAGCTCCTTTTTCCATGGGGCGCCCAGTATGGCTCCGCGCCCGCCCGACGTCAGCCCGGATATCCTGGAAACGACCTGCGCATATCTCTCCTGGCCATTATCGTGCTACTACCTTGCCCGGCCGCTCAGGTTCGGCGAAAAACGCGCGACACAGCGGGAAATGCGCACGCAGACGGCGCGTCACGGGGGAGGGGAGTCATGCTGGGGTTGCTGCGCAGGCGTCTGGCCGATCTCGGCACGGCGAAGAAACTGGCCATCGGTTTTACCCTGGTCCTGCTATTGACCGCGCTGGTGGCCGCGCTCGCGGTGCTCTCGCTGCATGCGCTGGGGCAGCGCTTCGCGCGCCTGCAGGAGATGAGCGCGATCAATCGCGACGTGCTGGAGGTTCGCCAGGCCGAGAAGGACTTTGCCCTGCACGGGGAAAAGAGCGACGCCGAGCGCTTGCGCCAGCGCCTGGCCGCGACCCTTGAACGGGTGGGCCGGCTCAAGGCCGACGGCGACGCCGATCAGGCGCTTGGCATGGCCGAGGTGGAGCAGGTGCTGGCGGCATACCTCGAAGCGTTCGGCCGCTTCGAGCAGTCCATCCAGGGACGCCAGTTGGCTTGGGAAAGCGCCAGCTGGTCGCTGAACGGCGCCGCCAACAGCCTCGATATCCTCCAGTCCAGCCTGGCCGAGGATGGCGCCTATGCGCTGAAGGAGAGCCAGGGGCACGACGGCGAGCCGCTGTTGCAGCAGGCGGCCCAGGTCGCCCAGGTCAATCGCCTGGTCCTTCAGGGGCTGGACGAGGCCCGCTCGCGTCTCGAAGCGCGCGCCGCGGATGCGCAGGAGGGGCCGCCGAAATCGCTGCGCGAGGCGCTGGAGCTGGCAGCCCTGCTGGAGCAGGCGATCACCGACGATGCCTACGTGTCGGTGGTCAAGGACGTGCTGACCAATATCCGCGGTTTCGCCGACAAGCTCGCCGAGTATCGCGCCAGCCAGCGCCAGGAGCGGCAGATGTACGCCGCCATGGGCGAGCGCGCCGGGCAGGTGATGGCGCGTGTCGACCGTAGCTGGGAGGCGCAGCAGCAGGCCATGCTCCACAGCCTGCGGACAAACTCCCTGCTGATCGTCGGCGCCGCCGTGCTGGCGCTGCTGGTGGGCCTGGGCGCGGCCTTCGGCATCAGCCTGCTGATCGTCCGTCCGCTGCGCCAGGCGATGGGTGTGGCGCAGCGGATCGCCGAAGGCGACCTGGCGGTACGGGTCGACAGCGAGCGGCGCGACGAGGTTGGCCAACTGATGGCCGCGATGCGCGCCATGACCGGCAGCCTGCGCGGTATCGTCAGCCAGTTGCAGGACGGCGTCGGGCGGATTGCCGGCGCTTCCGAGGCGCTGTCCGGCGTTACCACGCGCACCCGCCTGGGAATCGACAGCCAGCGGGCGGAAACCGAACAGGTGGCCACGGCGATGAACCAGATGGCCGCCACCGTCCATGAAGTGGCGCACAACGCCGAGGAAGCCGCGGGGGCGGCGGAAAGCGCCGACGGCAAGGTCAGCGTCGGCCAGGAGGTGGTACGCCAGACCCTGGAGCGGATCGAGCGACTGGCCGAGGCGGTGCGCGCGGCCACCGCCAGCGTCGAGGCGCTGAGCGCCGACAGCCAGCGCATCGGCAGCATGCTGGACGTGATCAAGAGCGTGGCCGAGCAGACCAACCTGCTGGCGCTGAACGCCGCCATCGAGGCGGCGCGGGCCGGCGACCAGGGTCGAGGCTTCGCCGTGGTCGCCGACGAGGTGCGGGCGCTGGCGCGGCGCACCCAACAGTCCACGGCCGAGATCGAGACCCTGATCGGTGCCTTGCAGAATGGCACGCAGCAGGCGGTGCAGCGTATGCAGCGCAGCCACCAGTTGGTGGACCAGAGCGTCGACGACGCGTTGCAGACCGAGGCGGCGCTGGGCAACATCGCTACGGCGGTGGCGCTGATCCAGCAGATGAACCAGCAGATCGCCGCGGCCTCCGAGCAGCAGAGCGCGGTCGCCGAGGAGATCAACCGCAGCGTCACGGCGATCCGCGAGGTGGCCGATCAGTCGGCCCAGGCCATGCAGTCGACGGCTTCGTCCAGCGAACAACTGGCGGAGCTGGGGCGCGAACTACAGGGCATGGTCAGGCATTTCCGCTTGTAGCCGCGGCCTGGGCGGCGAGTCTTTCCTGCTGGCGCAGCCAGTAGCGATAAGCACTGACCCCCGAGCGCACCGAGCTGAACACCAGCGGCGGCTTGATCTCGCCGAGCATGCTCGAGCGTTGCAGCAGGTCCAGCGTCTGCCCGGTCACCCGCGCCAGCGACAGGTGCACGCCCTGGGCCTTGAGGATCTGTTGCACCTCGTGGAGGGTGGCCAGGCCGCTGATGTCGAGGTTGGTCATGGCTTCGGCGTTGAGCAGCACCGCATTCGGCCGCTCGCTGCCGTCCACCACGGCAAGCACCCGCTGCTTGAAGTAGTCGGCGTTGAAGAACAACAGGGGGGCGTCGAAGCGGTAGATCACCAGGCCGGGAAGAGTGGTGGCCTGCGGGTACTTGGCCAGCTCGACCTGGCCGTCGATGCCGTGCATCCAGCCGAGCACCGCGTCGCTCGGGCGATAGGTGTAGTAGAGCAGGCGCAGTACGGCGATGCTGACGGCGACGAAGATTCCCGGCAGCACGCCGACGCTGAGCACGCCGACGGTGGTCAGCAGGCAGAGGCTGAACTCGAAGCGGCTGAGCTTCCAGAAGCCCTTCAGCGCCTGCACGTCGATCAGGCCCCAGCCGGCCAGCAACAGGACCGCGCCGAGCGCCGGCATCGGCACCCAGCCCAGGGGCTTGTTCAGCAGCAACAGGGTGGCGGCGATCACCAGTGCGGCGATCACGCCGACCAGTTGGGTCTTGCCGCCGACCATGTCGTTCACCGCGGTGCGTGAGTCGGCGCCGCTGATGGCGAAGCCCTGGGAGACCCCGGCGCCGATGTTGGCCAGGCCGAGGGCGACGAATTCGTGGTTGGCGTTGATGCTGTAGCCGTGACGGGCGGCGAAGCTGCGCGCGGTGAGCATGGCGCTGCAGAAGCTGACCACGGTAATGCCGGTGGCGTCGCGCAGCAGGCTTTTCAGTTCCTCCAGGCTGGTCTGCGGCCAGCTCAGTTGCGGCAGCCCGGCCGGTACCTCGCCAAGCAGTTCCACGCCGTAGCGATCCAGGCCCAGCAGCGCCGCGGCGAGACTGGCCAGGAGGACGCCGCAGAGCGCCCCGGGCAACTGCGGGAAGCGCCGCGGCAGCAGCACCATCAGCAAGAGCGAGAGGCTGCCGAGGATCAGCGTCGGCCAATGGATGTGCAGCAGGTTCTCCAGCAGCGCGAGGATGCCGGCGACGAAGCCGCTGGTCGCCGCCTCGTAGCCGAACAGCTTGCCCAGTTGCCCGACCAGCAGGCTCAGGCCGATGCCGTTGAGGTAGCCGACCAGGATCGGTCGCGAGAGGAAGCTGGCGATGAATCCGGCGCGGGCCAGGCCGGCGACGATGGAGAACAGCCCGACCATGATCGCGACGATCATCGACAGGTCCACCAGGCGCTGCGGGTCGCCCGCCGCCAGCGGGGTGATGGCGGCGGCGACCATCGCCGCGGTCGCCGCGTCGGGGCCGACCATCAACTGGCGCGAGCTGCCGATCAGGGCGTAGATCAGCATCGGCAGGATGCATGCATAGAGGCCTACCTGGGGCGGGAAGCCGGCGATCTGGGCGTAGGCGATGGCGGTGGGGATCTGGATCGCCGCCACCGACAGCCCGGCCTGGACATCCGGACGGAACCAGGCGCGGCGGTAGTGGAGCAGGCTATCGAGTCCGGGTACCCAGCGGGCGAGCGGCATGCGGCTGATTCCTTGCAGGCGCGGATGCCGCAGCTTAGCCCGAAGGACAGGCGGCAGGATTGCCGGGAATCATTATTTCTTCAGTGCACACGCTCTTCGAGGCGAGGCGCAGGGCGGATAGCGCAAGGCGCTATCCGCCGCTTCTTCGCGCCGGCGGCGGACCTCAGACCTTCAACACCAACTTGCCGAAGTTTTCCCCGCTGAACAGCTTGAGCAGCGTTTCGGGGAAGGTCTCCAGGCCTTCGACGATGTCCTCGCGCGATTGCAGCTTGCCTTCCGCCAGCCAGGTGGCCATCTCCTTCAGGCCTTCTGGGAAGCGCTGGGCATAGTCCATCACCACCATGCCTTCCATGCGCGCCCGATTGACCAGCAGCGACAGGTAGTTGGCCGGGCCGCGCACCGCTTCCTTGTTGTTGTACTGGCTGATCGCCCCGCAGAGGACGATGCGTGCCTTGAAGGCGATACGGGTGAGCACCGTGTCGAGGATTTCGCCGCCGACGTTGTCGAAGAACACATCGATACCCTTCGGGCATTCGCGCTTGAGTCCGGCGGCGAGGTCTTCGTTCTTGTAGTCGATGGCGCCGTCGAAGCCCAGTTCTTCGACCAGGAAGCGACATTTCTCGGCGCCGCCGGCGATGCCCACCACCCGGCAGCCCTTGAGCCTGGCGATCTGCCCGGCAACGCTGCCCACCGCACCGGCGGCGCCGGAGATCACCACGGTCTCGCCGTTCTTCGGCTGGCCGACGTCGAGCAACGCGAAGTAGGCGGTCATGCCGGTCATGCCCAGCGCCGAGAGATAGCGTGGCAGCGGCGCGCGGGACGGGTCGACCTTGTAGAAACCCTTGGGCTCGCCGACGAAATAGTCCTGCACGCCGAGGGCGCCGTTGACGTAGTCGCCGGCCTGGAAGCCGGGGTGCTTCGAAACCAGCACCTTGCCGACGCCGAGCGCGCGCATCACCTCGCCGATCCCCACCGGCGGGATGTAGGAGCGGGCGTCGTTCATCCAGCCGCGCATCGCCGGGTCCAGCGACAGGTACTCGTTCTTCACCAGGATCTGGCCCTCGGCCGGCTCGCCGAGCGGGGTCTCGACGAAACTGAAGGTGTCGCGGCCGGGCAGCCCGCTGGGACGCTGGGCCAACTGGTATTGCCGATTGATCTGGGAGGTCATGGCAGGGTACTCGAATGTCGGGAAACAGGCCCCTAGGGATAGCCGGCGCCGGCGCCGGCGGCAAGCGAAGGCGAGCGCGGAAATGACCGGTCATCTATGTCGATGATTCGCCGCCATCAGTCTTATCAGCGGGCTGGATGGCCCATCCTCCAGTCCCCTGATAGTGCTATGCCTTGCGCCGGCCCTGGCTAGACTGGCGCGGCCCGATTCCGTCGCGGTTGGCGGAAGGCGATTTTCCGAGGAGCAGCAGATGAGCAAACTTCTTTCCGGCCAGGTCGCACTGGTCACTGGCGGTGCGGCGGGCATCGGCCGCGCTACCGCGCTGGCCTTCGCCGCCGCCGGGGTCAAGGTGGTGGTCGCCGACCTGGACAGCGCCGGCGGCGAGGGCACGGTCGAAGCGATCCGCCAGGCGGGAGGCGAAGCCCTCTTCATTCGCTGCGACGTCACCCGCGACGCCGAGGTCAAGGCGCTGGTAGAGGGTTGCGCGGCGGCCTACGGCCATCTCGACTACGCCTTCAACAACGCCGGCATCGAGATCGAGCAGGGCAAGCTGGCCGACGGCAACGAAGCCGAGTTCGACGCCATCATGGCTGTCAACGTGAAGGGCGTCTGGTTGTGCATGAAGCACCAGATCCCGCTGATGCTGGCCCAGGGCGGCGGCGCGATCGTCAACACCGCCTCGGTCGCCGGGCTCGGCGCGGCGCCGAAGATGAGCATCTACGCTGCTTCCAAGCACGCGGTGATCGGCCTGACCAAATCGGCGGCGATCGAGTACGCGAAGAAGGGCATCCGCGTCAACGCCGTGTGTCCGGCGGTGATCGACACCGACATGTTCCGCCGCGCCTACGAGGCCGATCCGCGCAAGGCCGAGTTCGCCGCCGCGATGCATCCGCTGGGTCGGGTCGGACGGGTCGAGGAAATCGCCGCCGCGGTGCTCTACCTGTGCAGCGACCACGCGGGCTTCACCACCGGTATCGCCTTGCCAGTGGACGGCGGGGCGACGGCGATCTGAGCGGGCGGCGATACAATCGGGATGCCCCGGCGCGGGGCATTCGCATTCTGTTACAGGTCGGCGCGCGGTTTGGCGCGCCAGGCCACTGCCGGGGGACTAACCTGGGTCGAGAATCCGGGGCCTGAGCCCGTCTCCATCGCATCGGAGCAATAACAATAATGACCGCCGATCCCATCCTGACCCTGTTCCTCCCCATCGCCCTGGGCATCATCATGCTCGGTCTCGGACTGTCCCTGACCCCGGCCGACTTCCTCCGCGTGGTGCGCTACCCGAAGCCGGTGCTGGTCGGCCTGGTGTGCCAGATCGTCCTGCTGCCCCTGGCCTGTTTCCTGATCGTCCAGGGCTTCGCCCTCGAGGCGGCCCTGGCGGTCGGCATGATGTTGCTGGCGGCCTCGCCCGGCGGCACCACCGCCAACCTCTACAGCCACCTGGCGCATGGCGACGTGGCACTGAACATCACCCTGACCGCGGTGAACTCGGTGATCGCCATCCTCACCATGCCGCTGATCGTCAATCTGTCGCTGCAATACTTCATGGGCGACGGGCAGGCGATTCCCCTGCAGTTCGGCAAGGTCATGCAGGTGTTCGTCATCGTCCTCGGCCCGGTGGCCATCGGCATGCTGGTGCGCAACCGCCTGCCGGCCGTGGCGGATCGGCTGCAGAAGCCGGTGAAGATCCTTTCCGCGCTGCTGTTGCTGGTGATCATCCTGCTGGCGCTGGCCAAGGACTGGCAGACCTTCGTCACCTACGCGCCGGTGGTCGGGCTGGCCGCGCTGGCCTTCAACCTGCTGAGCCTGGCGGTGGGCTACTGGGTACCGCGCCTGCTGCGCCTGCCGAAGGCCCAGGCGGTGGCCATCGGCATGGAGATCGGCATCCACAACGGCACCCTGGCGATCGCCCTGGCGCTGAGTCCGAGCCTGCTGAACAACAGCACCATGGCGATTCCGCCGGCGATCTACGGGGTGTTGATGTTCTTCACCGCGGCGGCCTTCGGCTGGTGGGTCAGCCGTGGCCACCAGGCCGCGCCGGCGCCCGTGACGGCGCCGGACTGAGGTCGGTCAGCCGCGCCGCCAGTTGAGCACGAACTGAGTCAGCAGGCCGGCCACCAGGCCCCAGAACGCCGAGCCGATGGACAGCAGGGTGAAGCCGGAGGCGGTGACCATGAAGGTCACCAGCGCGGCCTCGCGCTGGCGCTCGTCGGCCATCGAATTGGCCAGGCCGTTCATGATCGAGCCGAGCAGGGCGATAGCGGCGATGGACAGCACCAGTGCCTTGGGGAACGCCGCGAACAACGCTGCCAGGGTGGCGCCGAAGGTTCCCGCGACGCAGTTGAAGAAGCCGCACCAGAGCGCCGCGGTATAGCGCTTGTGCGGGTCCTCGTGGGCCGAGGGACCGGTGCAGATCGCCGCGCTGATCGCCGCCAGGTTGATCCCGTGGGAGCCGAACGGCGCCAGCAGGATCGAGGCGATGCCGGTGCTCGAGATCAGCGGCGAGGCCGGCACCTGGTAGCCGTCGGCGCGCAGCACGGCGATGCCGGGCATGTTCTGCGACGCCATGGCGACGATGAACAACGGGATGCCGATGCTGATGGTGGCGGCCAGGGAGAAGCTCGGCATGGTCCACTCCGGTACCGCCAGTTCCAGGCGGAACCTGCTGAAGTCCAGTTGGCCCAGTATCCCGGCCAGCAGCACCCCCACCAGTAGCGCAGCGAACACCGCATAGCGCGGCGAGAAGCGTTTGCACAGCAGATAGCTGAAGAACATCGCCAGCACCAGCAGGGTCTGTTGCTCGGCGGCGTTGCAGATCTCGATGCCGATGCGGAACAGCACCCCGGCCAGCAGCGCCGAGGCCAGCGAGGAGGGAACCTGGCGCATCAGGCGTTCGAAGCTGCCGGTGACGCCGCACAGGGTGATCAGGAGGGCGCAGACGATGAAGGCGCCGATCGCCTCGCTGTACGGCACTCCGGGCAGGCTGCTGATCAGCAGCGCCGCGCCGGGGGTGGACCAGGCGATCACGAT
This sequence comes from Pseudomonas sp. HMSC057H01, assembly GCF_001836405.1. NCBI lineage: Bacteria > Pseudomonadati > Pseudomonadota > Gammaproteobacteria > Pseudomonadales > Pseudomonadaceae > Pseudomonas > Pseudomonas sp. HMSC057H01. The sequence goes on along the minus strand of NZ_KV828490.1, from coordinate 10,043 downwards.
CGGCACCCGGTAGCGCAGGGTCAGGCCGATGGTCGCCAGGCCCATGCCGATCGACAGGGCCCAGATCCACGAGGAAATCTGCGCGCTGCTGAGGCCGGCGTTCTGCCCGGCCTGGAACATCAGTACCAGCGAGCTGGTGTAGCCGGTGAGCATGGCGACGAAGCCGGCCACCACGGCGGCGGGAGAGGAGTCGGCGAACGGACGCAGACGAGGCTGGGGCTGGGGCTGGGTGGTTTCGGTCATGCCGGGTACTTCCATGGAGTGTGCGGGACGACCGGGCACGGCGGTGGGCGGAGCCACGGGGCAGGTTGCGCGAGGCGCGGAGTGCCGATCATCTTTTTCTGTTTTGCGCAGCCTAAACAGCCGGCCAGGGGCTGTCCCGGTACAGCCGCGGACATAGTTGGCCATACAGTCGCAGCTGCCGGAAGCTGGCGGAGCTGGTAACTTCCCGGCATTTGCCGAGGAGCTTCGCCATGGATGCAAACCCCTACGCCACGCCGCGTGTCGAATTGGTCGAGCAGGGCATACCGGATGCTTTCCGCCGGCGCTGGACGCCCGCGCAACTGCGCATCCTCGCCTGGCTCTGCCTGGCCTCGATAGCCGGCGGCGTGGTGCTGATGGTGCTCAGCCTGCTGGAGGCATTCGGCGATGGCGCCGCGTTCGGGGTCTACGCCGACTGGCTGGGCCTGCTCCTCAGCCTGCTCGGCGCCTACCTGCTGCTGCGGCTCAAGCACCTGGTCGAGTCGCGCTTTCGCGGCCCCTCGCTGGCCTGGCCGGTATGGTTGTCGATTCTCCTGACCCTGCTGGGCGAGGGCTGGAGCCTGCTGGCGGTTACCGACGATGCGCTGCAGGGTTGGAACTGGCAGGCGCTGGTGTACTTCGCGCTGCTTGCGCTGATCGGCGCTACCACCCTCTGGCTGGGCCTGCGTCTGCTCAAGCAGGAAAACCTCTATCCGTCGCTGCGGATCATGGCCTGGCTGGACATCGCCGGCGGCGCGATGCTGGCTTCGGTGCTGTTGCTGGTGCTGGCGGTACTGCCGCTGCTGGCCGCCACCCTGGCCATGGCGCTGGCCTGCTGGCGCGCGGCGCGGGAGCTGGAGCGGGGCTAGCGGGCAGCCGGTCGGCTTGCCGAGCGTCCAGGCGCCAGGCCCATGGGCGTCAGTCGGCGGCCTCCGTCGCCGCTTCGCCGCGGCTGCCTGCATGCGCCCGAGCCAGGGTGCGATTGACCGCCAGCCAGCCGGAGACCGCTTCGCCGCCGGCTTCCTCGAAGCAGCGTTGGAGCAGCCGCGACTGCTCGCGACGCAGCGCCTTTTCCAACCGCACGCCCTCGGCGGTGAGGCCGAGGAGGCGTTTGCGCTTGTCGTCGTCGGCGGTGGCGCTGCCGATCAGGTTCATCTCCAGCAACTGGCGCAGCGGGATGTTCAGCGCCTGCTTGGTCACGCCGAGCAGGGCCAGCAGTTCCTTCACGCTGAGGCCCGGATAGCGGGCGATGAAGAACAGCACGCGGTGGTGCACGCGACCCAGGCCGCGGCGGGCGAGCATCTCGTCAGGCTTGGTGGTGAAGGCCTGGTACGCGAAGAAGAAGGCTTCCATCATGGCCTGCTGCTGGACGGCGTGGTTTTTCAGGTCAGGCATATTGACGCTTCCGGGCGCGGCATCGTAGTTTCGGTCAAGCAGTTTGACTCATTTTTTCCCGCCTACGCTACCGGTGATCCCATGGCCTTCTCTGAACGCATCTCCCGCCTGAAAAGCTCCTTGATCCGCGAAATCCTTGCCGCGGCGCAGCGTCCGGAGGTGATGTCGTTCGCCGGCGGGCTGCCGGCCGAGCCGATGCTGCCGAAGGTGCAGTGGGAGCAGATGCCGGCCTCCATGGGCCAGTACGGCATGAGCGAAGGCGAGCCTGCCCTGCGCGAAGCCATCGCCGCCGAAGCGCGCGCCCTCGGCGTCCCCTGCGAGGCGAGCCAGGTGCTGATCGTCAGCGGTTCGCAGCAGACCCTCGACCTGGCCAGCAAGCTGTTCATCGATCCGGGCACCGAGGTGCTGCTCGAGGCGCCGACCTACCTCGCCGCGCTACAGGCCTTCCAATTGTTCGGCGCCGATTGCGTGACCGTGCCGCTGGGTGCCGAGGGCCCCGACCTGGTTGCCCTGCGGCAGCGCCTGGAGCGACACAAGCCGGCTTTCGCCTACCTGATCCCGACTTTCCAGAATCCGTCCGGCGTGCGCTACAGCGAGGGACGCCGCGACGCGGTGGCGGCGCTGCTCGACGAATTCGGCGTGACCCTGATCGAAGACGAACCCTATCGCGAACTGGTGTTCGACGAGGGCCGCGCAACCCCGCTGGTCAGCCGCCTGCGCAAGTCCAGCTGGATCTATACCGGCACGGTGTCGAAAACCCTGCTGCCGGGCCTGCGCGTCGGTTTCCTGATCGCCACCCCGGACCTGTTCCCGCACCTGCTGCGGCTGAAACAGTCGGCCGACCTGCATACCAACCGGGTAGGGCAGTGGCAGGCGCTGCAATGGTTCGGCAGCGAGGCCTATCGCCAGCACCTGGCCGAACTGCGCGAGTTCTACCGGGTCCGCCGCGACGCCATGCAGGAGGCCCTGCTGGAGCACTTCGGCGAGCTGGCCGAATGGAATATCCCGGAGGGCGGGCTGTTCTTCTGGCTGACTCTCAGGCAGCCGCTGGATACCCGCACCCTGCTCCAGCCGGCGCTGGCCGCCGATGTCGCATTCATGCCCGGCGAACCTTTCTTCGCCGAGCCGGAGCAGAACCTCGGGCGTCTGCGGCTGAACTTCAGCCACGTCGCCCCGGAGCGCCTGCACGAAGGCCTGCGGCGCCTGGCCAAGGTCGTCCGCGATGCCCAGGCCGCCGAAGCGGCCTGAACCCTCATCGGCGCTCCTCCCGGGGCGCCGGCCATCCGATCCGAGGAGCGACACGATGTACAAGGTCTACGGTGATTACCGTTCGGGCAACTGCTACAAGATCAAGCTGGCCATGTCGCTGCTCGGCATCGACTACCAGTGGGTACCGGTGGACATTCTCAAGGGCGAGACCCAGACCCCGGAGTTCCTGGCGAAGAACCCCAACGGCAAGATACCGGTGCTGGAGCTGGAGGACGGCAGTTGCCTGTGGGAGTCCAACGCCATCCTCAACTTCCTCGCCGACGGCAGCGCCCTGTTGCCCAGCGAACCGCGCCTGCGCACCCAGGTGCTGCAATGGCAATTCTTCGAGCAATACAGCCATGAGCCCTATGTGGCCGTGGCGCGCTTCATCAAGCTCTACCTCGGCCTCCCGGAAGCCCGCCGCGCCGAGTTCGAAGAGAAGAAGATCGGCGGCTACAAGGCCCTCGACGTCATGGAGAAACAGCTGTCGCGCACGCCATTCCTGGTCGGCGAACAGTTCTCCATCGCCGATATCACCCTCTACGCCTACACCCATGTCGCCCATGAAGGCGGCTTCGACCTGACGGCCTACCCGGCGATCCGCGCGTGGATCAAGCGAGTGGGGGAGGTGCCGGGGTATGTGGGGATGCTGGATTGAGGGGAGCTTCGATCAGCGGTTGGCGAGGCAGTGATTTCTGTCATGAGCGGGAGTTTCGGGTAGAGCGAAATTTCCACTCATTGGGCAAGATGCGTGAACTTCCTGAGCCAGGGAAAATTCCCGGCAGTGTTGGGCCAGGTCATGAGTAAGTGTGCGTTATCTCAGCTGGATTCATACTTGCTCATGGTGCTTTGCTAGCGTTTCGTCGGAGCGATCCTGGTTCGCTGGCATCCTCCAGCTTTTCTGTTTATTCGAGAAAAGAACATGTCAACTTTCCGATGTATGATTCCCATGGATAGGGGGTTTTCATTTGCTTCTGTCTTTTGGTTTTTTATATAACCTTCCCTAAGGCTGATTTTCAGTTATTCGGATATTAATATCTCAACAACTATTTTTGAATAGTCGATGTCTCCATTTGGTTTGGGCTTTTTTAGTGGGTCGAAAGCATATTTTATGGTGATTTTTTTTCCTGCTTCGTAATGCTTTCTGTCGGTATTCTTGTTTGTGTAAGTGCCCTCCGTGCAGAGGGTTTTGTTTTCTGTTTCTATATCTATCGTGTTGAAATCTTCGGTATTGTCTTGCCCCGTTAAATATACTTTCTTTATGGTTCCGGAAATTTCTTTTTGTGGAATTGATCCGTTTTCAAGATTGTCCCACCATTCCTTTGAGCCCAGTAGTCCATAAGTCCCTTTAAGGCCAGCTTTAGGCTTCGTTGTATTCAAAGTGAGTTCATGGGCTTTTCGAATGTACTCGGGGTCTTCTTTGATACGCTGTTTGAAGTTATAAATGGTTTTCATGAGTTTTCTCTAGTCTATTACTTCGAAGTCTATTAGGTTCTTGTTGAAAATCTCTAGGGCTTTTCCATCCCCAAGGCCAGTGTTGATAACGCCGCCTCCTTCATTTATCGTTGGCTTTTTTAGTGCTTCGAGTTTGAATAGTGCGTTGTTCTGTTTCCAGCCCTTTCGGGCGGGAGGGAGATCTGGAAGCAATAGGCCGGTTCCGGAATTTGCAGTTACTCCAATTTTAGACAGCTCATTCATGGTGCCTGGACTGGCTGTAAGTCTTACTAATTTCCCATCATACTCTTGGGAGTAGGATTGTAGCGGGGAGATGAAGGTCTCACTCGTCGGAGGTACTTCAAAGTTGTTCCTCAGTATCTCAAGGTGCTGCTCGCTTAGTGTTCGGTAGTAAATCTCGTTTCCCTGCGCATCCAGCTCTACGATTGGTCCTGCCGGCTTTTTGCTGCCGGATGTGGAGTTAATCCCTTTGCGGGGATTATTGTCTAATGCTTCGGGACAGCGAGTTTTATTTGAGGCCAGCCCCAACGGGTCCACCCACCCCGTCGGATTCGGCACGTACCGGTAGCTGTTCAACCCACCTGCCAGCCTGATCGGATCGGGGGTCAGGTAGCGTCCCGTGCTTGGATTGTAGTAGCGATGGCGGTTGTAGTGCAGCCCGGTCTCGGCGTCGAAATACTGGCCCTGGAAGCGCAGTGGGTTATCCACTTCGGCGATGTCCAGCTTGAGCACATTGCCGTAAGCCCGGTAGCGCGCCGACCAGCAGAGGCGGCCATCGGCGCGGGTCAGTTCCTGCGGGGTACCGAGGTGGTCGAGTTGGTAGTAGCAGGGTTCGACCTGTTCCGGGCCTTCGCCGTCGAGCAGGGCCAGCGGGCGGAAGCTGTCGGGTTCGTAGAGATAGGTGCGGTAGTGCCGGTCGCCGCTCTCGGCGAGCAGGCGTTCGCCGAGCCAGAGGAACTCGGTATTGCGCCCGTCGACCTGCTTGGCAATGCGTCGGCCGAAGGCGTCGTAGCGGTAGACGACCTGGCGCCCGTCCGGCAGGCTGACGCCGATCAGGCGGTGTTGGCAGTCGTAGCTGTATTCGGTGACCAGCTTCTGCCCGGTGCCGCGGCGTTCGCGAACGAGATTGCCGTGGGCGTCGTAGTCGAAATGCCGGTCGCCCTGCGTCAGCAGGCGATTTCCGCGAACCTCCATCTGTCGCGCGTCGAATTGCCCGCCCTGGGCGAGCAGGTTGCCGGCCGGGTCGTGCACGAAGCTTTCCGGGGTTTCACCGCGTACGCCGAGCAGGCGGTCCAGCGGGTCGTAGTGGAAGCTGCGAATGCCCTTGCGGCTGTCCTCGATGGCGGCCAGGTTGCCGCTAGCGTCATAGCGGTACTGGCGCTGGTAGAGATGGCGCTGCCGCTGACTGACCTGGTGGGCCAGCAGGCGGCCCTGCTCATCGTAGTGGTATTGGCTGAGCAGTTCGCCCTGCTGGCGCTGGCGTTCGCGACCGCTACCGAACTGGTGCCGGGTCAGGGACTGGCCGTTGAGATCGATTGCCGAGAGGGTGCCGCCGGTCTGGTAGCGGTAGTCGACGCGGTTGCCGTCGGGCAGTCGGCAGTGGATCAACTGGCCGAGGGCGTCGTAGGCGTAGTGAAGGGTGGCCCAGCCCTGGTGCTCGCGGACCAGGCGGTCCCGTAGGTCGTATTCGTAGGCCAGCGGCCAGGTGCCGTCGTCGACGGCGACCAGGCGTCCGAGCGTATCGTAGCGGTAGTCGACCCGATTGCCGTCGGGCAGTGTCTTCGCCAGCAGGCGCCCGGTACTGTCGCGCTGGTAGGTGGTGCGCAGTTCGCTGCCGTCGTCGCCGTACTCGGTTTTCTCCAGAAGCTGGCCTTTGAGGTCGTAGCGATAGGCGGTGCGGCGGCCGTCGAAGCCGGTTTCCTGGCTGATCAGGCCGTTGCCGTGGTAATCGAGGCGATAGCGTTCGCCGCGTTCGTTCTCGATCTCGCTGAGCAGTAGCCGGGCGTTTTCGTAGCGGTAGCGCAGCTGACTGCCGTCCGGGTTGATCCGCCGGCTGACCAGGTGCAGGTCGTCAAGATATTCGTAGCGGGTCATCCGGCCCTGTTCGTCGCACTCGCTGGTGACCTTGCCGTAAGCGTTGTAGCGGTACATGCGGCTGGCGCCACCGGGCAGGGTGATCTGGCTCAGGCGGCCTGCTGCATCCCACTGGAACCGGGTGATGGCGCCGCTTTCGTCCTGGCGGGTGATCTGTCTACCCAGTGTGTCGTAGCGATAGCGGCGCACGCTACCGTCCGGAAGCTGTTCTTCTATCAACTGGCCGAGCGGATTCCAGGTCAACTGGTGCAGGCTGCCGTCGGCATGGGTGATTTCCACCAGGCAGCCGCGGTGGTCGTAGGCGTAGTGGGTGACGTTGCCTTCGGGATCGGTCTGGCGGGTGATGTCGCCCTGAGTGTTGCGCTCGTACTTCCACTGCGCCTCGCCGCGGCGCACGCTGCGCACGAAGCCGTCGAAGTAGCTATAGCAGGTTGGCTCGCCTTCGGCCGGGAGCAGTGCCTCCAAGCGTCCGGCCTGGTCGTAGCGGTACTCGGTGATCGTTCCCAACGGATCGCGTTCGGCGACCAGTTGGCCCTTCTCGTCGTAGTGCCTGAGGGTTTCGCCTCCGTCGGGATCGACCTGGCGTACCAGGCGCGCGTTGTCGTCGTGGACATAGACTTCCTCGCTGCCGTCGGCGTTGATCGCGGTAACGCTGCCGTCTTCGTTCCAGACGTAGCGCGAGTCCATCTGCGGGAAGCTGGCCCAGTGATGGACCGCGCGGGCCTGCTTGCCTTCGCCTTCCCATTCCCAGAAGAACGAGGCGCCGCCGGCCAACTGGCGCTCGAGGATGACATTGCGCGCGTCGTAGCGATAGCGTTCGGCCTCGTAGAGTGCGTTTCCGGCTTCGATCAACTGGCCACGTTCGTTGCAGCGGTAGCGGGCGAGTACCTGGGTGGTGTGCCAGCAGGCCTCCAGGTTATCGGCGGGCTGGTACACCTGGTACTCGACGCGCTCGATGTGCCTGCCCTGGTAGCACAGCAGTAGCGCGCGCCCGGCCTTGTGGCTGAGGCGGCGCGGCCGGCCGAGGCGGTCGCGACTCAGTTCCAGGCGGTTGCCGTAGGCGTCGCTGATGGCGATCAGGTAAGCGCCGTCCGGGTCTTTGCGGAAGTGGTAGAAGCGCGGCTTTTCGCCGGCCTGGGCAAGGATCAGTTCGGATGGGTCGCCGCCGAGGTAGATGGCGGCGCGCGACAGTCGGTTGGTGATCGCCGGGCGCTGGGCGTCAGGGATCGGGAAGCGGGTCCGGCGGTTCTCGTGATCGGTCCATACCAGCTCGTCGCCGTCGCGATCGAGGCGATGGGAGAGGGCATGGCTCCAGCCGAAGCCCAGACCATTGTCGATTTCCGCCGCGCTGGTGCGGTACAGGCGCGTCCAGGCGAAACGCAGCGGACCGTCCAGCTCGCAGTCGGTCAGGGTCAGCAGCTCCTCGCCGGTGACCATCGAAACGGGACAGTCCTTGACGCAGGTCTGGGCGGCCTGGTCGGCGGGTTTGCCGGCGGGCGTCCTGCCGGGTGCGGAGGCATCGGGCGTCGCCTGACTGCTGGAGAGCGAGGTGTTCGCGCGCTTTCCTCGGCTCAGCGGCAGGGTGTCGTGCTCGGTGCGGGCGATGCCTTGGGCGGTGCTCTGGATCTGTGCGGTGATCTTGTTGGAGCTGTTGGCCATCACTTCACCGCGGACGGCCAGAGGTTTCAGCTTTTCCGCGTGCAACTGGAGGGAATGCCGACAGCTGGTATCGATCAGCACCTGCATGGCTTTGCGCAGCAGCATCGCACCTTCGGAGGCCTTGATTGCTTTCGAGCCCTTGACGGCCAGGCGAACGGCGAGACCGGCTCCGCCGGTCAGGATGATGCCGAGCAGAATATCGAGGAGCAGGCCGGTGGAGAGTTCCGCGACCATTTCCGCGGCAGTCGTGGGCGGCAGCAACTGGGTCCAGCACACGATGGCGCTGGCATAGATGAACAGAAGCGGTTCGTCGCTGGCGATCAGCAAGGCGGTACCGAGGAGTTCCTTGGCCTGAGCCTTGAGCTTTTCGAAATCCGCTTCGTTGATGAACTCAAGGAGTTTCGCCGCGTGCTCGTCGAGGTTCGCGAGGATGCCGAACAGCTCGACCACATCATCCCAGAGATTGACCAGCGCTTTGCCCATGCCGTCCAGATAGGCGTCGTTTATCTGCTCCATCCGCCTACGGTCGCCAACCGGCGCGAGCCTTTTCCATTCGGCGGAAAGCGGGCCGTTCCATTGCTCCAGAAGCCACTCGTTCAGCTTGGCGATTACGTCGTCGTAGGAGCGGTAGAGCGCGTCGATCTCCTGGATGCTTACCTCTGGGTAGAACTTGACCTGGTACAGCGTATTGGGAGCGCAGCCGCTTATGCTCGCCATCCCATCTGCATCCAGTACGCCCTTGAACTGCGGTGTCCTGCTGCCTATCCGAGTGATTTCGTAAGGCGTGTTGCCGATGGGCACGAAACTGGTCGATTCGAAAGTATGCAGCAGTTTCAGTTGACCGTTGACCGGACATGAGGCGACGTCTTCGAGGATGTTGGCGTCCTTGTCGGCTTTCAGCCTGGTCAACTCGTTGCCGTTCCCATCGGAAAGGGCGATGGTCTGCTGGACGTCGAGTGCCCAGCCCCAGAGCCAACTGTTCGCATATTCCTCATAGCGGTTGAGCACCCCGGAGCTGAATTCGCCGATCAACTGGCTGGCATCCGGCTGCTTCGCGTTCACTCCGCGCAGCATGAACATGGCGTAGAACGACGAGATCATGGGGTCAGGTCCTTTTCCAACTGGTTCAACAACAGGCCGCCGATCTCATCCATGGCGACGGCTTTCGCGATGAGGCGTCTGGCGCGCAATTGCAGACTTCGCTCGGGATAGGCGAAGTACAGATCTGCGTGGTTCTCGCGCAGCCACTGCAGCAGGTTGTCGATAGCGGTAGTCGGGTCGTCGGCATGCAGCGTGTCGACCAGTGCCCGCGGAACCTCCCACCAGGGGTAGGGACGGGCGGCATGGGGATGGCCCTGGCCGGTTTCGAGTGCTTTGCCATTGATCAGGTAACGGCCGAACATCGGCAGTACTTCGTGCGCTTTCTCGCCGAGGTGGGCGAGTATCGGTAGCAGGTGACGGCCGTCCCAGAAACGGAAGAACACTTCGCTGCCATCCGGCATGCGTACCTGGGTGAGGCTGCGTAGGTGCTCTAGGATTGCGTCTGTCGACCAGGTGGAAACTGCCAGCCAACCCCAGTCGCGAGACTTTTCGCTGGCAGCCCAATCGAGGAATACGCTGCTGGGGGACAGCTTCGCGAGGTAGGGCATCACCGGTTGCCAGTCGGCATATGGCGTACCGTTCCAGAGAGGGAGCGGTAGGGGTGGGCTGTCTTTCCGGTAGTAGGCTTGCAGGGGCGCGGCATCGCTGGCGCTGCCGAAGATCGCGTACAGGCATTCGCCTGCCTGCAGCGGATGTCGGGCCAGCCAGGTTCGCGGGGAGAGGGCGTCAGAGGTCACAGGCACCGTCCTTGCACTTCTCGCACTCTTCGCAGAAGGGCGCGTTGCGCTTCAGGGTATTGATCTGGGCCGGGGTGAGGAGGGCGCCGGCCTTGTCGCTGTCGGCCTGCCGCA